>NZ_JBOIBY010000523.1:0-62633 GCF_050739655.1 Pseudomonas sp. | reverse complement strand
CATTGCTGGTTTTCGAAATCCGGAACCGTGAATGGTTCGAATCCCATATCGATGCGCGCGAGCCTTCTTTTTACTCGTCGCAGGGGGTCGCCGATCATATCGAAAGCTATTTGTCCGGTTTTGCCGTTGGCGCCTGGCACCCGTTTGTCATCGAGGATTCCGGCCAGAGAATCGTCGGTCGAGCCAATCTGAAAAGCATCGACCTGGCGACGGGTTCTGCAGAAGTGGGCTATCGGATCGCTCAACGCGCGTGCGGGCAGGGGGTGGCAACACTGGCGCTGAGGCATCTGATCCAGGAGGCAAAGATGCGCTGGGGGCTTAGGCAACTGGTTGCCTTTGCCTACAAGGAAAATGTGGGCTCAAGAAAAGTCCTTGATCGATGCGGTTTCAAGCTTGAGCAACCCTCCTGTCACGACAACGCGGGGCACGAAGAGCGATTCGTCCTGTTGATCTAGATAGGATCCCCGTGCGATTCCGAGCGTCAGCAGCAGGGCGGCGACACCCCGCTCACTCCTGCTGCGCCTGATCTTCTTCCACCTCTTTCCAGCTGTCATCCGGGTCAAAGCGCTTCATCGCTTTCGCCAGTTTTTCACCACCGGCTCCCAGGTCTTTCTCGAACACCTGGCCGTCATGGCTGATCATGAAACTCATCACTCCGGTGTCGTTGTATTTCGTCGGCCAGGCGATCAGTGCAAAGCCCCGGCTCATCTTGTCACCAATGAGGTAACTGTAGGCGCCACCCGGTGCCGAAGGTCCCTGGCCATCAAGAATGCGGAAGCGGTAGCCATGCCAGTCTTCGTCGGCAATAGCTTTGCCGAACGAAGGCCCCAGCGGGCTGATCTGGTCGCTATTGTCTTCCGCCCAATAGAGTCCGTCGTGCTTGCCGGGGGTGCTGAAGATTTTCTGCGCATACTCGAGGGCGCCATCTCCGTCTCGATCGACTGACGCATAGTCCATCTGGGCGTCGTGGTAGGCCAGCACCGACTGCACCGCGGCGAGTTCATTGCGGCCGATTTGACGTGCACGGATCTCGGCGCTACCGGCCTTCATGTCAAAGCGCCAACCGTCCGCGGCTTTTGTCATAGGGATAGGTAGTGTCCAGTTCTTGCTGCCGACCGCCAGGACTGCCTTGCGGTCGTTGGTGTTTTCAATGTGATGTTGCTCGCGGTATTGCTGCAAAAACGCATCCACATCTTCGCGCTGCACGCCTTCGCGCGGGATGTAACTGTGCCAGTCACTGCCCAGCAGCTCGGTCAGGCGTGCCTGGTCGGAGTGTTCCGTACCCAGTGCTTCTACGAACGCTTCAGCGGCTTTTTCTGGTGTTGGAAAGGCCTGCTGCGCCGTCGCCATGCACGACCACGCCAAGCCGACAGCTATCGCAAGGACATGGGGGAGCAAGCCCGTGAGTCCCTTCACTCGAGGATGGTTTTTCAACGGCGGCCCCCCCTTTGACGCGCTGGTGGACTGGATGGCCGACTGATCTGGTGACCGGCCGATCGCGAGGCATTGGGGCGCTGGGCGGATGCCTGACTCGCCCGGCCACGATTGGCCTGGAGGTTGGCCTGGGACGGTGAGCGCGCGCCGGCGAACGCATTGTTGCGGGCGCCGCCGGCACTGGCGGCCGGCCGTTTGTTGGTTCCTTGACGCGCCTGCGCGGCGCCCTCTTTGCGCTGATTCAACTGAGCTGTCTGGTTCCTGGGTTGCTGATCGGCCTGACGGGTCACGTTCCTGGGCTGCTGATTGTCCCGAGTGTTTCTGGCAGCACCCTGGCCTCTGTCAGCCGCCTTCGGTCTGTCTGCACCGGCCTGCAAGCGATTGCCGCCCGAGGTTCCGGACTGGAGTTTGCGCGCTTGATCACGGGCCTGGAGGTTGCTGGTGGCAGGTCGTTCGATACCGTGCCTGTCCATTGAGTTGCGGGCATTTTCACGCGCCTGGGCGCGCTGGGGATTGTCCCCTCGATAGGCTTCACGCTGACTGGCACCGTTCAATTGGCGGCCGTACTGTTCGCGACTCCTGCCGTCTCGATAGGGCACGCCATTGCGGTGCACCGGGTTGTGCTGCCATTTGTTCTGGTTGTTGGTGATGCGGTTGTTGGCATTGATGTTGTTATAGCGGTTGACGTCGATGTCGACGTCGTTATTGCCCCAGTCACATTCACCCCACAATGCCCCGACGATGGCCACGCCGGTACCAAACGCCAGCCCGGCCATCAAGGCCTGACCGGGGTAATAGGCGGGCGGCGGTGGATAGTACACGGGCGGCGACGCCGGGTAGGCCCAGGTGCCGTAGGTGGTTGTCGGGTTATAGGTGGGGACGTACACCACCTGCGGGTCGGAGGGCTGGATGATGATGGTGGAGCTGCTGGCCGGTGCCGCTTCCGGAGCAGGGGCTGGAGCCGCTGCCTGGGTTGTGGTCGTGGCTGCCGGGGCCGGCGCCGCGACATTCTGGATCGTCACGTTCTGATATTGGTTGCTCTGCAGGTTGCCGGCGGCCTGGGCCTGATGACGCAAGCGTTGTACGCCGTTCATGACATCGTCGGGTTGCGCCAGGAAGGCATCACCCAGGCGTTGTACCCAGACGGGATCCTGCCCCAGCGTTGCCAGAACCTGCGGGAAGGCGACCAGCGCCTGCACGCTCGGATCCCAGGGTTGGCTCGCCACCTGTTTGACCGCATCGTCGCCCTTGGCCTCGGGGTGCGCTTTGGACCAGCTTACCGCCTCACCGACTTCCCCGGGGTACGTGGTGGCCATCAGTACCTGTGCCAGCAGGGGGTCGGGGTAAAGCGCAATGGGCGCCAGCATTTGATCCAGCTGTTCCTGGGTAAACACGGGATCCTTGGCCGCCGCTGTGACGGGCGCCGCAGTGGCCGCGTTTGCCGGTGCCGGTGCCGGTGCGGCCGCATCCGCACCCAGTGCCAGGCAGGAATATCCGCTCAAAAACAGTACGGCCGACAACGCGAAAAGCAATGGAATGTGCATTGCACCCCCCATGTGGTCAGGCAGGCTTGAAATGAGTGGATCATCCCTGGCAGGTGCAGCCGGCTTTGCAAGCCACAGAGCTCGGCCTCGGCACCGCTTCCTAATGGTAGCAGCTCATTTCAAGGACCCCGGTTGGCTTTAAAACGGCGTGACCTTGATCCCGATCAATGTGCGCTGGCATCGCTTTCATGTTCTTCGGCGAATGCCATGAATACCTTCAGGTCCAGCACATCCAGCTTGATCTGGGCGATGAACGCCGAGAACGCCAGGTTGGCGGCCAGGATCCGCAGATCAGACGCCCAGGCCGGAAGATAGACCGGCCCCTTGAGCCAGCCGGAGTCGAAAAGCGGCGCCAGACGCAGGGTGTCCGCCAGGCTGAGGCGCCCTGCAAACAAATGCCCGATCAGTTCCGGCCGGTTATCGCGGATTGCAATGCGCAGCAGGGTGTGGACGCCGAGCAGCCCGGTCAGGTAAGCGGCGTCCTTGGTAAACGCCGAACCGCCACGCAGATCGACGCCGCGAAACACCCGTTGGGTTGAGCGGAAGGATTCCTCTTGTGTCTGCCCGGCTGCCAGAAAACCTTCGAACACCTGGATGAAATCGGCGCCCTCCAGCGCCTGCTGGACGGCAAGTACGCGCAGGGCCAGGCGACGCAGGCGGTTGATGTCCATGCTGCCGGTGAACAGTTCGGCCAGGGTGGCAATGCCTTCCTGGGTCTGGGTCGTGCGGGGCGCTCCCAGGCCCAGGCTTATGAGATTGGGCTGCCGCGCGCCGTTTTGCGCCGTGGCGATATGCACGAAGGCTTCGTGTTGCAACAGCTGATTCTTGTCCAGCTCCGAGAACAGCGCGCTGGCCCGCAGGCGAATGCGGCTCGATCCGGCGATGGCCTTGGCGGCCAGGTTCGGATCGAGTACGACCGTGATCTGTCCGGCGCCGAAGAATCGGTCCAGTTCCGGTTGAAGCCAGGCGGCGAACGCCTTGGCCGGGATCTCGGCCGGGCTCGGTGGAATCCGCGCACCGCCCAGCAGGGCGTCGGTGGTCTTGAGGAAGAAATTGGCGGCGTCGAGCATGCTCAGTTGCAAGCGCGTGTAATAGAAATCCGGGCGCCGATACAGCGCTGACGAATAGTGGGTAAACGCCGGGGTACCAATGGCCCCCAGCATGTGTCCGGCCGTGGCATAGCTACGGGCGGTCATGGCGAGGAAATTCCCGGCCGGATGCCCCACATCGCAGCGGCTGATAAAGGTTTCCAGGGCGGCGATGTCGGCGCTGTGGTCGCGGGGCTGCAACTCGACCCTGGGCAGTTCGGCACGCCCGCCGCGCCATTTCGCCAGGAAATCTTCCTCGACCCCATCCGGCCAGGACAGGGCATCCAGCACGCGGATCTTGCGGGTCAGACCGGGCAGGGCGGCATCGAGCTCGGACAGGGCGGCGGCGCTCATGGATATCTCCTTGAGGGACGAAGTGGCGTTACAAAAGCTTAGCCGTCGCGCATGGCTTCGTGTTGAACTGGCTACGTGTTGAGCTGGCGGGCCGCGCGAGCAAAGTCGATGAATGCCTTGAGCGCTGCGGGCACATGGCGGCGACTCGGGTAATACAGGTGCAGGCCCGGATAGTAGGGGCACCAGTCGGCCAGCACCTGGATCAGGCGGGCATCGGCCAGATACCCTCCGACCATGTCCTCGAACACATAGGCCAAACCCACACCTTGCAATGCCGGTCCGATCATCAGGCTGACATCGCCGAGCGTGAGCGGGCCGCTGACTTCGATTTCCTGGGTGATCGCGCCGCGTTCGAATTCCCATCGGTACATCGCGCCGCTGGGGAAGCGATGGCGGATGCACGGCAGGTTATGCAAGTCCTCGGGTTTTCGTGGTGCGACATGCCGTTCGAAGAATGCCGGTGAGCCCACAACCACCGAGCGCATATTCGGCCCGATGGGCAGTGAAACCATGTCGGCTTCCAGGCGATTGCCAAAGCGTACCCCCGCGTCAAAACCGCCGGCGACCACGTCCACCAGGGCGTCGCTCTCGACGATCTCCAGGCGGATATCCGGGTACGCCTGCAAGAACTGGCTGACAATCGGCAGCAACACCAACTCACACGCCTGTCGACCGGCGGTGATGCGCAGGTTGCCTGAGGGCTTGTCGCGAAAGTTGTTGAGGTCTTCCAGTGCATCATCGATGTCACGAAAGGCCGGTTTCAGCCGGGCGTAAAGTCGTTCCCCCGCGTCAGTCAAGGCCACGCTGCGGGTGGTGCGGTTGAACAGCCGTACGCCCAGGCGATTCTCCAGGGCCCGCAATGAGTGACTAAGGGCCGAGGGCGTGAGGCCGAGTTCCACTGCCGCCCGACTGAAGTTCAGGTGCCGGGCGATGCACAGGAAAATCGACAGGTCGGCGGTGGAGGGGGATTTCATTTGTGAGCGCCTTTCACTAAGCTATGTAAATTTGCTGGGATTATCGCATCAGTAACACGAGCTTAAAGTCGCATCAACTCATCGAGAAGGCCCGGCAATGTCGCACGGGTCGCTGACAGGAGGAGTTGAAATGCGTACCTGGTTCATTACTGGCGCTTCCCGTGGTTTTGGCACCCTCATCGCAGAACACGCCCTGCGTGCCGGCGACGCCGTTATCGCCACTGCCCGCAATCCACAAGACATCACTGACCGTCTGGGTGACCAGCCGAACCTGCTCGCCGTGCGGCTGGACGTTACTCGCGAGGAAGAAGCCCATCTGGCTGTCGCAGAAGGCATCAAGCGCTTCGGGCGCATTGACGTGCTGATCAACAACGCCGGTTTCGGTGTGCTGGGCGCGGTGGAAGAAACCAGTGCCAGCGAAACCGAACGCCTGTTCGCCACCAACGTGTTCGGCGTACTCAACGTCACCCGCGCCGTGCTGCCGCACATGCGTCGCCAGCGTAGCGGTCATGTCATCAACATCTCGTCGATCGGCGGCTATCAGGCCTACATGGGCTGGGGGGTCTACGGTTCCACCAAGTTTGCGGTGGAGGGCATTACCGAAGCGCTGCATCAGGAACTGGCGCCCTTGGGCATCCATGCGACAGTTGTCGAGCCCGGGTTCTTCCGCACCGACTTCCTGGACGAGCAGTCGCTGATCAAGACCGCCCTGGAACTGCCGGACTACGAGGAAACCGTCGGCAAGATGCGCCAGTTTGCCGAAGGCGCCAACCATGCGCAGCCTGGCGATCCGGTGAAGTTTGCCGAAGCGATGCTTGCGCTGGTCAACGCCCCGGAGCCACCACAACGCCTGGCGCTGGGCAGCGACACCGTGGCACGAATCGAGGCGAAGAACCGCTTTGTGCAGGCGGAACTGACCGAATGGAAAGCGCTGGCGCTGTCCACCGACTTCAAGGCCTGATGTAGCGGTTTAACGGTAGATTCAACAGATTTCGCAAAAACCGGGCGGGTCCCGGTTCTTGCGTTTGGAAGACGGTGGTCATGCGGCCGGTTAACCCGGCCTCAGAGCAGGCTCCACGACACCCCGACGTACATCGCCATGCCTTCTCCGGGCGTGGATCGTGCCGCGTCCAGCCCTTTGTCGTCGTAGCCCGGCGTGACAGTGGCGGCATAGTGCTTGTCGGTCAGGTTGCGCAGGTCCAGCCAGGTCTGCCAGTCGCCCTTGGGCGCGTTGTAGCCCAGCGTCGCGCCGAATATTGCGTAGGGATCGGCGTAGTAGCTGTTGGCGTAATCGACGGCCACTCTGGACACCCATTGCGTGTTGAATGCGGCGAAAAAGCCTTGTGGCCAGTCGTAGCGCAGTTCGCCCTGGTAATAGTGCATCGGCAGGCCAGGCAGGCGGTTGTCGCCGAAGCGGTCATCGTCGCGATAGTGGAAGTCACTGAAGGTATAGCTCTGGCGCAGGCTCTATTGGCCGCCATCATCCGGCGACCAAAGCGGGCTCAGCAGGCTGGCTTCCACACCCTGGTGCACGGTGGGGCTGGCGTTGAGCTCGTAGGGCGTGGTGGCGTTGGCATCCGGCAACACCGAAAGCAATTCATGTCGCACCTGGGCGTAGTACCAGGCCAGGCTCCACTGCCCCAGAGTGCTGTCACCACGGCCACCGATTTCCAGGGTGGTGGCGGTCTGGTTTTGCAGCTTGACCGGATCGCGCTGGGCACCGGTGGCAACGCCGCTGCCGGCGGGGAATCGAATGTTGGAGCTATAGATCAGCGACCACGGGTGTGGCGCCTCGACCGAACGACTGAGATTGCCGAACAGTTGCAGGTCAGGCGTCAATTGGTAGCGCAGGCCCACGCGCGGGGCGTAGTCCCAGTCGTGCAGGCTGGTCTTGCCACCACTTTGCGGGTAGGTGACATCGCTTTCACGGCGGGTGTAGAGGGCGGCGAGGCCGGTGGTCAGCCACAGGTCGTCGGCGATCTCCAGGTCATTGCCCACATGCAGGACGTTGTCCGAACCCTGGTAGGTGAAGTTGCGAATCAACGTGCCCGGCGCATAGCCGGCGGTGTTGCCGGTGGGGATGCGCACGAACTCGCTGGCGCCGGCATTGGGTAGGTGCCTGGTTGTTCGCAGGCCCACTGTGCTGACGCTTTCCAGGCCCCAGAGCGTGTCGCGACGCTTGTAGTCGAACGTGCCGCTCACATCCGTGTACGCCACCTTCAGGCGGTTGGGACCTTCGCGCAAATCCATCGGGTAGTCGTGGTAGACGAGGCCGGTCTGGATGCTCGAATCGTCATCGATGTAGAAGGTGGTCTTGTTGCCGATGAAGGTGCTGCCCGGCTGTTCACGGCGATCGTCCCGCGCCACGTAGGCCGGGTTGGCCGCCCGTGGGTCGTGCTCGATGGAGTGCTTGGTCACCCGCCCGGCGAGGTCGTTGTCGGTCTGGCGGTAGCGCAGATAAAAGCGTGTTTCCAGGTTCGGGTTGAAGCGGTAACCGAAGTTGGCGACGACACCCTGGCTGTCGCTGGCGGTGTGATCCTGATAGCCATCGGCGTTGGCGCCGGTCATGGACACGTAATAGTCCAGATTCCCCAACACTTGCCCGGAGCTGACCTGGCGTTGCTGATAACCGTGGCTGCCCATGGCGTATCGCACCTGCAACAGCGGTGAGTCGTAGCCGGTGTGGCTGACGTAATCGATGGCGCCGCCCAGGGCCAATGCGCCACGGTCGAAACCGTTGGCACCGCGCAGCACTTCGACGTGATCGAGCCACAGCGGCTCCAGCAGTTCATAGGGCGTGCCGCCAGGGCCGGTCAGCGGCAGACCGTCGAGCATGGTGTAAATCCCGGACGCATGGGCACCCGGTGCACGGTTGATGCCCGAGCCGCGGATCGAGATCTTCACCCCTTCGTTGCCCGCCGACTGGGCATAGACCCCAGGCTGATAAGCCAGCACATCCTGATTGCTCGCCACGCGGCCCTGCAACGGGCGGCGCATGTCGACCACGTTGGTGCCGCCAGGCACCTGGTCAAGCCGGGCCTTGGCGTCTTCGATGGTCTGGTCTTCGTCGCTCTGGTCCTCAGCGCCGATCAGCACTTGTCCCAACTCCAGACCCTGGGCTTGGGTCATGGCCGGGCAGACAAGGGCCAGCCCCAGCAGCGCGGCGGGCAGGGATTTGGGCGAGGGCATGGGGACATCTCCAGACAGACAGGAACGGGCAGTGATCACTGCGACGCAAGAATGAACGAAGGGAGCACATGGGAATTTTGCTTTTTGACGAGAGATGCACGTGCTGCCTGTCGCTCTGTAGGAGCAGCCGGTCGACGCTCGATTGCTCCGGGCGGCGTTCCGACGAAAAACGTTAACGATGACGCGATCACCCTGAAAGGTCGCGGCGCCTAGAGGTTTTTCGCGAGCAAGCTCGCTCCTACAGGGGAAAAGCCGGATAATGGCCGCCATTCGCTTAAGCTCGCTATTCTGGTACCCCCGCATGGAAATCAAGGTCAACTTTCTCGACAACCTTCGACTTGAAGCCAAGTTCGACGACTTCACCGTGATCGCCGATCAGCCTATTCGCTACAAGGGCGATGGCTCGGCCCCGGGTCCGTTCGATTACTTCCTGGCTTCTTCGGCGTTGTGTGCCGCCTACTTCGTGAAGTTGTACTGCGAGACCCGCAACATCCCCACCGACAATATTCGCCTGTCGCAGAACAACATTGTCGATCCGGAAAACCGTTACAACCAGATCTTCAAGATCCAGGTTGAGCTGCCGGCCGATATCTCCGACAAGGACCGCCAAGGCATTCTGCGTTCCATCGACCGTTGCACGGTCAAGAAGGTCGTGCAGGCCGGGCCTGAATTCGTGATCGAGGAAGTGGAAAACCTCGACGCCGATGCCCAGGCGTTGCTGATGCCTGCTGCCAATTCAGATGCGACTTCCGAGGGTGGCACCTACATCGTCGGCAAGGACCTGCCGCTGGAGCAGACTATTGCCAACATGTCGGGCATTTTGGCCGACCTGGGCATGAAGATCGAAATCGCCTCCTGGCGCAATATCGTGCCTAACGTGTGGTCGTTGCATATCCGCGACGCGCACTCGCCGATGTGCTTCACCAATGGCAAGGGCTCGACCAAGGAAAGCGCGCTGGCGTCGGCGCTGGGCGAGTTTATCGAGCGGCTGAACTGCAACTTCTTCTACAACGACCAGTTCTGGGGCGAAGACATCGCCAACGCGCCGTTCGTGCATTACCCGGACGAGCGCTGGTTCCAGCCTGGGCGCAAAGACGAACTGCCGAAGGAAATCCTCGACGCGTATTGCCTGAAAATCTACAACCGCGACGGCGAGCTGCGCGGCTCGCACCTGTTCGATACCAACTCGGGCAATGAAGAGCGCGGCATCGTTTCGCTGCCGTTCGTGCGTCAGTCCGACGGCGAGGTGGTGTATTTCCCGTCCAACCTGATCGAGAACCTGTACCTGAGCAACGGCATGAGCGCTGGTAATACGCTGGCCGAAGCCCAGGTTCAGTGCCTGTCCGAGATTTTCGAGCGTGCGGTGAAGCGCGAAATCATCGAGGGTGAGTTCGCACTGCCGGACGTACCGGCTGAAGTGCTGGCCAAATACCCGGGAATTCTGGCGGGCATTCAGGGCCTGGAAGCCCAGGGCTTCCCGGTACTGGTGAAGGATGCGTCGCTGGGCGGCGAGTTCCCGGTGATGTGCGTGACCTTGATGAACCCGCGCACTGGCGGTGTATTCGCTTCGTTCGGCGCGCACCCCAGCTTCGAAGTGGCGCTGGAGCGCAGCCTGACCGAATTGCTGCAAGGCCGCAGTTTCGAAGGCTTGAACGATCTGCCGCTGCCGACTTTCGAAGGCCACGCGGTGACCGAGCCGAACAACTTCGTCGAGCACTTCATCGACTCCAGCGGCGTGGTGTCGTGGCGCTTCTTCAGTTCCAAGTCCGATTACGAATTTGTGGAGTGGGATTTCTCGGGCCACGGCGAAAACTCCAATACCGACGAAGCCGCGACCCTGTTCGGCATTCTCGAAAACATGGGCAAGGAATCGTACATGGCGGTGTACGAGCACATCGGCGCCACGGCCTGCCGCATCCTGGTACCGGACTATTCGGAAATCTACCCGATAGACGACCTGATCTGGGATAACACCAACAAGGCCTTGTTCTTCCGCGCCGATATCCTGAACCTGCATCGCCTGGACGAAGCCGAGCTCAAAGACCTGGTTGAGCGCCTGGTGGAAAGTGAGCTGGATGACTACACCGACATCACCACTTTGATCGGCATCGAGTTCGACGACAATACCGCTTGGGGTCAGCTGACGATCCTGGAATTGAAGCTGCTGATTTATCTCGCCTTGCAGCAATTCGAAGAGGCGAAAGAGGCGGTGGAAGCCTTCCTGCAGTACAACGACAACACGGTCGAGCGCGGGTTGTTCTACCAGGCCGTGAACGCGGTGCTGGAGATGGAACTGGACGAAGACCTGGAACTGGCCGACTACGAGGTCAACTTCCGTCGCATGTTCGGCAACGAGCGGATGGACGCAGCGATCGGCTCGGTGAACAGCAGTGTGCGCTTCTTCGGCTTGACGCCGACGAGCATGAAACTGGAAGGGCTCGACAGGCATCTGCGCCTGATCGACAGCTACAAGAAACTGCACACGGCACGGGCCAATGTGACGGCCTCAACCCGTTAACAACGATGGACGTATGATCGTTCCCACGCTCCGCGTGGGAATGCATCCTGTGACGCTCTGCGTCACGCTCCAGAGGGGACGCGGAGCGTCCCGGGCGGCATTCCCACGCAGAGCGTGGGAACGATCAACATTGGCCAATCATCCACGCAACTTCGCCGGACTGACGCCAAGGCGTTGCTTGAAGACGGTCGCCATGTGCGCCTGAGAGTTGAAACCGCAGAGGAGGGCGATTTGCGCCAGGCTGGCGGGTGAATCGCGCATCAGGGCTCGGGCCTTGGCCAGGCGCCGATCGATCAGGTAGCTATGGGGGCTTTTGCCGGTCGCTTCCTTGAACGCGCGCATGAAATAGCCTTCGGACAACCCCAGCAACTGCGCCATCGCCGGCACGCCCAACGGGCCGTCGAGCCCCGCGTCAATGAACTCATCGAGCAAGCGCATCCGGCTGCCGGTGATCGAACCACCGGACGGAGCCGACAGCGCTTCGTTAGCCTGCGCCCGTTCAGCCAATGCCAGCGCCCAGGCCTCCCAATCATCGTCAACCGAGGCTCGCAACAGCGCGCTGCGCATCCGCAGTGCGAGCGCCGTAGCCGGCTGATCGATGCGGTTGTTGAATGCACGATCCCCTATCAACGCGATTCCGTCAGTGCGTATCACCCGCAAGTATTCACCGCCTTTGGGGGATTCGGACAACACGTCACACCCGGCCGGAACGAATGCCAGGCCGTTGGGCACGGCATCGAAGGGCAGCACTCGGTCGCTGCCGATAGCGTGCAGGCCGCGCTGGCTGTCGAAGGCAAAACCGATTGCCGATTGGGACGCTACATATCGAGTCGCGTAGGCAGCGCCGGGAAGCAACTCGATTGCCCACGGCCCGGCCTCGACTCGGCGGATCGGTTCAGACAGCGACGGTGGTTGCGCACGGTTTCGATGGCTCATGGGCCCCATAGTAGTGAAGAGGGTGGGCAAAAGTCAGGTCAGTTTTTTGAAAGCCTGCACACGGCACCCTTGATTAGACTGGGAAAAACCTCAGGAAACTCCCCATGCACAAGCTGACTCGCAACGATATCGAACAGGCTGCCCGCCAGGTGTACCAGGTCATGCCGGCCACTGCCCAATACGCTTGGCCCTTGCTGGCCGAGCGGCTCGGTTGCACGGTGTGGGTCAAGCACGAAAACCACACACCGACAGGGGCGTTCAAGGTGCGCGGCGGCATTACCTTCATGCACTGGCTCAAACACACGCACCCGCAAGCGAAGGGCATTGTCACCGCGACCCGGGGCAACCATGGCCAGAGCCTGGCGCTGGCGGCCAGCGCATTGGGGCTCCGGGCGTTGATCGTCGTGCCGGTCGGTAATTCGGTTGAAAAGAACAACGCCATGCGCGGCTTCGGCGGCGAAGTGGTCGAGTATGGCCGCGACTTCGACGAAGCCCGCGAAGAAGCCGCGCGCCTGGCGCAAACCCATGGCCTCTTTCTGGTTCCGCCGTTCCACACCGAGCTGGTCAAAGGCGTCGCCACCTATGCGCTGGAGCTGTTCACGGCTGCACCGGACCTGGACACCGTCTACGTGCCGATCGGTTGTGGATCGGGGATTTGCGGGGTCATCGCCGCCCGCGATGCGCTGGACTTGAAAACCCAAGTGGTGGGTGTGGTTTCCACTGAAGCGGCGGCGGCAAAGTTATCGTTTGAGTCGGGCGCCATCCGCGAAACCGCCTCGGCCAATACCTTCGCCGACGGCCTGGCAGTACGCAGGCCCATTCCCGAAGCCTTCGCCATCTACGCCGCCGGCGCGGCGCGGATCGTGGCGGTCAGCGAGGCGCAGATCGCCGAGGCCATGCGCGTGTATTACACCGACACCCATAACCTCGCAGAAGGGGCCGGCGCCGCAGCCCTGGCGGCGCTCATGCTGGAGCGTGAAACGATGCAGGGGAAAAAGGTGGGTCTGATACTGTCCGGCGCCAATGTCGACAGGTCGGTGTATGGGAAAGTGATTGGGTGATTGAAAGGTCGCAATGATGAAAACACGGGCATGTGTATCGCTCTGTATCCGAACACGCTGTACGGAGACTGGCTTACAAATGCCCCGCAATGCGGATACATCCGGGATACACGGTTGCAGTCAAATAGCCCTGCCTTAGCGAGAAAGCAAACGCGCCTCGCACCACGGCTTATCGCCCTTGTGGCAATGACCCTAGCGGCCTGGCCGCACACTGTATCCGGAGTAATAACCATGTCCCGTATGTCGAATAAATCCCGCATTGGCCTGATCGCAGTTGCACTGGCCGGCAGCATGAACCTGGCTTCCACCGCTTTCGCTGCAGACGCGCTGCCTCAGGGCTACCGACTGGCCGCCGCGGAAAAGACCAGCGAAGGCAAGTGCGGCGAAGGCAAGTGTGGTGCCGATGGCGCCAGTGCCAAAGTGACCAAGGCCGGTGAAGGCAAATGCGGTGAGGGCAAGTGCGGCGACGCTTCGTTCGCACGTACCGACGCTGATCACGACGGCCGTGTCTCGCTGAAAGAATTGCTGACCGTAGCCCCAAAGGGCGCTGAAGAATTCAAGGCGATGGACACCAACAACGACGGCTTCCTCTCCGAAGGCGAGGTCTACAAATTCCGCACCAACCAGTTCACCTCCAACGGCAAGAAAGTGCCCACCGAGCTGTTCACCAAGATGAGCAAAGCCCAGGGCTGATGGTTGGGTGAAGTGGTAAAAAAACCTCCCCGGTATCAAAGCCGGGGAGGTTTTTTTATGGCGGGTGAAATGTCTGTCTATTCGAAGGCGCTACGGTAGGCGAAAAGACCCGGCAAACCACCCGTCATCACAAACAGCAGATTGCTTGCTGGCGGGTAGTCTCCACGGCGCACGGCGGCCAGCAGTCCGGCGAAGGCCTTGCCGCCGTAGACGGGATCGGTGAGCAAGCCTTCGTGGGAGGCCAGCAGGCGCACGGCCTCAAGCATGGCTGCGGTCGGTGCACCGTAGGCTTCGCCACGTTGGCTGCCATCCACGTTGATCAGGTGTTCGTCCAGCGTTATGGAAGCATCGAGCAGGTGCAAGGTCTGCCGGGATTTTTCCAGGGTTGTGGCCAGCGCCTGTTCTTCACTGGCCAATACCGAGTACCCGAGAATGTGCGTTGCCGAGCGGGCGAGCGTGACACCAGCCAGCAAGCCGGAGTGGGTTCCGGCACTGCCGTTGGGCACGATGATCTTGTCGAACTGCAGACCCAGTGCATCAGCCTGATGCAGGATTTCAGCCGCGCAGGCGGCGTAACCCAGACTGCCCCGGGGGCTGGAACCGCCCAAGGGCATGAGGAAGGGTTTTTTACCCTGAGCCTTGAGTCTGCCTAGCAACTCGTTCGCGTAGACATCCGGCGCCACACCTCGCGGTAAACGGTGAACCTTCGCACCAAAAAGATCGTCCAGCAGCACGTTACCGTTGTGGCAAAAGTCGTTATCGGAGCGCACGGCGGACGGGGTCAGAATCAGCTCGCAAGCCAGGCCATGGCGTGCGGCGACCGCAGCGGTCAATCGCGCATGATTGGATTGGAAACCACCCCAGGTCACCAGCGTGTCGGCGTTCTCGGCCAGGGCTTCACCCAGCAGAAATTCCAGTTTGCGCAGTTTGTTGCCGCCGCCACCAAGGCCGGTCAGGTCATCGCGTTTGACGTAGAGGTTGCAGCCGTTCAATTCGGGAAGCTGGCTCAGGCGGGACAGCTTCTGGATCGGTGTCGGGCCTTCGAGCAATGCCACCCGTGGGTAGGCAGCCAGCGCGGCATCAAGATGACTCAAGTCGTGGGGCATGAAGGTTTGCTCGTGAAGTGAAAGAACGCAGTGGGTTAAAACGCCACCATTCACTCTAGAAAGCGAGGGCCGGGAGATATACCGCTGACCAGGAATTACTGTTGATACGCGGTGTAATTAACCCACGGTGGTCAGGGGGCGGTCACAGAATCTGCGATCAACCGAAAAACAGTGTGGGAGCTAGCCTGCTAGCGATAGGGGCTTCACATTCAAAGAAGATGTCGAATGTGCCGCCGTCATCGCTAGCAGGCTAGCTCCCACAGTAGACCTGCTGAGATCGCAGAATCCATGTACGTCTCTAAGCTGTAGGAACCTTGCACTACAATTTTCACAATCTTCATAGGAAACCCAACATGGACCAATTCACCGGCGGCTGCCTTTGCGGCAACGTTAGGCTTGTGGCGTCGGGACTCCCCTACAGGGTGGGTCTTTGTCACTGCCTCGACTGCCGCAAACATCATGGGGCGCTTTTTCACGCGTCCGCGATATTTCCTCAGGATGCGGTCACGATCGAGGGCAAAACCCGGGACTACGCCGGACGGTTTTTTTGCCCGCGCTGTGGCTCGTCTGTTTTTGCCCGCACTGGCGACGAAGTCGAAGTGAACCTGGGTTCCCTCGATGCCCCGGACCAACTGACGCCCACCTACGAAAGCTGGATCATCCGTCGCGAGTCCTGGCTGCCGGCGTTTCCACTCGCACGGCGATACGAGCGTGACCGCGACACCAATGGGCGGTTCGAATAGGCGCTAAGTGAAAAGCAGCAGCCTCGAACGAGGCTGCTGCACTGCGGCTAGTTCGGCACCGGAATCGTGATGCCTTCTTTTTGCAGGTCCTCGCGTACTGACTGGAATTTCTGATACTTGGACAGCTCGACAGGGCCGTCGTAGCCCATGCTTTGCAATTTGCGTGGAGGGTATTTGGCGTAGGTTTTCATCAGGTTATTGATGGCGATGCTGATGGGCACCATGGTCCAGGTGTGCTCGGTGTAATTGTTCATGAACACGTCGTAGCGCTCCTGCGGGTCCTGCAGCAAGTCGAACACTTGCGGCACGATCGCTACGTATTTGGACTCACCTTTCCAGCCCAGGTTCGAGTCCACGGCC
Organism: Pseudomonas sp.; assembly: GCF_050739655.1. Lineage (GTDB taxonomy): Bacteria > Pseudomonadota > Gammaproteobacteria > Pseudomonadales > Pseudomonadaceae > Aquipseudomonas. The sequence continues at coordinate 46,633 of NZ_JBOIBY010000523.1, read as the reverse complement.
AGGCCACCGGTCTGTGCGCCATTGTCGCCGCGCAGGTTGAATACAGCTTTGTAGTTCCCTACGCGGGCGGCACCCGGGGTCAATTCGTTTTCGGTGAAATAGAACCATTCCTTGCGTGGATCGGGGCCGGTGCCAAGCAGCACGGGGGTCATGTCATAGCTGTCGAAAATGATGGGCTGACCTTCACGGTCTTTTTCCGGCAGTTTCACGCCGGCAACCGAGGCGAAAGTCGCCATCAGATCAAGGCCGCCAATGATGTCGTGGTTTTTGGCGTTCGCCTTGATTTTGTCCGGCCAGACCATGATCGCCGGCACCCGGTTGCCGCCCTCGCGCACGGTGCCCTTGGTGCCGCGAAATGGGGTGTAACCGGCATCCGGGTAAACGTCCTGCCAGGCGCCATTGTCGGTGGTGTAGACCACCAGCGTGTTCTTATCCAGGCCCAGCGCCTTGAGTTTGTCCATGATGTGGCCGATCCGTGTATCCAGCTCGACCACCGAGTCGGCGTACTTGGACTTGGAGATCGACTTGTGAACGAACTCCGGTGCCGGCAAGTTCGGTTGGTGCACTTTCATGAAGTTCACGTTGATGAAAAACGGCTTGTCGGATTTGGCGGCCGTATCGAGGAATTCCAGTGCTGCTTTCTCGACATAACCGTCAAAGAAGGGGATCCCGACCACGCCAGGTTTGCCATCGACGACCGGCGTATCAACATACTGGCCGTTGATCTTGAAGTCCTCGACGGCCTTTTCCCCGGCCTTACCCGAGAGAGAGCCCTTGGTCACCTTGGTAAACATCTCCCGGGTTTCCGGGTCCATGTCGGGGAACCATTTCGGGTCGGCGTAGGTGTAGGCATTGAGGTGATAGAGGCCGACGTACTTCATCACGTCATAGCCCTGGGCATTGGGCAGCGCATAGTCGGCTTCACCCAAGTGCCACTTGCCGGTGAAATAAGTCTCGTAGCCACCGGTCTTGAGCACTGAAGCGAGTGTCCATTCCGCGGCAGGCAGGCCGCCACCTTGCCCCTGAAAAGCGACGGTGGTCATGCCACTGCGGTTGGGGATCCGCCCGGTTTGCATGGCCGCCCGGCCGGGTGTGCAACTGGGTTGGGCGTAGAAGGAGTAAAAGGTGGTGCCTTCAGCGGCCAGTTCATCGATGCTGGGGGTGGGCATGCCACGCCCGACACCACCGCCGTAGGGCCCGAGGTCACCGTAACCGGTGTCATCGGAGACGATGAAAAGAATGTTGGTTTTTTCCGTTTGTGCAGCCTGTGTAATGCCATTTAGTGCCATGAACAAAGTGCATGCAACGCAGAACCTGGATCGATGCGAGAGCCTTTTCATATTGGCAATCCTTTCGGGTTAGATCCTTGCGCTGACAACTTGAATGTAATCAACGACCGGATCTCAGTGAGTAACCCCCCAAACCATGCTCATGAATAGTTTGAGGGGACAACTAACCCGAAAACGAAACTCCCATTCACTACTCTAAGCGCCCGCGAAAGCTTAGTTCGCCAATTCATGTTGCGTGGTTACACGCTATAAATTTGAGTGTCGTTCGTCGCTTTATCACGCCCAAGTTCTGCAATAAGCTCTAGACCCCTTTGGTCGACGGCAACAATATCGTCAGGATCCCGAGCAACGGCAGGTACGAACACAGCGTGTACACGTATTCGATGCCATGGATGTCCGCCAGGTGTCCGAGCAGTGCTGCACCGATACCGCCAAAGCCGAACATCAGGCCGAAGAACACGCCAGCGATCATGCCGACGTTGCCGGGTACCAGTTCCTGGGCGAAGACCACGATGGCAGAGAATGCCGAGGCGAGGATGAAGCCGATGATCATGCTCAGCACGCCGGTCCAGAACAGGTCCACATAGGGCAATGCCAGGGTGAAGGGTGCCGCACCGAGGATCGAAAACCAGATCACCCGCTTGCGCCCGATCCGGTCGCCGATTGGCCCGCCGAAGAAGGTGCCGGCAGCGACGGCGCCGAGAAACAGGAACAGGTACAGCTGCGAACTGGCCACCGACAGGTCGAACTTCTCGATCAGGTAAAAGGTGAAGTAACTGGTGAAACTGGCCATGTAGAAGTACTTGGAGAACACCAGCATCGCCAGCACCACCAGGGCGAAGGTCACCCGACCTTTCGACAAACCGTGGGTCGCCTTGCTGCCTGCCTTGAGCTTGAACAGGTTCAGGTGATTGCGATACCAGCGGCTCAAGCCGTATTGCACCAGGATGGCAAATACCGCAAACAGGCCGAACCAGGCGACGTTGCCCTGACCGTAAGGAATGACGATGGCCGCCGCCAGCAACGGACCGAACGCGCTGCCGGCGTTACCGCCGACCTGAAACGTCGACTGCGCCAGGCCGTAGCGACCCCCGGAAGCCAGGCGAGCGACGCGGGAGGTCTCGGGGTGAAAGGTCGATGAGCCAATGCCCACCAGCGCCGAGGCCACGAGAATCGCCGGGAAGCTGGCGACCATGGACAACATCAGGATGCCGATCAGCGTGCAGACCATGCCGGCCGGTAGCAGCCACGGTTTGGGGTGGCGATCGGTGTAGTAACCGATCCCCGGTTGCAGCAGCGAAGCGGTGAGCTGGAAGGTCAGCGTGATCAGGCCGACCTGGGTGAAGCTCAGGCCATAAGTGGCCTTGAGCATCGGATAGATCGACGGCAAGACCGCCTGGATGAGGTCATTGATCAAGTGCGCCAGGGCACAGGCGCCGATGACGCGCATCACCAAAGGGCTGGCTTGACTGGCCACCGATGCGGTGGCCGTGGGTGAGGCGGTGGTACTGATGGACATGGGAGATCTTCCGGACAAAAACGCACGGCGGGGCGCCAGGTGCCAGGCACAAAAGCGCTACCCATTTCGGGGTTCAGCGCTATCCTAGGTTTCACCGGTTTGCCTGTCTCGCGCAATTCGGGAGTCCACTGTCGCAAAAAGGGCATCATCATCAAACCGCTGGAAGAATTTCTCAGAGAGATTGACCAACGCCCCTGCAAGGTCAGCAGTAGCGCCACCGATTACCCGGAAAACTGGGTGATCGAACCGCACTCCCATGAAGCTCATCAGTTGATTTATGCCATCGAGGGCGTGATGGTCGTGCACTCGGGGCTCAGCCAATGGACCGTTCCGCCCAGTCGTGGGATCTGGATGCCCAGTGGGCACATCCACTCCATTCGCTGCGTGGGGCCGTTGAAAATGCGCAGCGTATTCGTGCGCCCCGAACCTTTCCCGGACCTGCCGAATGAGCCTCGGGCGGTGAGCATTTCCCCGTTGTTGAGCGAATTGATCAAGGTCTCGGTGGAGATAAAGCCCCCGTACGCGGCGGACTCGCGCGAGGGCAGGGTCATGCACCTGATCCTCGATGAACTGACGATCTTGCCCACCTTGCCCCTGCATCTGCCGCAACCCACCGATCCTCGCATAAAGGTGGTCTGTTCGGCTTTGCAACGCGATCCTGGCGATGACTCGACCCTGGCGCACTGGAGCGTTCGGCTGGACCTCGATGAAAAAACCATCCAGCGGCTATTTCGCAAGGAAACCGGGATGACGTTCGGCCAATGGCGTCAACAAGCCCGATTGCTGCTGGCCCTGGAACGAATCGCCGTTGGCGAGAAGATCATCGATATCGCCGGAGAGCTGGGGTACGACAGCCCCAGTGCCTTCACGACCATGTTCAAGAAACAGTTCGGCAAGACACCGAGTCATTTTTTCAAGTGATTCGTCCATTTCCATCGACTCAACTCAACCACGCGGCTCGGCCACCAACAGCAGCGATTGGGGCACGGGGCTTTGTGGGTGCTGTGGCTCTTGCAGGCTGGAGAGTGCAAAGCCAGCCATGTCCAACGCAGTGAGCCAAGTGGACAGTGTTCGGAAATACCACGGCATGGGTTGCCACTGCCCTGTGAACCCGCTGAAAGTCTCTAGCCGCCAACCCTCCTGATAGTCGCCGCCGGCAACGCTCCACGGATGCAGTGTCTGGATCACCAGTGCACCGCCGGGGGCGAGCAGGGCGTTCATGGCGGCCAGCAGTGGGATGATGTCCTGATGCAGCAAGGCGAAGTTGGCGCAGATCAGGTCGTAGTCGCGACCGATGTCCACAGCTCCGTCCACCAACGCTTCATAGCTCGCCAGATGCACCGGTGAAGAACCTGCGGCACGCGCCGCTTCGACCAGGGTCGCGTCGCCATCTACACCCGTCGCCGTGATGCCTCGCTCCGTCAGCTTGCGCAACAGCCAGCCCTCGCCGCAACCCAGGTCGAGCACGCGTTCGGGTTGGCGGCCCAACACCGCCAGCAGGATGGCCTGATCGGTTACCTCGCGGCGGCTTTCGATGCTGCCGGTGCGGATGGCTTCGATCCAGGCGTGGGCATTGTGGTGCCAGCTTTCGAGAAGGTCGGATTCGGGCGCGGGCATTTCGCTGTCCGGCGTTGTGGGTTTACTGGAAGGATAGGGCAGATGCTGGTGGGAGGGCGGACACTTTCGCAGAAGCAAAATTTGCGTCTGCGAAAGTGTTTTGTGCGGTGTCAGGTCCCCCGCTTACTTGTTCAATGCCGCTTCAGCCGCCGCGATTTCAGCCTGACGCTTGAGAATCACATCGCCCACTGGCGGCCCCTGGAAGCGTCGGGCTTCAAAGCCGAACCAGACGATGGCGGTCAACACCAGGAAGCCGATGGTGATGTACAGCGCCCAGTCGTTGGGTGGCTGGATACCGATGACGAAAATGATCACCATCGACAGCACCGACAGCAGGGAGAACACGGTGTACCAGAAGCGCCCAATGTTCCACGGCCCCATGGTCGGCCACTTCGAAGTCCCGTAGGCAAACAGGCCCAGCACGATGGGAATGATGAAGGAGAAGAACAGGAAGATCACCGTGCAGGAAACCACGATGGTGTAGACCGGTGTCGCCCCGACTGAGATCACCGAGGAGCCCCAGTCGAACAGCACTGCCAAGGTGGCGCCGGTCCAGATCGCCGCCACCGGGCTGCGGAAGGTCGGCGACACCGACGACAGCGCTTTGGAGCACGGCAGGCCGCCATCCCGGGAGAAGGCAAAGATCATCCGCGACACCGAGGTCACGGTGGCCAGTCCGCACAGCACTTGCGAGATGAAAATCGCCACGTACAGCGCATCCTTGAGCAGCGGATTGACCTGGGCGCTCATGGCCCAGAAGAACACGTTCCAGCCCTGTTTGGCGGCGTCGTCCATGTTCGGCAGCATCAGCACGAAGGCGCTGAGCATCAGCCAGCCGAACAGCAGCGACCAGACCACCGACATGACCATGCCCTTGGGCACGGACACCGCCGCGTTGCGGGTTTCTTCGGAGGTGTGCGCCGAGGCGTCGTAGCCGGTGATGGTGTAGATCGGCAGCAGCAGGCCGAGCATGAAGATCCAGGCATTGGACGCCTCTGGCCAGACGCCGCCCCCGGCCGCGCCGGAATAGTTGCCGAAGGTCACCAGCCGCGAGAACTCGAAACTGGGTGCCGAGATCAGGCAGACGACAGTCAGCGCCAGGGCCGTGGCGAAAATCAGGTAACCCGAAAAGTCGGTGAGCTTGGCGGTCAGCCCGATGCCCAGGTGATTACACAAGGCCTGCAGCCCGGTCAGGATCGCCAGGAATATCACCCGGGTCGTAGTGGTGTCCTCCATGCCCAATGTCGGGCCGAAGGCGCCGAAGAAGAAGTAATAGGTGCCGACGTTGATCGCGCCGAGCACGGTGACCAACCCCAGCAAGTTGAACCAGGCGGTGAGCCAGCCGGTGAAACGGTTGCCGAGGATCGAGCCCCAGTGATACAGGCCACCAGCGGTAGGGTAGGCGGAGGAAATCTGCGCCATGGCCAGGGCGAACACCCCGGAAATCAGGCAACCGATCGGCCAGCCGATGCCAATCGCCGCACCGCCCGCACCCGAGGTGCCCTGGGCGAGTGAGTTGATGCCGCCGGAGAGGATGCAGATGATCGAAAAGGAAATCGCAAAGTTGGAGAAAACGCCCATTCGTCGAGAGAGCTGCTGGGCATAGCCCATGCTGTGCAGCACCTTGACGTCATCGTCATGGGGTGTGCCGCTGTCGGGCTGGCTTGCTGGGTTCATGTTGGTGTGCCCCTTCTCAGGTTATGGAACAGGCCGAACTGAGCCGCCGTAGGCTCGACCCTGGTTTTCTGTGGGAGCGAGCCTGCTCACGATGGACTCAAGGGCGACGCGTTTATTCAACAAGCACGCGTTATCGTTAACGTCCATCGCGAGCAAGCTCGCTCCTACAGACGGCCGTGGAAAGCCGCATCGAAAATTTCCGCCACACCGGCGCGGGTCAATGGCAACGGGTTGCCGCTGGCGGAGGGGTCGACGATGGCCATGTCGGCGATCAGGTCGGCTTGCTTGTCATCCACGCCCAACTCGAACAACGTGTGCGGCACGCCGATGTCCTTGCGCAGTTTGAGGACGAAAGCCAGGAAGCTGTCGAAACCGGGGGAGGGCAGTCGCAAATACGCGGCCAGGCGTGTGATGCGTTCCTCAATGGCTGGACGATTGAATTTCAATACATAGGGCATCAGGGTCGCATTGGTCATGCCGTGGTGGGTGTCGTACAGCGCGCCAATCGGGTGGGCCAGGGCATGCATGCCACCCAGGCCTTTCTGGAACGCGGTGGCGCCCATCGCCGCCGCTGCGAGCATTTGCCCCCGTGCGTCGAGGTCCGAAGGCGTGTGCACCGCCCGCACCAACGCATTGGCTACCAGATGCATGCCCTCGACCGCGATGCCATCGGCCATGGGATGAAAGCCAGGGGCGCAGTAGGCCTCCAGGCAGTGTGATAACGCATCCATGCCGGTACCGGCCGTGACTTTGGCGGGCATGCCGACGGTCAGTGCCGGGTCGCTGATGACCACGCGCGGCATCATTTTCGGGTGGAAGATGATGCGTTTGGTGTGGGTGCGATCGTCGATGATGACCGCTGCACGACCCACTTCAGACCCCGTGCCCGCGGTGGTCGGTACCGCGATGACCGGGGCGATGCGGCTGGCATCGGCACGGGTCCAGTAGTCACCGATGTCCTCGAAATCCCAGACCGGGCGGGACTGGCCACTCATGAAGGCAATCAGCTTGCCCATGTCCAGGCCGCTGCCACCGCCAAAGGCGACCACGCCGTCGTGGTTCCCGGCACGCCAGGCGTCGAGCCCGCCTGCCAGGTTGGATTCGACCGGGTTGGGCTTGAGGTCGCAAAACAGCGCCGCGCCCAGCCCGGCATCACGTAACAAGTCCAACGCTGCCCTGGTGATCGGTGCTCGCCCGAGGCCGCTGTCGGTGACCAGCAGCGGTCGCTCGATACCCTGGCTGCGACAGACTTCGGCCAGTTCGGCGATGCGACCGACACCGAAACGAATGCTGGTGGGATAGTTCCAGTTTCCAGTCAGGCTCATGGCTCAGATCTCGTGGCGCAAATGGAAGGATTTGGCGCGGGTGAGGTGTTCATAACCCAGGCGCGATAGCGTGACCCCGCGCCCACTGTTCTTCACGCCGGTCCAGGCCAGGGCTGGGTCCAGGTAATCACAGCGATTCATGAACACCGTGCCGGTTTCGATTTCGTTGCCCAGGCGTTCGGCGGCGGCAAGGTCCTGGGTCCAGATCGACGCGCTGAGCCCGAACTCGCTGTCGTTCATCAAGGCGATGGCTTCTTCGTCGCTGGCCACCGGCATGATGCCGACCACCGGGCCAAAGCTCTCATCGCGCATGACCGACATCTGATGGGTGACATCGACCAGCACCTGCGGCGCGAGGTAGGCGCCGCCCGGCACATCGGCGGGAAAGGCCTGCGGATCGATCAGCGCCTTCGCGCCCTGAGCCAGTGCTTCGGCGATCTGGCCGCGTACGAAGAATGCGGCGCCCGGCGTGACCAGAGGCCCGAGCGTGGTGGCTTCGTCCAACGGATTGCCCAGCACGTACTGGCGGGTCAATTGCGCGAAACGTTCGACAAATGCCGGGTAGATCTTTTGATCGACGTAAATCCGCTCCACGGCGCAGCAGCTTTGTCCGGAATTGAAGAAGCTGCCGTCCACCAGATTCTCCACGGCATGTTTAAGGTTGGCGTCCGCCCGGACGTAGGCGGGGTCCTTGCCGCCGAGCTCCAGGCCCATGCCGAGAAAGCGCCCGTTGGCGGCGCTTTCCATGGCCTTGCCGGCCTCCACTGATCCTGTGAAATTAACCTGCTGTACGCGGCCAGAAGCGATGATCGCGCTTGTCTGGTCATGGTTGAGCAGCAGGTTCTGGAACAGTCCTTCGGGTAGTTGGGCACGGCGCATGGCCTGGGCAAAACGTTCGCCCACCAGCAACGTTTGTGAGGCGTGCTTGAGGATCACGCTGTTGCCCGCCATCAGCGCCGGGATGATGGTGTTCACCGCCGTCAGGTAGGGGTAATTCCACGGTGCGACCACCAGCACCGTGCCCAGCGGTTCACGGTTGATGTGCCGTCGAAAACCGGCCACCGGCGTGGGCTCGACTGCTGCCAGGGCTTGAGGCGCAATGGCGATCATGTGCCGGGCACGCTCTTCGAAGCCGCGCAGCTCGCCGGCGCAGTAGCGCACCGGTCGGCCCATCTGCCAGGCCAGTTCCGGCACGATGTCGTCCTTCATGGCCAGCATCGCGTCCACCGCAGCGCTGCAAAAGGCTGCGCGTTCGCTCAGTGGGCGGCGTTTCCATTGCGTCTGGGCGGTGGCGGCCGCCGTCAGCGCCTGCTCGATCTGTTCGGCAACGGCGCACTGACGCTCGGCATAAACCCGGCCATCGACCGGCGAGATAAGTTGAATCGTTGCAGTCATGATGTTCTCGACCCTGGTGTGTTCAATAGCGCTCGAAGCCGCGCTGCAGTTCCCAGTCGGTGACTCGCCGGTCGTACTCTTTCTGTTCCCAATCGGCGGTGTGCACGTAGTGGTCGATCACCTCATCGCCGAAAGCCTCGCGCAACATGGCCGAGCCTTTCAGCGCGGCACTGGCGTCGCGCAGGGTCTTGGAGACTTCGGGCAAATGCTCGTCGACATAGGCATCGCCCTCGTAGGGCGGGTCGAGGCTGAGTTTTTCGTCAATGCCGGCAAGCCCCGCGGCGATCAGCGCGGCGAAGGCCAGGTAGGGGTTGAGGTCGGCGCCGCCGATACGGCATTCGATGCGTATGGACTTGCTCTCTTCGGCGCACAGGCGGAAACCGGCGGTGCGATTGTCGCGGCTCCAGACGGCGCGGGTCGGGGCGAAGGTGCCCGCCTGAAAACGCTTGTAGGAGTTGATGTAGGGGGCAAGAAAACAGGTGATGTCGTTGGCGTACTTGAGCTGCCCGGCCACCCAGGAACGCATCAGTTTCGACATGCCGAACTCGGCCTTGGCGTCGAAGAACAGCGGCTTCTTGGCGTTCTTGTCCCACAGCGAATTGTGGATGTGGCTGCTGGAACCGGCGGCGTCATAGCGCCACTTGGCCATGAACGTGATCGCCTTGCCTTGCAGCTGCGCGATCTCCTTGCAGGCGTGCTTGATGATGACGTGATGGTCGGCCATGGTCATGGCATCGGCGTAACGGATGTTGATCTCTTCCTGGCCCGGCCCCCATTCACCCTTGGAGTTCTCCACGGGAATGCCGCAGGCCTGCAGATGCTTGCGAATCGCCCGCAGCACCGGTTCCTCGCGGGTGGTCTGCAGGATGTTGTAATCCTCGATGTAGTGCCCGGCAGTCTTGGGTTTGTAGTAGTTACGCTTGTGGATGGACTCGTAGCTCTCGTCGAACAGGTAGAACTCCAGTTCCGAGGCGAACATGCCGGTGTAGCCGCGTTCACGCAGGCGCTCGACCTGTTTTTTCAGGATTGCCCGTGGGCTGTGGGGCAGGTCCTGGCGATGGTGATGGTCCAGCACATCGCACAGCACCAGCGCCGTGCACTCAAGCCAGGTCACCTTGCGCAAGGTGCGCATGTCGGGCTTGAGCACAAAGTCACCGTAGCCTTTGCTCCAACTGGCGGCGGCGTAACCGGGTACCGGCTCCATGTCGATGTCATCGGCCAGCAGGTAGTTGCAGCAGTGGGTTTCTTCATGGCCGCTGTCGATGAAAAACTCGACCTGGAATCGCTTGCCAACCAACCGTCCCTGCATGTCGACCATGCACACCAGCACGGTATCGATTTCGCCGGAAGCGGCAGCACGCTTGAGTTCGTCAAAACTGAGTAGAGGCTCGGTCATCACGGCTTTCCTGCGCAAATTGTTGGGTCTTGTCCGAAATAGCTGTTGCAGACGCTCTTCAGATAATTCCAACAACTGCCGCCGTGAGCATCGTGGGCAATAAGCTGAACATAGCTTAGCCTACTGTCGCTTTTCGCAAGTTTTCGTGGGTGTTTAATGGTAGCCCTGAAGGTTTTTGGCAACGATCGAGTACATATCCGTTGCTGCGGTAACGGCTGCTATTGGTTCCGCTTTTACAGCGGGTTACTTGGAAGAGCGCCAAGTAACCAAGCGCTTTTATCCCCTGACGTACGGTGCCTCGCCTAGGCTCGGCATTCCCTCGCTCCGGTGTCCATCCGGGGGCATCGCCTCCGGTTTGCTGCGCTGCACCTCCTCTCGATGTGCGCGGCTTCGCCGCACGGCGCTACGCGCCTGCCCCCCGGATGAACACCTCCACGGGCGCATCCCCCTGTAGGAGCTGCCGCAGGCTGCGATCTTTTGATCTTGCCTTTTTCCAAATCAAAAGATCGCAGCCTCGTTCCACTCGACAGCTCCTACAGAATGCATGCGTTCATTGGCGACCAGGCCGTGAAAGGGCCTTTTGGCAAACAGCGGATATGACCAACTACAGGTCGGATTCGCGCAAAAAACCGGACTTTGCATCTGTTCGAATGATCTTCAGCGGCCCGCCAGATTGGCGCCTTCTGTCCCTCGATCAATGACAAGGATAAAAAACATGCAAATGCCGAAAACCATCCAGATCAAGAACGGTGAAAAAGTCAGCCCGACGTTCTCCGCTCAGGAATACGCCAACCGTCAGGCCAAATTGCGGGCTTATCTGGCGCAGAACAATATCGACGCGGCCGTCTTCACCTCCTATCACAACATCAATTACTACAGCGATTTCCTGTACTGCTCCTTCGGGCGTCCGTATGCGCTGGTCGTGACCCAGGACAGCGCCGTGACCATCAGCGCCAACATTGACGGTGGTCAGCCATGGCGCCGTACCGTCGGCACTGACAACATCGTGTACACCGACTGGCAGCGCGATAACTACTTCGTCGCGATCCAACAGGCGCTGCCCAAGGCCGGGCGCATCGGTATTGAATCCGACCACCTGAATCTGCTCAATCGCGACAAACTGGCCAGCCGCTATCCGCAGGCAGAGCTGGTGGATATCGCCGCACCGTGCATGCGCATGCGCATGATCAAGTCCGCCGAAGAACATGCGATCATCCGTCATGGTGCCCGCGTCGCAGACATCGGTGGTGCTGCCATCGTCGAAGCCTTGCGTGACCAGGTTCCAGAATACGAAGTCGCCCTGCATGCCACCCAGGCGATGGTGCGCGAAATTGCCCGCACCTTCCCGGATTCCGAACTGATGGACACCTGGACCTGGTTCCAGTCGGGTATCAACACCGATGGCGCGCATAACCCGGTGACGTCGCGCAAGGTCAACAAGGGCGACATCCTCAGCCTCAATTGCTTCCCGATGATCGCCGGTTACTACACCGCACTGGAACGTACCTTGTTCCTTGACCACTGCTCCGATGAGCATCTGCGCCTGTGGGAAGTCAACGTCAAGGTGCACGAAGCCGGTCTGAAACTGATCAAGCCAGGCATGCGCTGCTGCGACATCGCCCAGCAATTGAACGAGATCTTCCTGGAAAACGACCTGCTGCAATACCGCACCTTCGGCTACGGCCATTCCTTCGGCACGCTGAGCCATTACTACGGTCGCGAAGCCGGGCTGGAATTGCGCGAAGACATCGATACAGTGCTGGAACCAGGGATGGTGGTGTCGATCGAGCCGATGATCATGCTGCCCGAAGGCCTTCCAGGTGCCGGCGGGTATCGTGAACACGACATCCTGATCGTCAATGAACAGGGCGGGGAAAACATCACCAAATTCCCGTATGGCCCTGAACACAACATCATCAAGAAGTAAGCACCCGCGCCGCACAGTGACCCTGTGCGGCGTTTCTTTTTGGTGAGTGGTACCGGCCGTCAACGTGGCCGGGTTGTACCGAAAAAAACAACGCATGCACGCCAAAAGCGCGCAGCATTTACTGACCCTTGACCCTGCCAAGTACAACAATAGGGGGTTTCTGTCATGTTCTGCGTCCCAACCGTTCATCCCGCCAACCGCACCTCTACTCATGGAGGTGCCCTATGAGCACTCCAAGCGCAAGCCTGACGCCCACCATGGCCCAGGCACTTGAACAGACTGCCGAGCGCAAGGCCCTGCGCCGCGCCGCCAGCGCCAGTTTCATGGGCAACTTTGTCGAATGGTTCGACTATGCAGCCTACGGCTATCTGGCAACGGTTATCGCACTGACGTTTTTTCCGCAAACCGACAAGACGACCGCGCTACTGGCGACGTTCGCCGTGTTCGCGCTGTCGTTTATCGTCCGTCCGCTAGGCGGGCTGGTCTGGGGCCACTTCGGCGACAAATACGGGCGGCGCAGTGCGCTGTCCTGGTCGATTCTGATCATGTCGGTCTCGACGTTTTGCATCGGCATCCTGCCGACCTACAACCATATTGGCCTGTGGGCACCGGCCTTGTTGTTAGTGATTCGCCTGTTCCAGGGTTTCTCTGCGTCAGGGGAGTACGCCGGGGCGTCTGCCTTCCTCGCCGAGTACGCGCCCGAGGGTAAACGCGGGTTGTACACCAGCATCGTCCCGGCCAGTACGGCAGCTGGCTTGCTGTTCGGCGCGGTGTTCGTCGCTGGCCTGCATGCCTGGATGAGTGTCGAGGACCTGCACAGCTGGGGCTGGCGCTTGCCGTTTCTGCTGGCTGCGCCATTCGGGTTGGTGGGGCGTTATATCCGCATGAGTCTGCAAGACACGCCGAAGTTCCTGGAGATGGAGAAGCGCCTTGAGGCGAAGGAGGGCGCGACCCATGCTCCGGTGCGTGAACTACTGACCGTACACCGACGCAGTGTGATGATCGGCATCGGCGCAACCTGCCTGAATGCCGTGGCGTTCTACCTGTTGCTCAGCTACATGCCGACCTATCTGTCCACCGAAATGGGCATGAGCGAGAGTGATTCGTTCCTGGCCTCGACGGTGTCGCTGGCGACCTATATCGGGCTGATTTTCCTGATGGGCAAGCTGTCGGATCGGTTTGGGCGCAAGACCATGTTGCTGATCGCTTCAGTGTTGTTCCTGGCGCTGACATTCCCGCTGTTCGGGATGTTGGAGAATCAGCCGCTGATCGTGATTCTGATGATCCAGATTGCCTTCGGCGCGATCCTGGCGATGAACGACGGCACCTTGCCGTGCTTCCTCGCCGAGATATTCCCCACCCGTGTTCGCTTCAGTGGTTTTGCCTTCAGCTTTAACATCGCCAACGCAGTGTTCGGGGGCACCGCGCCGTTCATCGCGACCTGGCTGATCCAACTGACCGGCAACAAAATGGCCCCGGCCTGGTATCTGCTCGCGGCTGCGGCGGTGGCATTGATTGCAATGCTGGCGAGCCGGGAAACGGCGCATAAAGCGTTGCAGGACTGACTGGCTGCGGCGTTCTTGAGTCGGCCACAGAATCTGCGATCAACCGAAAAACAATGTGGGAGCTAGCCTGCTGGCGATGACGGCGGCACATTCGATATCTTCTTTGAATGTGAAGCCCCTATCGCTAGCAGGCTAGCTCCCACAGGAGATTTTCAGTGAACACAAAATCGGTGTTCTGAATCAATGCACCGCCGCTACCTGCTTGCGCTCACCAATGGGCGAAACTCCGAAAAAACGGCTGTAGCACTTGGAGAAGTGCGCTGGGGAAACGAAGCCGCAGGCGAGGGCGATATCCCGGACCTGGGATTCGCTGCGCAGCAGTAACTGTCGCGCCCGTGACAGGCGCAGTTCCAGGTAGTACTGACTCGGTGTGCGTTGCAAGTGCTTGTGAAAAAGCCGCTCCAGTTGCCGCACCGACACCTCGTTCAATCGCGCCAGTTCCTCAAGACCCACCGGCTCCTCGAGATTGGCTTCCATGATCGCCACCATCTGACTGAGCTTGGGCTGCGAAGTACCGAGCTTTTGCCGCAATGGCACCCGTTGTTGCTCCTGCGCCCCCCGTACCCGATCGCACAACAGCAACTCGGCCGTGTGGGCCGCTATGTCACGACCTCCGGGTTGGTTGCGGGCGATCAATTGCAGGGTCATGTCCATGGAGGCCACGCCGCCGGAGCAGGTGTAGCGATCACGGTCGATCTCGAACAGTTGATTGGAAATGATGATCCCCGGAAAACGCTCCTTCAGGGCTTCGATGTCCTCCCAGTGAATCGTGCAGCGATAGCCCTTGAGCAAATCGGCGCGCGCCAACAGGTGACTGCCCGTGCAAATCCCGCCCAGTGGCACCTGATCATGCGCCAGCTTGCGTAGCCAATTGAGCAGTGGTCGGCTGCTGTGATTGGCGACGATGGGGTTCGATCCGACAACGAACAGCACGTCCAGCTTGGGTGCATCATTGATGGTGTGGTCGGGCAGCACGCGCATGCCATTGCTGGCCGTGACCGGGTCCAGGCTGGTGGCGATGATGACGGTGCGGTACAGGGTTTTGCGCGCGGCCAGATTGGCCATGCGCAGGGTTTCCACGGCGGAGGCGAAGCCGATGGTGGTGAAGTTGGGGATGATCAGGAAGCCTATGGTTTTCACTGGCTGTTGTTCATCTGCCGAACGTCCTGCAGCGCGTTTCGCCACTTGGAGTTTCGCCATTATTGCCGCTCCTCAACTGCATCAGTGACGTGCCCCGCAGCAGCTGCAGGCAGGGTCAACGTCATCTTGTTTTTATGGTTATCAGCCCTGTTAACGGGTTGATGGAATCTTACACCGGGCGCCTGATCAATGAATCATGACGGGTGGGAAATGCGACAAAACACAGAACGAAAAAAAACGGCCTGCTCGGGGTGGAAAGCAGGCCGCAAAGAGGTGAACGGTGATGAAGGGTCTTGGTTGTCAGGCGTTCTCGGTTTGACCCATCTCAGCGGTTTGCACGGTCCGCTTCCTGGCGTTGAAGATGGCGCCCATACAAACGATGGACAGGGTCAGAGCGCCCGTTGCAATCACTTCCATACGGTGCTGGGGCAAGATCAACATGACCGTCAGAATGCTCAGGATCGCGGCAATCACCAGGTAGCTGAGCCAAGGGAAACACCACATTTTGAAGGCGATTGGTTCTCCCGAGGCATTCATCCTTTTGCGCAATACCAGCTGGGAAACAGCAATCACCAGGTAGACCAACAGCGCAACCGCCCCAGAGGTCGCCAGGAGGAAGGAGAAGACTTCGTCGGGCGCAAAGTAATTGAGTGCCGTGGTCAAAAAGCCGACGGCCGTGCTGGCCAGCACCGCTATGAAAGGCACTCCTGAAGCCGACGTTTTCTGCAGAACCCGAGGGCCATCGCCGCGCTTGCTCAGCGAATAAACCATGCGCGACGCGGTGTAGATGGCCGAGTTAAGGCAGCTGGCTACAGCGATCAGCACGACGATATCCACGATCATTTTCGCATTGGGAATATGCATCAACTCAAGGGCGCGCTGATAAGAGCCGACTTGCACCAGCATGGGGTCGTTCCACGGAACGATGGAGATGATGAGGAACACCGACACGATGTAGAAAATGCCCATGCGCCAGACCACAGAATTGGTTGCACGGGTGATCTGTTTGGAGGGGTTGCGCGATTCGGCAGCGGCGATGGTGACGATTTCCGTGCCCATGAAGCTGAACACGGTGGTGAGCATCGCACCGACAACCGCTGTCATGCCGTTGGGCATGAAACCACCAAACTGACTGCTCAACTGAGCGACACCACTGACGGTCGTATCCGGAAGTGCGCCCACCAGGGCCAGCGCACCCAGCGCGATGAAACCCAGTACCGCAATGACTTTCAGCATGGCGAACCAGAATTCGAACTCCCCGTAGCGAGCGACGCTGAACAGGTTGGTCAATGTCAGCAGGCCGGTGACCGCTATCGCGAACTCCCAGGTTTGAATCGAGGGAAACCAGGCATTGAGAATCGCTGCAGCGGCGATGGCTTCAATCGGAATCACCAGCACCCAGAACCACCAGTACAACCAGCCGATGGTGAAGCCGGCGCTGCGGCCCATCGCGCGTTCTGCGTAGGTCGAAAACGAACCGGTATCGGGCGATGCCACGGCCATTTCTCCCAGCATGCGCATCACCAGCACCACCAGGGTGCCGGACAAAATGTACGCCAGGATGGCGGCGGGACCTGCCGAAGCAATGGCGTGCCCTGAACCGATGAACAGGCCGGCACCAATGGCGCCGGCAATGGAGAGCATGGTGACGTGGCGCTGCTTGAGGCCAGGGGCCAGATTTGAGCTACTGGACATGAGACTTACCCTTTTTATTGTACTTGGGGAGGGTGAAGCATTAACCGTGTAGTGCGTGGATCGGCACGTCCGTGCGCGCTTTATGTCTCCAGATTGAAAGCTTCCCGTACCGCGGCGCTGATGCCCGAGACACAGACTTCGAGAATCAGCTCGCCTTTCTCGCGGCTGGAGCCTTTGGGGGACGACAGGGTTCCGCAGGCGGGTGTGCGCTCCGGGATGATGGGGAAGACGTCATAGGGTGGGAAGGTGGCAGGCGGATGGTCAACGGCGCGAGTCAGATCGACCTTGTCGGGGTGCAGGGCCAGCATCAGGGACGTTTCGAAAATACCGCCATGTTCGATGTCCCAGCCGAGGAATCCGTCGGGGTACAGCTTTGCGATCACGGCCGGATCGTTAATGAAGTCCCAATAGGACAGCACCACCACCTTGAAGTCATTGATGCCACCGTAGCGCAGCTCGCGCAGGGCAAGGTCGATGCCCTCGACAATGAACATCGAGTTCTCAAAGTGACCATTCATCATCACCAGTTTGCGTGCGCCGTGGCGTGCAAGCTCGCGGATGATGTCCTGCACGGTATGGGTCAGCGTGGCGCCATCGAGGCTGGTCGTGCCGGGAAAGTGGTTGCCGCCACCTGATTTCTGCTGGGATTTGTAGCCATAGGCGAGGGCCGGCAGAACCAGGCCGCTGACATTCTGCGCCACCGCCTTGCAGACCGCGCTGGGCAGCAGCACATCGACTTCCATGCACATGTGATGACCATGCTGCTCCAGCGCACCTACGGGCAGAAAAATCGGGCAGCCGGTAGCCACCTTGTCTGCATATTCCGGCCAGGTGAGTTCTCCAATAACGACACTGTTGTTCATCTAAACACCCTTGGAAAATGATTGACCTGTTGGCGATTGTCAGCCGGTGGTCGGACTCGCTCGCCTGTCGTCAGGCCGGGCCTTTTGATTGCGGGAATCGAAGGTGGCACTGAGGGCGATTCGACCAGATCGCGAGGGGGGCAATTTGTCTAAATCCGACCTGTAAATGACAAAACACCCTCTAATTTGGCATTTATGCTGGTGGATCCAAGTATGTGAGTGACGCTTTTGGGCAAGAGGGGTGAAAAGTCGGGTTTGGCAAAGTCCAGGTCGGACTCGCACAAAAATGGCTGATGGCGAACTGCTGCAATGCATCGAACCCGCCGATGAGGCGTTTGGTTGGCGGTGACGGCAGGCAGGAGAAAACCCCAAAAGTACGAGACGGCCAGAAGTACTTTCCATCATCCAGGCGAGACAATAATGAAAAATCGCATCGACCTTTCACGCCGTACATTCCTCAAGAACACCAGCATCCTGGCAGGCACTGCAGCGCTTTCGGGCTTGCTGCCGATGCGCAGCTTCGCCGCAGCGGAAAAGGAGTTGGTGATCCTCGCCTGGGCCGGACACGCGGAGCCCGACATCGTCGCCGATTTCGAGCGCCAATACGGGGTCAAGGTCCGGGCCAAGTACTACACCGGCGGCGACAACATGCTGGGGCTGATTTCCCAGTCACCACCCGGCACCTTCGACCTGATCCTGTCCGACGCTGAATATGTCCAGCAACTCAATGCCGGTGAATACATCGAGCAACTCGACCCTGCGGACTACCCCTTCGACGACTTCTACCCCGAGTTCCAGCATTTCCCTGGGCACTGGCAGGGCGACAAGCTCTACTCGGTGCTGATCCGCTTTGGCTTCCTCGGTATCGCCTACAACACTCAGCTCGTTCCCGAATCCAAAGTGAACAGCTACGACCTGTTCTGGGATCAAAGCCTGAAGGGCAAGGTGGGGCACTTCGACTGGCACCTGCCGAACCTCGGCCAGATCAGCCTGATGAACGGTAATGCGCGGCCTTACGAGATCGACGCCGCGCACTGGCAAGCGGTGCAGCAGAAGATGATGAGCCTGCGCCCGCAGATCGGCGGTTTCTTCGACTACGGCGGTACGTTTTCATCGCTCAAGAACGGTCAGATCCATGCCATGTGCGGCATCGGCGACTGGATCACCGGTGTCTTGCAGCGTGCCGGCGCACCGGTGAAAACCGTGCTGCCGAAGGAGGGCGGGCTGCAATGGACCGAGTCTTACTGCATTGCCAAAAAAGCACGTAGCCCGGAGCTGGCGAAGAAGTTCATCCAATACATCACGTCCCCTGAGGGCCAGGTCAAGACCGCGAAAATGGCCGCCTATCCAGCGCTCATTCCAAGCAAAAAGGGCTGGGAACTGCTGAACCAGGCCGATCCAGCCGAAGCCAGGCGCCAGGGCATGGTGCTCGGCCAGCGCAACGTCATGGATGACATCCGCGAGGGTCGCATCCAGTACCGCGAACTGCCGGTCCGGCAGAGCCTGGATGAGTGGAACGATTTCTGGTCGCAGTACAAGGGTGCCTGACCCATCGCGTGGAGGTGGTCGCTGTGATTTCAGACAAGTTGAAGACTTCGCCGTCGGTGCTCGCCGGTAACGCAAAGGCCGAAACGCCGCGCGGCAACAAGAGGGTGCGATTGCCGTGGTTTGGCCTGTGTTTCTCGATGCCGATCCTGATCTGGCAATTGCTGTTCTTCGTGCTGCCGCTGGTGTTCCTGGTGGCCATCAGCTTTTGGCTTGTACGCAATTTCAGGATGGTGCCGGCGTTCGAGTGGCAGAACTGGAGCTACATGTTCAGCCGCGGCTTCTTCTGGGATGCCTACCTCCATACCTTGGCCATGGCGGCGGGCGCCACGGTGCTGGTCAGTCTGGTGGCCTTTCCCTGCGCATACACGATCGCCTTCAAGTTCCGCGAGTCGACCAGGCAGTTGTTGGTGTTGTTGCTGGTCACACCGTTTTTCACCAGCTATCTGGTGCGCACTTATTCATGGCAGGTGTTCCTCAGCGATAACGGCATCTTCAATGCCGCGCTGGGTCTACTCGGGCTGGAGCCGTTCGCCATGCTGAACACGACGTTCGGCACTTATGTCGGCTACTTCACCCTATGCCTGCCATTGGTGGTGCTGCTGCAACTGTTCAGCCTGATGTACATCGATCGCTCGTTGATCGAGGCCGCGCACAATCTGGGCTGCGGACGCTTGCGCACGATGTTTTTGGTGGTGGTGCCATCAGCACGCATCGGTATCGTCGTCGCGGCGCTGTTCTGCTTCATCCTGACGTTCGGCGACTTTGTCAGCCCGCTCTATCTGGGCGGTGGCCAACCGCCGACCTTGAGCACGCTGATCACTGACACCACCAAATCCGGTCAGCAATGGCCACGGGCAGCGGTAATCGCCACGATGATGATCGTGACGTTGCTCATCCTGGCCTTTGGCGCCGTTCGCTTCGCTTACCGGAGACGCACATGAACGAGCATCGACTGATCAACGGTTTGCTGCGCTGCTTTGTCCTGCTGATGTTCGTGTTCATTTTCATGCCTATCGCCGGCAGCTTCGTGTTCTCGTTCAACATCGACCGTTTCCCATCCTTACCGTTGGGTGGCTTCAGTCTGCACTGGTACGAGACGATCGCCGCCGACCCGGCGGTCTGGCAGGCGTTCAAAAACAGCCTCATGACAGGAATCGTGGTGTCGCTGGTATCAACCCTGCTGGGATTCACCGCGGCTTACACCGACTTCCGTTACCGATTCTTCGGCAAGTCGATCTACATGGCCCTGGCCATGCTGCCGCCGACCATTCCGGTGGTGATCATGGGGCTGGCGATGTTGGCTTTCCTGTCGCGGGTCGGGCTGTCCGGGGAAATCTACGCGGTCATGATCAGCCACATTGTGATGTGTGCACCGTTCGCAATGGCGGTCATCAGGATGCGCCTGGCGCAGATGGACCCGAACATCGAGGCGGCCGCCTGGAACCTGGGGGGCAGTCAGTGGAAGGCCGTGCGCTACGTGATCCTGCCATTCACGGCACCGAGTATTTTCGCCGCGCTGTTCGTGACCATGGCCGTGTCTTTCGATGAGTTCGCCGTCGCCTGGTTCGTGTCGGGGCTTAACGAGACCGTGCCCGTGCGCATCCTCAACACCTTACAGGGGCAAGTGAGCCCGACCATCAACGCGATTGGCACGATCGTCTTTATCACCACCATGACCCTGGTGATCCTCGCGCAGCTGCTGTTGATGCGGCGGCGCAACCTCCCCAGTGCCTGATACCACCCTGACCATCATCCGCACACGAAGGATTCAGCCATGACTCAACCGCTGGTGGTATTCGACAACGTCGTTAAACATTTCGGCAGCTATCAGGCTGTCGAGCGTATGAATCTTGAGATCTACAAGGGCGAGTTCGTCGCGATCATGGGCTCCAGCGGATGCGGCAAGACCACCACGCTGCGCATGCTCGCGGGGCTGGATAAACCCAGTGAAGGCGAAATTCGGCTCAATGGCGAGCGCATCAACGATCTGTATTCCTGGGAGCGAGAGACGCCACTGGTTTGGCAAAACCTGGCGCTGTTTCCGTTTCTGGACGTACTTGGGAATGTCGAATTCGGCCTGCGCATGAAAGGGATGGGCAAGGCCGAGCGACGCAAAAAGGCGCTGGCGTGGCTTGAGCGACTGGGCCTTGAGGAGTTCGCCCATCGCGATATCAGCCTGCTCTCCGGTGGCCAGCGCCAACGCGTGGCGCTGGCGCGCTCGTTGGTCACCGAACCGCCGATACTGCTGCTCGACGAGCCGCTAAGCGCGCTCGACGCACATCTGAGTGTGCGCATGCAGGGTGTACTGACCGGGCTGCAAAAGGACTTGGGCATCACCTTTGTCTACGTCACCCACAGCCAATCCGAAGCGTTTGCCATGGCCGATCGTGTCGTGATCATGAGTCGTGGGCGGGTCGAACAGGTCGGTTCGCCGCAGGAGGTTTTCCTTGAGCCGCGCAACCGCTTTGTCGCCGAGTTCGTCGGCGGTAAAAACATCCTCGATGGCACAGTCATTGGCTTTGCTGACAGTGGGTTGGTTTGCCTTGACTCGGCACACGGCGGATTCATGGCCAGACTGCCCGAGGCTAAAAAGGTGGTCGCTGGAGAGCGCGTTGGTATGTGCATCAGCGCCGAACATATCAACCTGACCTTGCAGCCCACCCGACGCAACCAGCTGAGCTGTACCGTCGTGGGTGAAGAGTTCATCGGTTCGATGGTGAATATCTATCTGGAAGCCGACGGAGGGCTGGAGTTGCAGGTGCTCAAGCCCCATGCCGATTACAACCAGCTTGGCCTGCACTGCGGGCAAACGGTCTTTGCCGAATGGGACAGCGCACATGCACTGATTCTGCGTGGGGACTGACGTTGTCAGCCCCCGGTCAAGTCTGCCGGCGCCTTACTTGACGGCATACACCTTGCGCACATAACGGGTGCTTTTCCAGGCGCAGGGCGCACCCTGTGCAACGAACACGCTGTCACCGGTATTGACCGTCACGCTCGATCCATCAGCAGCCTGCAACGTCACGCTGCCTTCGATCAAATACATCAGCTCATTGAGCTTGTGCGCTCGGCCGCGACGCTCGTAGGGCGTCGAGTCCCAGACGCCGACGCGCAGATCGGTGGCGGCATCTTCGAAGGCATTGCGTGACCGGCATTGCGGCGTTGGACCGATCAGTATCTGTGGCTCCGGTGCTGCTGAAGGCGACAGGAGCGCCAGCGGGTCGAGCCACGTCAGGCCAGGCGTTGGTACTTCTGTGGCCATGGCGCAAAACGCCCATTGCGAGCCGGCCTGTGCCTCGATCCGCAGGGCGGTGCCGCGACCGATGACCGCGCTGGCGCCTACCGCCAGTTCCAGCGTCTGCTCCCGGGTTTTCAGCGTCACGTGGCCGGTGTGGACCACGATCACTTCGGTGTGCGGGAAGTCCTCGATATCAAGGGTTTTACCGGTATCGACGATGCCCGCAGACACGCCGTCAGTCCCGGACCAGGCGACCTGGCGACCCTCGGTGAATGGATCCGCAGCATTCAATGATTGTTGCGTGAAAGGCGTGACGACACGGCTGCCATCGGCGCGAGCCAACAGCACAATGGTAGGTTCGGACATACGGGTGACGCTCCATGTGTATAGGGGAGTAGGGTAGCGATATCGGGGCAAACCCAATGCTCAGCCGATGGCTTGAGTGACTAGGGCAAACTGCCGAACGCCGTTAGCCGATTGTGGCGCTGCACCGCGAGCCATCTGCGCCACGGTGTCGACCTTTTTCAGCCCGGCCGCTTCCAGCCAGTCGGCCAAACCACAATCTGCCGGAATATCGATACGCACAAAGGCGTCCGGTACCTGGGTTAGCAGCGTTGCGATCAGGTGTTTGGCCTGCTCAAGGTTTTCGGCGATCACCGGGCCGATGCAACGACCGCGTCCGAACGGGCGCAGCAGGGCGAAGGCCTGCAACTGACCGCCGCGCACGATGCCCACCGAGTGCTCCACGACTGTGAACAGATCGGTGAGCACCGCTTGCCGATCCAGTCCGCTGCCGGCGTTGGCCAACTCCAGCACCCGCGCTTGATCCGCTTCGTGCAGCGGGCGGCATTCTTCACCATCTGCCAATGCCCCAGGCAAAGGGGCTTGCGCCTGGCCCTGATGCTGCTGAATCCAGCCGAACTCGACAAAACCCTGGCTGGCATAAAGTGGCGCACCGGCCAGGGTGGCGTTCAACATCGCAGTGCTTGACTGGCAGGCACCAAGCGCTTGCTCCATGAGTTTGCGACCGATCCCCTTGCCTTGGTAATCGTCGCTGACGATCACCAGGCCAATGGTGGTGAAATCACCTTGGGGACAGGCGAACGCCGTGCCGATCAGACGCTCGCCATCGAGCACGACAAAGCCGTTGCTGACCCGTTGCAGCATGGCCCAGTCGTCGAGCCGATGGGGCCACTTCAATTGCACGGACAGTGCATGGGCCGCAGGCAGGTCGGCGGGGGTCATCGGGCGATAAACGTAAGAAGGAAGCGGGGCGGACATGGCGAATCTCCGATAGGCGAGCGACGGGTTGTGCGGCGTGATGACGCCTGTATCCCATCTGTTTGAAAGGCTGACAAGGGGCTAGGGAATATTCGGCAGATTCCGCGAGGCACAGGCCACAAGACCACACTTACTACTTAATTGGCGCCTGAGGTCGGCAGCAAATGCTTGGGTCTTTTTACCCTATAAAAGGCTTGGCCCGAGACTCGCCGACTCAGGGTTGGAATGTGCCATTAATTGCTTCAATCAAGAGGGAGAAAGGCGAGCGCGGCATGAACAGTCGCTAATGCTGCCGTGCGGCGCAGTTTCTGCGGGAAAAGGCGGTATGTGCCGTTCTTGGGTGCCTGTAAAGGTCCATAAGAGCGCATAAACAGGGGCTTTGCCCAAGGCTTGTGCGCACCGCAAAGTCTGCTGAGGGAAACGGCTAAAACGGTGATTTGTATCGAACGAAGATCGCTTTTAACGCCATCTGCTGATTTCACAGTGTTGTAATGGCGGTGTGCTGCAGCGTTGCATCGCTGCCTCGCAAACCAGGCAAATGCTTGTCGCGCCAATGACCTCAACGAACTTCAGGAACGCACTCAATGAGCTTTCTTCGCCCCAAATTCATTACGTTCGACTGCTACGGTACGCTGACCAATTTCCACATGGGCACGATGACGCGCGAGCTGTTCGCTGATCGCGTTCCAGCGGAACAAATGGATCAGTTCGTCAAGGATTTCTCGGCCTATCGCCTGGACCAGGTCATGGGTGACTGGAGGCCTTATGACGAAATTCTCAAGACGGCCCTGGCACGCACGTGCAAGCGCTGGGGCATTGCCTACCGCGAAGAAGGTCAACTCTATTACGACGCCGTGCCAACCTGGGGCCCGCACCCGGATGTACCGGCCGGCCTGTCGAAAATCGCCGACAAGATCCCGCTGGTGATTTTCTCCAACGCCAGTGACAGCCAGATCATGTCCAACGTCGACAAGCTGGGCGCGCCATTCCATAAGGTCTTCACCGCCGAACAGGCCCAGGCCTACAAACCACGTCTGGCGGCGTTCGAGTTCATGCTCGACAACCTCAACTGCGGCCCGGAAGACATCTTGCATGTATCTTCCAGCTTCCGTTACGACCTGATGCCGGCACACGACATGAAGATCAAAAACAAAGCCTTCGTCGCCCGTGGTCACGAAGTACCGGGCAATGCCTTCTACAGCTACCACCAGATCCCGGACATCGGTGGTCTGGCTGGATTGGTCGGTCTGTAACGGCACTCTCATTGGCATAGGTTTATTGGCAGAGTCTTCTTGGTATAGGCGGATTGAACATGGGCAGTGAATCCTACTGGCTCGACACCGCACCGGCTTTCACCGGTGCACAGCTCGGCGCATTGCCCGGGCAAGTCGACGTGGCCATCGTCGGTGGCGGTTTCACCGGGTTGGCGGCGGCTCGTGCGCTGGCCCTCAAGGGCGCCAGTGTCGTGGTGCTGGAAGCCGGGCGGGTGATCGGCGAGGCCTCGGGGCGCAACGGTGGTCAGTGCAACACCGGGGTCGCCCAGGATTACGCCGGCCTCAGCGCCAGCCTCGGTGCCGACAAGGCGCGGGCCTATTACCAGGCCTACGATAGCGCGGTGCAGAGCGTGGTGTCGCTGGTGGAGCAGGAGCGCATCGCTTGCGATCTGATCCGCAACGGCAAGTTGAAACTGGCCGCCAAACCGATGCACTACGAAGGCCTGGCACGGACGTGCGAATTGATTCGCCGTGAAGTCGATGCCGATGTCGAGTTGCTGTCCGCCGAGCAGACCCGCGCCGAAGTCAATTCGGCGCAGTTCCACGGCGGCTTGCTGCAACGCAATGGCGTGCAGATGCACGTCGGGCGTTTTGGCGTCGGCTTGGCCGAAGCGGCGGTGCGTCACGGCGCGCTGATCCACCAGGGCACCTCGGTGCTGGACTGGAAAGCTCGGGCCGGTGGCTATCAGGTCAACACCAGCAAGGGCTCGCTGCACGCCGGGCAAGTATTGCTGGCGACCGGTGCCTGCCAGCACGGCGGCCTGGGGTGGTATCGGCGGCGGATCGTGCCGGTGGGTAGTTTCGTGATCGCAACCGAAGTGCTTCCCCAATCGCTGATTGACCAGTTGCTGCCAGGCCATCGTGCCTATGTCACCAGCCGCATGATCGGCAACTACTTCCGCCTCACCCCGGACAACCGCTTGCTGTTTGGCGGCCGTGCGCGGTTTGCCATGTCCGACAGTGTCAACGACGCCAAGAGCGGCAAGGTACTGCAAGCGGCAATGGTGCAGATGTTCCCGCAGCTGGCCAACGTGAAAATTGATTATTGCTGGGGTGGATTGGTGGACATGACGTCCGACCGTTTGCCTCGGGCCGGCCAGCACGGCGGTGTGTATCACTCCATGGGTTACAGCGGCCATGGGGTGCAGATGTCGGTGCACATGGGCCAGGTCATGGCCGACGTGATGGCCGGGAAAGTCGAGGCCAACCCGTGGCGCGAACTCGATTGGCCGGCGATTCCCGGTCACTTCGGCAAACCGTGGTTCCTGCCGTTCGTGGGCGCCTATTACCGTTTTCAGGACTATTTGCATTGAGTTGATGTTGTGGCGTCACCGTCGTTTACGTTCCCAGGACGTTCCGGTCAACCGGGACACTCGAGCCTTCTTAATTTCGACAGGTATAACCGATATGACAGACAACAATAACGACTCCAAGCTGATCTCCGGCCAGGAAAGCCTGCGAGTGTTCGAAGGCCTCAATCGCGGCATGTCACGCCGCAGTGCGCTGCAAATGCTCGGTGTGGCGGGTGTCGCCGCAGCGGGCGCAGGCAGCCTGTTTGGCGCCGCTGGCAAACTGTTCGCTGACGAAGCCGCGGCCCCCGGCAAAGGCAAGCCGGGCGGGCGGATTCGCGTCGCTGGTATGTCCAGCTCCACCGCTGACACCCTCGACCCGGCCAAAGGCGCGTTGTCCACCGACTATGTGCGCCACTTCATGTTCTACAACGGGCTGACCCGTTTCGATGCGCATCTGGTGCCGCAACTGGAGCTGGCCGAGCGCATCGACAACACCGATGCCACGCTGTGGACCATCACCCTGCGCAAGGACGTGACTTTCCACAACGGCAAAACCCTGAGCGCCGCCGACGTGGTGTTCTCGCTGACGCGCCACAAGGACCCGCTGACCGGTTCCAAGATCATGCCGCTGATGGAACAGTTCGCCGAGATCAAGGCGACAGGCACCAACGAAGTGCAGATTCGCCTAAGCGCGCCGAACTCCGAGCTGCCGTCGATCCTGGCCGTGTCGCATTTGCTGATCGTTCCCGAAGGCACCACCGACTTCAACCAGGGCATCGGCACCGGGCCGTTCAAGGTCAAGGAATTCAAACCGGGCGTACGTTCGATTGCCGCGCGCAACACCGGCTACTGGAAACCGGGCCTGCCGTACCTCGACGAAATCGAGTTCATCGCGATCTCCGACGAACCGTCGCGAGTCAACGCCTTGCTGTCCGGCGACGTGCACTTGATCAACGAGGTCAACCCACGCTCCACCACCCGGATCAAGGCCAGTGCCAAGCACCGGGTCGTGGATGCACCGTCGGGCAACTACACCGACTTGATCATCCGTCAGGATCAGATGCCAGGCAAAAGTGCCGAATTCACCGAGGCCATGAAGTACCTGCTGGACCGCGAGCAGGTCAAATCCGCCGTGTTCCGTGGCTTTGCCGTCGTCGGTAACGACCATCCGATCGCTCCCGGCTCGCGCTACTACAACGCCGACCTGCCGCAACGAGTCTATGACCCGGAGAAGGCCAAGTTCCTGCTGAAAAAGGCTGGCATGGAAAGCATCAGCATGCCGCTGGTGGCGTCACCCGCAGCCACAGGTTCCGTGGACATCGCAGTGCTGCTGCAGCAATCGGCGAAGCAGGCCGGCCTCAAGCTGGACGTCAACCGCTTGCCGAGCGACGGCTACTGGTCCAATCACTGGATGAAGCACCCGCTGAGCTTCGGCAACATCAACCCACGGCCGAACGCCGACGTGATGTTCTCGCAGTTCTTCCAGTCGAAGGCGCCATGGAATGAATCCGGTTGGCAGAACGATCAGTTCGACCAGTTGCTGATGCTCGCCCGCGCTGAAACCGACGACGCCAAGCGCAGCAAAATGTACGCCGACATGCAGACCCTGGTGCATGACCACAGCGGTATCGGCGTGCCGGTGTTCATCAGCAACATCGACGGTGTCGACCAGCGCATCAAAGGTTACGGCAGCAACCCGCTGGGTGGCTTCATGGGTTACATGTTCGCCGAGCAGATCTGGCTGGACGCTTGATGGTGATCTGAGTAGTACGTCAGGGACAGTGCAGGAGGGTAGGCGATGAATAGCAACACACTGTGGTTGATCGGCCGGCGTCTGGGCGCCGCGATCGTGACTTTGTTGATCGTGTCGATGGTCGTGTTCGCGATCACGGCAGTCCTTCCCGGGGACGCGGCGCAACAATCTCTTGGACAGTTCGCCACGCCGGAACAGGTGGCGGCACTGCGCCTGAAACTGGGGCTCGATCAGCCCGGTGTGGTGCGTTACCTGCACTGGTTGATGAACCTGCTCAGCGGCGACATGGGCCAGTCGGTGTCCAACGCCATGCCGGTCGGCGAGTTGATGGCCGGCCGTGTACCCAACACCCTGATGCTGGCGGCCGCCACGGCGCTGGTGTCGGTGCCGGTGGCGCTGATTCTGGGCATCGGTTCGGCCATGGGCCGGGGCGGGCGCATCGATAGTTTCCTGAGCTTCTTCACCCTGGCCATGGTCGCCGTCCCGGAGTTTCTGGTGGCCACCCTGGCCGTGCTGATCTTTGCCGTGAACCTGGGCTGGTTGTCGGCGCTGTCCTATGCCAGCGACATCACTTCACCCTGGCAATTCATGCGCACTTACGCCTTGCCGGTGATGACCCTGTGCTGCGTCATCGTCGCGCAAATGGCCCGTATGACCCGGGCGGCGGTGATCGATCAACTCGACAGCCCGTATGTGGAAATGGCGCGGCTCAAAGGCGTAGGCCCGATGCGCATCGTGCTGACCCATGCCTTGCCCAACGCCATCGGGCCGATTGCCAACGCGATCGCCCTGAGCCTGTCGTACTTGCTGGGCGGTGTGGTCATCGTCGAGACGATCTTCAACTATCCCGGCATCGCCAGCTTGATGGTCGATGCCGTGACCAACCGTGACATGGCGCTGGTCCAGGCCTGCACCATGCTGTTTTGCACGGCGTACCTGGGGTTGGTGCTGATTGCCGACCTGTGCGCGATTCTGTCCAATCCGAGGCTGAGAAACCAATGAACAATCTCATTGTGAAATCGACGCCGGCGGCCCCCGACCTGTCGGTTGGCAAGGTGTCCCATGGCCCGGCGTGGCTGGGCCTGATCGGGGCTGCAATGTGCGTTATCTGGTTGCTGGTGGCGTTCTTCGGCCCGTGGCTGGCGCCGCACCCGGTGGGCGAAGTGGTCTCCGACAATGTCTTTGACAGCATCAGCGCCCTTTACCCGTTCGGTACCGACTACCTGGGGCGCGACATGCTCAGCCGCGTGCTGGTCGGCGCCCGCTTCACGGTTGGCCTGGCGTTGATCGCAGCAGTGTTGGCCAGTGGCCTGGGCACCGGTTGCGCGCTGCTGTCGGTGGTTTCGCCCAAATGGCTGGACGAAGTCATCAGCCGGCTGATGGATGCCTTTATCTCGATCCCGAGCAAGATGCTGGCGCTGATCATGGTTTCGGCCTTCGGCTCTTCGGTGACCTTGCTGGTCTGCACCGCGGTGTTGAGTTTCACCCCCGGCGCGTTCCGCATCGCCCGCAGCATGGCGGTGAACATCGAAGCGCTGGAGTACGTGCAAGTCGCCCGTACCCGTGGCGAACGCCGGTTGTACATCGCTTGTGTGGAAATCCTGCCCAATATGCTCAACCCGGTGCTGACTGACCTGGGCCTGCGCTTTGGCTTCATCGTGTTGCTGCTCAGCGGCATGAGTTTTCTCGGCCTGGGTGTGCAACCGCCCGATGCCGACCTCGGTTCGCTGGTGCGGGAAAACATCGGCGGCTTGAACCAGGGCGCGCCAGCCATCGTGATCCCGGCGCTGGCCATCGGCACCCTGACTATCGGTGTGAACCTGTTTATCGACAGACTGTCGTCCCGACGTAGTCGCCGCACGGGAGGGCATTGAAATGAGCGAATTGATTCGAGTCGAAGACCTGCGCGTGGTCGCCTGTGGCGAGCGCGGTGAAACGGAAATCGTCAAAGGCGTGAGCTTCGCCCTGGAAAAAGGTGAAGTGCTGGCGTTGATCGGTGAGTCTGGCTCCGGCAAGACCACCATCGCCCTGGCGCTGCTCGGTTATGCCCGTCGTGGTTGCCGGTTGTCCGGTGGGGTGGTGCAGGTCGGCGAGCACAACATGCTCGCCCTGAGTGAGCACGAGTTGCAGGGCCTGCGCGGCAATCGGGTGTCGTACATCGCGCAAAGCGCGGCGGCGGCATTCAACCCGGCGAAGAAACTGATCGACCAGGTGGTGGAAGGGGCGTTGATTCATGGCCTGGGCACCCGCGCCGTGCTCGAAGCCAAGGCCATCGAACTGTTCCGCGACCTGGCCTTGCCGGACCCGGACAACATCGGTCAGCGCTACCCGCACCAGGTTTCTGGCGGGCAGTTGCAACGGGTAATGGCAGCCATGGCACTGATCAGCGATCCGTTGCTGGTGGTGCTGGACGAGCCGACCACCGCCCTCGACGTGACCACCCAGATCGACGTGCTCCGCGCTTTCAAACGCGTGGTGCGCGAGCGTGGGGCAACTGCGGTCTACGTCTCCCACGACCTGGCGGTCGTCGCGCAAATGGCTGACCAGATCGTCGTGCTCAACGGCGGCCAGATTTTCGAACAGAGCGCCACCGCGCCGCTGCTCAAGGGTCCGGCTCACGAATACACCCGCAGCCTGCTGGCAGCCGCGCGGCCGGACACCACGATTCGCCCTCCCTGTGGCGTCGCTGAAGACGTCCCGCTGCTGACCATCAAGGGCCTGACCGCCGGTTACGGCAACAAGAACGCCCAAGGCATGCCGGCGATCCGCGTACTGGAAGACATCGACCTGACCGTGCGTCGTGGCCAGGCCATTGGCGTGATCGGTGAGTCGGGCTCGGGCAAATCGACCCTGGCGCGGGTGGTGGCGGGCTTGCTGACGCCGGCGTTGGGCGGCTTGACCTTCGATGGCCAGCCACTGGGTGGCAGCCTGTCGGAGCGTACGGATGACCAGTTCCGCCGCATCCAGATGGTCTTTCAGAATGCCGATACTGCGCTCAACCCGATGCACAGCATCAGCACCATTCTCAGCCGGCCACTGAAGATGTATTTCGGCCTCAAGGGCGCGGCGTTGCGCGAGCGTATCGGCGAACTGCTGGATCTGGTGCGTTTGCCCCGGACACTGGCCGAGCGCCGTCCAAACGAACTGTCCGGCGGGCAAAAACAACGGGTCAACCTGGCCCGGGCACTGGCCGCCAAACCGGATCTGATCCTCTGTGATGAGGTGACCTCTGCGTTGGATACCGTAGTCGGTGCGGCGATTCTCGAACTGCTGCGCGACCTGCGTCAGCAACTGGGGGTTTCGTACCTGTTCATCAGCCATGACATTTCCACCGTGCGCGCGCTGTGCGACGACGTGGTGGTGATGTACAGCGGCCGCAAAATCGAGGCGGGCAGCCGGCAATCGTTTACCCAGGCACCGTTCCATCCGTACACGGATCTTCTGATCCATTCGGTGCCGGAACTGCGTCAGGGCTGGCTGGAAAGCTGCGGGGCCACAAGCGGCGAGCTGCCGCCCATTGGCCCCAAAGCCAACGTGTCGGAACTCTGCACCTTCCTCAACCGTTGCCCGGTACGCGTCGATGGCCTGTGCAATCGAACCGCCCCGAACCGACGGATCATCGACGGCGGCAGTGAAATCCTCTGTCACCACGACAGCGCCGAGTTGCGTAAAACCCAGCAGGATTTGATCACCATGACCCAGGGAGCCTACGCATGAACGGGCGTTTTGTGAGGCTGGCGGAGCAGGGTCGACCGACTGTCAGCTTGAAGGTCGACGGCGCGCCCATCGAGGCGCTGCAAGGCGACACCCTGATGGTGGCGCTGCTGACCCAAGGCAATGCCTTGCGCCAGTCGGAGTTTGATTCCAGTCGGCGCGCCGGTTTCTGCCTGATGGGCGCATGCCAGGATTGCTGGGTCTGGACCCGCAGCGGCGAACGCCTGCGGGCGTGCTCCAACGAAGTCCGTGAAGGGCTGGATATCGTCACCACACAACCGGAGGCGATATGGCCACTGCGCGGCTGAGTTCCAGAAAAGTTGTCATCGTCGGCGCCGGCCCAGCCGGTATTCGCTGCGCCGAGACCCTGCTGGCGGCGGGCATCAAGCCGATCCTGATCGATGAAAATCGCCGCGATGGCGGGCAGATCTATCGTCGCCAGCCGGAGGGTTTTACCCGGGACTACAGCGCCCTGTACGGCACCGAAGCCGCCAAGGCGCGAAACCTGCACGAAAGTTTCGACCGCTTGCGCGAGCGTATCGACTACCGCCCGAACACCCTGGTGTGGAACCTGACGCCAGGGCAGTTGCATTGCGTCAATCAAGGCCGCCACTCGACGGTGGACTACGACGCGCTGATCCTGTGCACCGGCGCCACCGACCGCTTGATGCCGATTGAAGGCTGGCAGTTGGCGGGCACCTACAGCCTTGGGGGCGCGCAGATTGCGCTCAAGTCCCAGGCGGTGTCGATTGGTCACAGTGTGGTGTTCATGGGCAGCGGGCCGTTGCTGTACCTGGTTGCCACCCAGTACCTCAAGGCCGGCGCCAAGGTGGCGGCGGTGCTCGACACTTCGCCGCTGAGCAAGCGTATTGGCGCGTTGCCAAAATTGCTGGCGCGCCCCGGAGTGCTGTTCACCGGGATGAAACTGTTGGCGCAACTGTATCAGGCGAAAATCCCCGTGCACCTGGGCATTAAACCGCAGCAAGTGCTGGGCGATGCGGCCAGCGGGGTCAGCGGCGTGCGCGTACTGACCGCCCGTGGCGAGACGTTGAATGTCGAGTGCGATGCCGTGGCCCTCGGTTACCACTTGCGCCCGGAGACCCAGTTGGCGGATCTGGCCGGTTGCCGCATGCGTTTCGACGATGCGTCGGGGCAATGGTGGCTGTCGGTGGATGAAGAAGGCCGGACCACGGTCAATGGTGTGTATGCCGCCGGTGACGGCTCGAAGATTCGCGGCGCCGACGCGGCCGAACATGCCGGTCGCCTGGTGGCGATGGCATTGCTGGAAGATCTGCAGCAACCAGTGAACGCCGGCTTGCGTGACGAACAACGTAATGCGTTGGCGGTAATGGACCAATTTCGCCTTGGCCTGGCCCAGGCGTTTCCCTGGCCGGCCGAACAAGCCAAGGCCTTGCCCGACAGCGCCATCGTTTGCCGCTGCGAGATGATCAGCGCCGGTGAACTGCGCCGTACCGTCAGCGACAAGGGTGCCTGCGAGGTTAACCGGGCCAAGGCGTTCAGCCGGGTCGGCATGGGCCGCTGCCAGGGCCGTTACTGCTCCCAGGCCGGAGCCGAGGTGATTGCCGCCGCCGCTGGCGTCAGCGTGCAACAGGTCGGTCGACAACGGGGTCAGGCCCCGGTCAAACCCTTGCCGATGACCATCATTGAGGAGCCCTCATGAAACCGCAAAAAAGCGATGTCCTGATTATCGGCGGCGGCATCATGGGCGCGGCGTCGGCATTTTTCCTGCGTAAACGTGGACACTCGGTGACCTTGCTGGAGCGTGACCAGATCGGTCAGTACGCCAGCGGTGTGAACTTCGGCAACGTCCGGCGCCAGGGCCGCTACCTGGGGCAACTGGAGTTGGCCAACCGTTCCTGGGCGTTGTGGAAGCGCTTGCCGGAACTGATCGACGATGACCTGGAGTTCATCGCCAGCGGCCACATGCGTGTGTGTTATCGCGAAGACGAAATTGCGGAATTGGAGGCCTACGCCGCCGCACCGGAAGCAGCGCAACTGGACCTGGAAATCTATCGCGGCGCCGAGTTGCACAAACGCTTTCCGTTCCTTGGGCCGGACGTGAAGGGTGGCTCCTACGCCCCCCACGATGGTCACGCCAACCCGCGATTGGCTGCCCCGGCGTTTGCCCGGGCTGCACGGCGCCTCGGTGCACGCATCGAAGAGCAGACGGAAGTGGCTGAGGTTCAGAAGGTCGGTGGTGAGTTCAGCGTGAGCACCACCGATGGTCGCCAATTCAACGCCGCCCAGTTGCTGATCACTGCCGGCGCGTGGGGGCAGAAGCTCTCTGAACAATTCGACGAACCGGTGCCGCTGGACACCCATGGCCCGCAAATGGCGGTGACTGAGCCGGTGCCATACGCCTTGCCGACAGTGATTGGCGTGTACACCAAGATCCCGGAAGAAGTGATTTATTTCCGGCAGATCACCCGTGGCAACATCGTCATCGGCGGCGGCTATCGCAGCAAACCAGACATGCTTAATCGCCGGGCCTACGTCGAGCCGCGCAGCATTCTCAACCAGATCACGCAAATGCAACGGCTGCTGCCGGGCGTCGGCAACCTGAACATCATCCGCGTCTGGAGTGGCATCGAAAGTTACCTGCCGGACTCCCTGCCGATCATGGGCCCCAGCGGCACCGTCGATGGCCTTTATTACGCGTTCGGCTTCTGCGGTCACGGCTTCCAGCTCGGCCCGGGCGTCGGCGACGTGATGGCTGAACTGATCAGCACCGGCAGCACCAGCACCTTGATTGAGCCGTTCTCCATTCGCCGGTTCGCCCATTTTGCCGAACTACGGAGCAAGGCCTCATGAAGCCGCGTGTACTGGATATTCTCAAACGCTTGATGGCCTTCGACACCGTCTCTTCGGAGTCGAACATGGCCCTGATCGATTACGTGCGCGACCTGCTGCTGACCAAGGGCATCGAGTCGTTGATCGTCAAGGATGCCACCGGGAAGAAGGCCAACCTGTTCGCCAGCACCGGCCCGAAAGAGCTGCCGGGGATTCTGTTGTCCGGGCACACCGACGTGGTGCCGGCGGCAGGGCAAGCCTGGACCTTTCCAGCCTTTGAGGCGACGGTGCAGGACGGCCGAATTTACGGTCGTGGCAGTTGCGACATGAAGGGTTTTATCGCCCTGGCCATCGACGCCATGCTCGATGCGGCGGATCACTCACTGAGTCGACCGCTGCAACTGGCGTTGTCCCATGACGAAGAAATCGGTTGTGTCGGCGTGCGGCGCTTGTTGGACGTGCTGCACCTGGCACCGGTGCGGCCGTTCTTGTGCCTGATCGGTGAGCCGACCAACATGCAGTTCGTTCTCGGGCACAAGGGCAAGGGCTCGTATCGGACCTACTGCCGGGGCCTGGAGGCGCATTCTTCGCTGGCGCCGCTGTCGGTCAATGCCATTCACGTGGCGAGCGACTTCATCGGGGTGCTGCGCCAGACCCAGCAGCAATTGCAGGAGCAGGGCGCCCAGGATGCCGATTACGACGTGCCTTACAGCACCGTGCATGTCGGGCAGATCGGCGGCGGCCGTGCGCTGAACATCGTGCCGAACCTCTGCACCCTGGATTTTGAAGTGCGCAACTTGCCGGCCGATGATCTGGAACAGATTCTGGCGCAAATGCAGGAGCGCGCCGAGGTGATCGTGCGCGAGGCTAAAAAGCTCTCCAGCGTGGCGGCCATCGAGATCGAAACGATCAATGTCTACCCAGGCCTGGACACTCACCCGAGCGTCGAGGCGGTGCGCTTTCTGAAAAATTTCGCGGCGCCGGATACCGGTACGGCCAAGGTGTCGTTTGGCACCGAAGGCGGGTTATTCAATCAGCGTCTGGATGTGCCAGTGGTGGTCTGTGGTCCGGGCTCGATTGAACAGGCGCACAAGCCGGATGAGTTTATCGAGATCAGCCAGATGGAGGCCGGAGCGCGGTTTCTGGGTGGATTGCTCGGTTCACTGAAACTGGGTTGATTGCTCGTTCCCACGCTCCGCGTGGGAATGCCTCCACGGATGCTCCGCGTTCGGCTCTTGATGGGGACGCAGAGCGGCTCTGGTTATGGAACGCAGAGCGGCTCTGGTTATGGGACGCAGAGCGGCTCTGGTTATGGAACGCAGAGCGGCTCTGGTTATAGGACGCAGAGCGTCCTGGGCTGCATTCCCACGCAGAGCGTGGGAACGATCAAGCCCACAGAAAATTGTGTTTAGCTGACAAATATAAATCTGCCGTTCCACCGCCATTTTCAGCATCCGACACTGTCCGCAAAGCGCTTTCAGCATCCTCATCCGCCGCGTCTCCCTAGACTGGAATCTGTCTCGGATCAGGACTCGACCATGCTCAAGAATCGCTTGAAAGACCCCAGCCTTTTGGCAGAACTCGCTTATGTAGACGGGCAGTGGATTGGCGCCGATGACGGTGCGACGCTGGACGTCATCGACCCGGCCAGCGGTCAGTTGCTCGCTCGCGTACCAGCGATGCAAGGCGCGGAAACCCGGCGTGCCATTGAGGCGGCGGACAAAGCCTGGCCCGCCTGGCGTGCACGTCCGGCAGCCGAACGCGCGGCGCTGCTTGAGCGTTGGTATCAGGCCATGATCGACAACCTCGACGATCTGGCGTTGATCATGACCTGTGAACAAGGCAAGCCGCTGAACGAAGCCAAAGGCGAAATCCGCTATGGCGCAGGCTTCGTCAAATGGTTCGCAGAAGAAGCCCGACGGGTCTACGGCGAAACCATGCCGGCCCCCACAGGCGACCGTCGACTGTTGACCCTCAAGCAACCGGTCGGCGTCTGCGCAGCGATTACTCCGTGGAACTTCCCCAACGCGATGATCACCCGCAAGTGCGCGCCGGCATTGGCCGCGGGCTGCCCGATCATCGTCAAGCCTTCGGACCTGACGCCGCTGTCGGCCCTCGCATTGGCGGTACTGGCCGAACGCGTGGGCATTCCGGCCGGGGTGTTCAACGTGTTGAGCGGCAAGCCCGCCGGTATTGGCGAAGAGCTGACCGGCAACCCGACCGTGCGCAAGATTTCCTTTACCGGCTCCACCGCCGTGGGGCGTTTGCTGATGCGCCAGAGTGCTGAACACATCAAGCGCTTGAGCCTGGAACTGGGCGGTAACGCGCCGTTCATTGTCTTCGACGATGCGGATCTGGAGCAGGCGGTTGCCGGGATCATGCTCAGCAAATTCCGTAACGCCGGCCAGACCTGCGTCTGCGCCAACCGGATCCTGGTGCAGGACGGCATCTATGAGCGCTTCGCCCAGCGTCTGGTCGAGGAGGTCGGCAAGCTCAATGTTGGCAACGGCCTGGAAGCTGACGTGACCATCGGCCCGTTGATCAACAAGGCCGCCGTGAGCAAAGTCGCGCGGCATATCGACGATGCCCTGAGCCAGGGTGCGAAGTTGCTGTGCGGGGGTATTCCCGACGGTGACAGCCAATTCGTGCAACCCACGGTACTTGGAGACGCCCACGCCGGCATGCTGCTGGCCAGCGAAGAAACCTTCGGCCCGGTCGCGCCGTTGATGCGCTTCACCGACGAAGCCGAAGCCCTCGCGCTGGCCAACGCCACGCCTTACGGTTTGGGGGCCTACTATTTCACTCAGGACCTGCGGCGCTCCTGGCGTTTCGGCGAGGCGCTGGAGTTCGGCATGGTGGGCCTCAACACCGGGATCATTTCCATGGAAGTCGCGCCGTTCGGCGGCATCAAGCAATCGGGCCTTGGCCGTGAAGGCAGCAAGTACGGCCTGGACGAATACCTTGAAGTCAAAGCCTTCCACATCGGCGGCTTGTAATTCACAGACACGGGGAGCCACAACTGATGAGCAAGGTATTCAAGATCGCCGCGATTGCCGGCGATGGCATTGGCAAGGAAGTCCTGCCGGAAGGGCTGCGGGTGCTGGAGCAGGCGGCGAAGAAATGGCAGTTGGACCTGAGCATCGAAGTGCTTGACTGGGCGCACTGCGATTACTACCTGGAACACGGGCAGATGATGCCCGAGGACTGGTTCGAACAACTCAAGGGTTTCGACGCCATCTACTTCGGCGCCGTGGGCTGGCCGGACAAGGTGCCCGACCATATTTCCCTGTGGGGCTCGCTGCTCAAGTTCCGCCGCGACTTCGACCAGTATGTGAACATCCGGCCGGTGCGGCTGTTTCCCGGCGTGCCGTGCCCGTTGGCCGGGCGCGAACCGGGGGATATCGATTTCGTGGTGATCCGCGAGAACACCGAAGGCGAGTATTCGTCGGTCGGCGGCAAGATGTTTGAAGGCACCGAAAATGAATTCGTGCTGCAAGAGTCCGTGTTCACCCGCCGTGGTGTGGACCGGATTCTCAAGTACGCCTTCGACCTGGCCCAGACCCGGCCACGCAAGCGGCTGACGGCGGCGACCAAGTCCAACGGGATTTCCATCAGCATGCCGTACTGGGATGAGCGCACGGCATTGATGGCGGCCAAGTACCCGCAGATTTCGTGGGACAAGCAGCACATCGATATCTTGTGTGCGCGTTTCGTGCTGCAACCGGATCGGTTCGATGTGGTGGTGGCGTCGAACCTGTTTGGCGACATCCTTTCCGACCTGGGACCCGCGTGTGCCGGAACCATCGGCATTGCGCCGTCGGCCAACCTTGATCCCGAGCGGCGGTTTCCGTCGTTGTTCGAACCGGTGCACGGTTCGGCGCCGGACATCTATGGGCAGAACATCGCCAACCCGATTGCGATGATCTGGTCCGGGGCGCTGATGCTCGACTTCCTGGGCAATGGTGACGAACGTTATCGCGCGGCGCACGACGGGATCCTGCAGGCGATCGAGCGGGTGATCGCCGAAGGGCCGATTACCCCGGACCTGGGCGGGAAGGGCTCGACACAGGACGTCGGCAAAGCCATCGCCCATCTCCTGTAGCCCACCACAAAACCCTGTGGGAGCTGGCTTGCCAGCGATGAGGTCGGAACATTCAGCCTGTTTGTTGACTGATCCACCGCTATCGCTGGCAAGCCAGCTCCCACAGAAAACCAAAGCTGTGCGGATCTTCAGTAACCCTGCGTGCGATCGATCTGGCCCACCATGGGCTCACCCCGTTCGAACCGCTGGATGTTCTCCAGCAAAACGCCAAACGCACTTCCAGGCTGGGTCATCGCCGCGATATGCGGTGTCAGCAGAATCTGCGGATGGCCCCAGAACGGATGATCCGCCGGTGCCGGCTCTTCCTGTAGAACGTCCAGTACCGCACCGCTGAGCTGCCCGCTGTCCAGCGCCTCCAGCAGATCACTTTCCACCAGGTGCCCGCCACGGCCCATGTTGATCAGCGCCGCGCCGTGGGGCAGTTGGCGGAATAACTGACGATTCAGAATGCCCTGGGTCTGCTCGGTCAGCGGCAGCACGCACAGCAGGATGTCGCATTGACTGAGAAACGCCGGCAGTTGCTCGGCACCGGCATAGCAATCCACGCCCGGGATGTGGTGAGCGCTGCGGGCCCAGCCTTTCAACTGGAACCCGAACGGTTGCAGGGTCGCGAGAATCTGTTGCGCCTGGGTGCCCAGCCCCATCACGCCGACCCGACGCCTGGCCGACGGTTGCAGCATGTGTGCCTGCCAGCAGCGGGCCACCTGCTGCTGGCGATAACGCAACATGTCCCGGTGCAGGCTGAGCACGGCAAAGCTGGCGTATTCGCACATGCCGGCGGTGATGCCGGGGTCCAGCAGGCGCACCACGGGCAAGTCCCTGGGCAATCGACCGAGGTCCAGTTGATCGACCCCGGCGGACAACGCGAACAACACCTTCAGATTCGGCAGCACGGCCTCAATGTCATCCGGTGCCTGCCACGCGGCCAGGTACTCGATGTCCCTGGGGTCGCCAATGTTCGGCCAGGCGCGCCATTCGATATCCGGGGCGTGTTCGGCGAACAGCGCTTTCCACTGTTCGCCGCGCACAGGGTCAGCTTTGTAAAGCAGGGCCATGGTCAATTCCTGAAGGGTGAAAGTGTTCCTATCATCGCGCAACGCCAGCGCAGGATCTGTTGAAAGCATCGCTTTAAACGCGTTTCATCCCTTCGGATCGGCAGGCCCGCAGCATATTCGGCGCACTGAAGGAATCTGCCGTTTGGCAGGGTGAAAACAGTGGATCCGAATTTCTGAGAAGCCAAGTTCGGCGTAGTTCGTTCCGCGCAAGCCTTAATCTGGACACCATCGGAAATCACCAATTACCTCCGGGCTGCCGGACTCACGATGGGAAATGCCATGAACAGCAAAGTCGACCAAACCCCTCATTTGCTCCGTCAGCGCGATCAGTTCGTGCCGCGGGGCCT
The DNA here is from genome assembly GCF_050739655.1 of Pseudomonas sp. Lineage (GTDB taxonomy): Bacteria > Pseudomonadota > Gammaproteobacteria > Pseudomonadales > Pseudomonadaceae > Aquipseudomonas. The sequence continues at coordinate 6,810 of NZ_JBOIBY010000523.1, read as the reverse complement.
GGTGACCGCTCACCCATTGGTGATCGATCGCGCCCAAGGTGCCGAATTGTGGGATGTGGACGGCCAGCGATACCTGGATTTTGTCGGCGGCATCGGCGTGTTGAACATCGGCCACAACCACCCAAAAGTGGTCGCGGCGGTTCAGGCGCAACTGCAAAAGGTCTCCCACGCCTGCTTCCAGGTGGTTGCCTATAAGCCTTACCTGGATCTGGCCCAGCGCCTGTGCGAAATGATCGGCGGTAAAGAGGCCTATAAAGCCGCGTTTTTTACCTCCGGCGCCGAGGCCGTGGAGAACGCGGTGAAAATCGCTCGGGCGCACACCAACCGTTCGGCGGTGATCGCCTTCCGGGGTGGTTTCCACGGACGGACTTTGCTGGGCAGCACCCTCACTGGCATGAGCCAGCCGTACAAACAGAACTTCGGGCCGTTCGCGCCGGAGGTGTTCCATACGCCGTATCCAAACGCCTATCGCGGCGTCACCAGCGAGATGGCGCTCAAGGCGCTGGACGAATTGCTCGCCACTCAGGTTGCGCCGGAGCGGGTCGCTGCGATCATTATCGAAGCGGTTCAGGGCGATGGTGGTTTCCTCTCGGCACCGAAAGAGTTCCTCCAGGGGCTGCGCGCGCTGACGGAGAAACACGGCATCGTTCTGATCCTCGATGAAATCCAGACCGGGTTCGGCCGAACCGGCAAGTGGTTTGGTTTCCAGCACGCGGACATCCAGCCAGACCTGGTGACCGTCGCCAAGAGCCTGGCCGGTGGCTTGCCGCTGTCCGGTGTGGTCGGCAAGGCCGAGATCATGGACGCGCCGTTGCCCGGGGGCCTGGGCGGCACCTACGGCGGCAACGCGTTGTCCTGCGCGGCGGCACTGGCGGTCATCGATGCCTACGAAGAGGAACAGTTACTGGAGCGCGGTGAAGCCTTGGGCGAGCAATTGCGCCAAGGGCTGCTTGACTTGCAGAGTCGTTACCCACAAATCGGCGATGTGCGCGGCACCGGATTCATGCTCGCCATCGAGCTGATCAAGAACGACGAAGCCCGCACACCGGACGCCGATCTGAACCAGCGTCTGATCGATGAAGCGCGCAAGGGTGGCTTGCTGGTGATCAAGTGCGGTGTGCACCGCAACGTGCTGCGTTTCCTCGCACCGTTGGTGGCGACGCAAGCACAGGTCGACGAAGCGCTACAGATTCTGGAAGCGGCCTTGGCACGGGTCTTGAACTGACGTGCTGCCGACGCCGGGCGGTGCCGCAAGGCATTGCCCGTGAGCGTTTATGGAGCATGGATTGATCGAATGCATCATCGGAGGCTATGTACACCATGGGGCTGACTGATTATCGAGCGTTGCTCATCGATTGCGATGAGGTCCTGGTAGACCGCGATTCGGGGGTCTGGGCGGCGCTGCAACCGCTGCTCGACAGCCGGGGCGGACACCCGGACAAGGAACAGGTGCTGGCTGAATTTCGCGAGGTGGTGCAAGCACTGTATCCACGCTTTGGCGAGCTGGGTTTCAGTGGACTGCTGTGTTTCGCCCATCGCCAGTTGGCCGAGCGCTGGGGACTGAAAGCCAATTGGGAGGAGGGCATGAGTTTCGCCCGTTCGGCGGCTGGCTGGTCGTTGTTCGAGGACGCGCCGGGAGCGATGTTGTACCTGCGCAAGTTCTATCGGCTGCTGGTGAAGGGCGACCGGGATGCCGAGGATCGCGGAGTGCTCTGTGAGCGCCTGGGGATCATGGCCGAGGACTTCGTCTCGTTGGCCAGCGACCCGTTGCAGGATGCGGATTGGTTAAAGAGCAACGAACTTGAGCCCGCCCAGATCCTGCAAGTGACCCGGCCTTCAGCCAGTCGACAGGCGGGAGTCGATGTGTGCCTGATCTGTCGCGAGCGGGTCCCACAGCCGACGCCTTGTGCCGCGCACTACTGCATTAACAGCATGGCGGACCTGGTGGCTCAACATCAGCTGTCTTTACGGCGCTGATTTTGCTAGAAGATTGTCTTACAAATGGCAGTCAAGAGGTTCGCAATGGAAGGTTTAGTCAAACTGGACCGCATCGACATCAGTATCCTGGTTGAGTTGCAGAAGGACGGGCGCATGACCAATGTCAGCCTGGCCGATGCCGTGGGATTGTCGGCCAGCCCCTGCCTGCAACGGGTCAAACGGCTGGAATCGGCCGGGTACATTTCCAGCTACAAGGCACACCTGAACCTGGCCAAGATCACCGAGTCGGTGACGGTCTTCACCGAGATCACCTTGAGTGACCACAAGCGCGAAGACTTCGCCAAGTTCGAGTCCAATATTCGCTTGGTGGATGAAGTGCTCGAATGCCATCTAATCAGTGGTGGCTACGATTATCTGGTGCGTTTCATGACCCGCAGTATTCAGCATTATCAGGAAGTGATTGAAAGCCTGTTGGACAAGAACATCGGCATCTCCAAGTACTTCAGCTACATCGTCATCAAATCCCCCGTGCTCAAGGATGGCGTGCCGTTGCGTAAGTTGCTGCGGCACTGAAATCCCCTCAACACCTACACAAATCCCTACTGTGGGAGCTAGCCTGCTAGCGATAGCGGTACGTCTGACACATGGATGCCGGATGTGCTGACGTCATCGCTAGCAGGCTAGCTCCCACAGTTGATTTGTGCGCAATGCACCGTGTTTGGACATCACACCGCTCAAACCCGCAAACACGCCTCATCCTCGCGCAAGCCGCATAAACATCTGTTTCTACCCACAAAAACAGTTTCCGATTGCCCCGCATGCACCCTTTTCGGAGCAAAGGGCCAAAGTCTCTGCGTTGTAATGCGTACGGAGAGAGGGACGCGGTTTGTGATGTCGCTGATTTCGGGAGGATGAAGCGTCAGCAACGAATCGTTTAATAACACCAATCGGAGCCAAAAAAATGCGAATGAGCAACGCAAAAGCACTATTGGGTTACAGCGTCTTCCTGCTGGCCGGCAGCAGCGAAGCGCACCAAATCTGGTACGAACAACCACCCGGGCAATCTCTATCTTTGTACTACGGCGAGTATGACAAGAATATGTTGGAGGTTACGCCAGGCGGGATGGACCGGTTCAAGCAACTCAAGGGCTGGTCAGTCGGCGACAAATCCCAGCCATTGAGTTTGACCTTGCAGCGTCAGGCCTTCGCGGTGGCCCATCAGGGCAAGCGCGATGATTCACTGCTGGCCCAGGACCCGCATTATCCGATCTTCGATTCCCACGAGGCGGACAAGGCACTGAAGACCTACTGGACGCCCGCCACCCGTTGGGTCGGCGATCTGCGCGCGCGCACCCCGGAACTGACCCTGGACATCGTGCCCACTGGACAGGTCGAGGGCAACAAGGCCCAGTTCCAGGTCTTTTATTCGGAAAAACCCTTGGTGGATCAAGAGGTTATACTCGAAACCGGTTCGGGCGAAGTTGTCACCCAGCGCACCGACAAGTCAGGCAAAGTCAGCTTCGATCTGCCCTGGCAGGGCACCTATGTGGTGGCTGCCGAATACAAGGATCGCACCTCTGGTGAGCGTGTCAGTCCCGATGGCAAGACCGAACCGTTTGACCTGAAGAGCTTCAGCTCCACGCTGTCGTTCTATCGAGAGCAAGGCAAACCGTCATTGCCACGGGCACCGGCGCAGCTGCCGGCCTCCGAAGTCGCCCGGCTGAAAAAACAAGCCTGATCCTCCGTCCCTACAGGAGTTACCAATATGTCCCAATCTTCAGGATTGGCCGGGCAGGTGGGAAGTATTTCCCCCGCACTGGCCACCACTCAGGTAAAAGCCAACACGCGGATGCTGGCGATCGACGCCCTGCGTGGCTTCGTCATGCTGTTGATGCTGATTGACCATGTACGAGAAACCTTCCTGTTGCACCGCCAGGTCACCGATCCGATTGACGCGTTAAGCGTGACGCCGGACCTGTATTTCACCCGGATGCTCAGCGAGATTTGCGCCCCGGCGTTTATCTTCCTCACCGGCCTGTCGGCCTGGCTCTATAGCCAGAAACACACGGCCCGTGAAACCTCGGTGTTTTTGCTCAAGCGCGGGTTGTTCCTGGTGTTTCTGGAAATCACCTTCGTGTGTTTCGCCTGGAACGCCGAGTTTCCGCCCAAGACCCTCTGGTTGCAGGTGATCTGGTGCATCGGCATCTGCATGATCGTGCTGGCCGGGTTGCTGCACTTCAAGCGCAGCTGGCTGATTGTGCTCGGTGTGGCCATTGTTGCCGGCCACAACCTGCTCGATAACGTGACCGTGGGGCCGGAGTCGCCGTTCTTTGTGCCTTGGTCGATCCTGCATCAGCGGGTGTTTATCGACATCACCGAGTTCACCCGCGCTCGCACCACGTACCCGGTGTTGCCGTGGATCGGGGTGATTGTGCTGGGCTGGGCGATCGGGCCGTGGTTCGGCAAGGACATGGAACCGAGCGAGCGCTTGTCCCGCCTGCTCAAGCTGGGCGTTGGACTTCTGGTGGCCTTCGTGTTCATCCGTTACCTGAACGTCTACGGCGAGAAACCCTGGGTGCAGACCGGTGACTCGTTGCGCACCTTCATGAGTTTCATGAGCGCCAAGAAGTACCCGCCGTCGCTGATGTTCCTGATGCCGACCCTAGGTTTAAGTCTCCTGCTGCTGGCGTTGTTCGAGAAGATGCAGGATCGCTGGTCCACCTCGACGCTGGCCATTTATGGTGGGGCGCCGATGTTCTTCTACTTGCTGCACCTGTATGTGCTCAAGGCCATGTACCTGGTAGCAGTGGCCATCTGGGGTGCCAATCAGGGCGCGTACTACGGCTTCGATGACCTGCCCATGGTGTGGTTGTGGAGTGCGATCCTCGGCGTGTTGCTGTTCTTCCCGACACGCTGGTTCGCCGCACTGAAACAGCGCCGTCGCGACATCGCGATCCTCAAATACCTCTGAGGCGCCCAAAGGTGTCCCCGTCTGGGGACACCTTGCAGATCCCCAATTCTGTGGAGTTGCACTGTGAAAACCTTATCGACGCATACCCTGCTATTGGCATTGGGCGGGCAGTCCCTGCTCGCCTGCGCATCAGAGCAAGACAACGCAAAAGGCTTTATCGAAGACAGTCAGTGGAGCCTGCTCAACCGCAGCGTCTACGACCGCCGGGACTATGAACACGGCTCGCGCAGCAATGGGGCGCGCAATGCTTTCAAGCCCCGCGCAGAGCGTAGCGAGCTCGCCGAAGAATGGGGCTACGGCCTGATGGCCGACGTCGCCTCTGGCTATACCCGCGGCACCGTAGGTTTCGGCATCGACGCCCATGCCTATTCCGGCTATGAACTGGACAGCGGAGGCGGGCGGGCCGGCAAGGCGCGGCTGCTCGGTGTGGACAATGACGGCCATCCCAAGAAAGAGATCGGTCGCGGTGGCGCCGTGGCCAAAATGCGCTTTTCCTCGACTGAATTGCGCTATGGCGAGCAGCGGGTAAAAACCCCGGTGTTTGGCTCATCCGACAGCCGTTTGCTGCCCGAAACCGCCACCGGCTGGTTGCTGACCAGTCGCGAGCTGCCCGCTACCACGTTGTACGGCGGGCACTTCAATGAAAGCACCGACCGCAATGCCACCAGTCACGATCAGGGGTTTGTGGTCAATTACTCCAACGGCAAGCAGGGCAACAGCTTCGACCTGGTCGGCGTGCGCAACACGGCGCTCAAAGGGCTCAGCGCCAGTTTGTTCAGCGCGCTCTACGAAGACACCTGGCGTCAGCAGTACCTTGGTGCGATCTACACCCAGCCGATCGTGGAAGTCCAGGATCTGACCTTCGACCTGAACCTGTATCACACTCAGGATACGGGCAAAGCCTTGTCCGGCCGGATCGATAACACCACCTGGAGTTTGCTGACGACTTATCGGATCGGCTCCCACAGCTTCGGCGTGGGCTATCAGAAAGTCGACGGCGACACGCCTTATGACTATGTCACCCGTGGTGCGATTTACCTGAGCAACGCCGTGGCGCTGTCTGACTTCAACGCACCGGAGGAAGCCTCCTGGCAAGCCCGTTACGATCTGAACATGACTGGCTACGGCATTCCCGGCCTGACCTTCGGCGCACTGTATGCACGGGGCAGCGGCATCGACGGCACGCACATGGACCCCAACGGCGGTTATAAATGGCTGGGCTACGGACAGGGCGGTAAACACTGGGAGCGGGATCTGCAGGCCAAGTATGTGGTGCAGTCGGGTGTCGCGAAGAACCTCGCGTTTTCCGTACGCCACGCGGTCCATCGTGGCAATGCGGCGCAGGCGGAACTGGATGCCAATCAGATTCGTCTGGCGGTTGAGTATCCGTTGGGGGGGAGGTTCTGAAAGCAGTGCGGGGGGACAGATGACTGTCTCCCCCTGTGGGCTTGTCGGGTCGCCGCATCGCAGCGAAGGCGGCCTTAAAGCCGACCTGACTCTGGCGGGTGTACCCAATCCAATTGTGGGAGCTGGCTTGTCGGGTCGCCGCATCGCAGCGAAGGCGACCTTATAGCCGACCTGACTCTGGCGGATGTACCCAATCCTACTGTGGGAGCTAGCCTGCTAGCGATGGCGGCCTGACAGCCGGCCTGCTCTGTGGGGTGTACATATCCGTTGCTGCGGTAACGGCGGCTTATGGTTTCGCCCTTACGGCGAGTCCCTTTGGCAAACGCCCCAAAGGAACCAAAGGTCTCGCCCCGAACGTACGGCCCCTCGCTAAGGCTCGGGGTTCCTTCGCTCCGGCATCCATCCGGGGGCATCGCCCTCCGGTTGGCTTCGCTGGCACCTACATGCGATGAGTTCGACTGCGTCGAACGGCGCTGCGCGCCAATCCCCGGATG
>NZ_JBOIBY010000522.1:0-10029 GCF_050739655.1 Pseudomonas sp. | reverse complement strand
AGTCGTTTCTTCGGGCAAGGCCAGGCTCAAGATTGTCATGGTTAGTGAGGGATGTGTACGAACGTGTTTGGATGAATCAGCGACACCCCCTTAGCCCCCATCACCAACCGATTCATAACAGGCGTTGAAAACTACCATTCAGTTGGTGCGGTTACTGTCGCTCTCAAGCCTGGGTAATCATCGAGTTCAAGGCTAGGAGCATCGTCCGTCTGCTGCGCAGGCTTGCGTATCACTCCGGCTTCAGCATCGGCACGCATCTGATCGAGCTCTCTGTCAAAAGCTTTGTCCTGCACTGTTGGCTTGCTGGTGTAGGGCTTTCGTTCCGGGTCACGCTGTGCGACATAAGTCGTGACCGCGTCTGGGTCATGCTTTAGCTTTTCTTGAACCTGAGATTCCAGCATCGCACGAAGCGCGTCTTTGTCTGGGCGAGTCAGCAATTTTTTACTCCTATCAAAAACGAGGCGCTAGCAATCGACGGGGCTCGTAGGGGGCGGTAGATGGCGATCTGTAATACAGCAACGAGGACGATTGATCTCAAAGGTTTCATCGACGTTGCTTGAAGACCTGGTGATTGACGGTAAGCCCAGGCGAAAGAGTAACGAGCTCAAGATCTTGCCGCAGTCCGGTCACAAGATTCGCGATTGCATGCCCATTAGTCAACTGAGCCACGGCAACACCGGTGACGACGAGGATTTCTTGGTTCGAGTTATCCTGAAAAAATCGAACCGTCAGAGAGTCTCCCGACTCGCTTGTGCATTCGCAACGAGAGGGAAGAAAACTCTGCTCCACCAAATGGCGAATTTCTAAAGTCGATAACATGGCGGCTTGTCTCGGCAGGAGCCAGCGAAAATGCCTTTTGACTAATGCGGGGGGGAAGTAAGCGCCATGAGGGCAGGCGCTGTACAGGGCTTATCTTAATTCGTTGGCAAGGGGGCACCGTTAAGTCTAGGTCGCGAGTGCTCATGCCATTAGATCTTTTCGGTATCTCCGAAGAGAAGGCGAGTGGGCCATTTAAACAATATGCAAGAACAGACGCGTAGCGATGGATGCTACCTGCTTAGCGTGAAGCCATCGCCGCAACTCCTTCGAAATCCTTCGGATGCTCTGCGTTCAATGTTGAGCAAACATCGTCAGCCTCCGCTCGAGCTTTGTACACGCCATACTTGCTTGCAGGGCCACCTTGAACGAGATCTACCACTCGATATCGCTTACTGCGGTCATCCATGCTGGTGGTCTCAATCACCTTGAATCTCGGTTTCATGACGCGTTCCCTGCTAAAGGTAGGTGAGCTACCAATACCGTCAGCACGTTACGATTTCAACAATGGGGCAGGATTTTGCTGAGACAATTTATGACAGAGCGCCACGGCTCAGTAGATGAAGCGCCGGGATCAGAACGGGAAGGGTTCTCTCACCGTGTGCGCGTAAGTCATGACTTGTTGCTCCGATGGTACTGGGCGAGAGCAACTCCATGACGCTCTGTGGTGTTGAAGGGAGCGCCGTCGATCCACTCCTGGTGCATAGACTTTGGACGTTAAGCGAAGCGCTTACCCAGTTGGAAACGTCTCGCTGACCGTACGACATGGGATGGCGCTACTAGCTATGAAGCGTTCGTAGCTAGGCCGATATCCTATTGACGCCTATCTGATAATCACGAAAATTAATCAGGAGGCGGTCGTGAAGCTGGAAAAGCGCAGTATCGAGTTTGTCCCTCACTCTGAACGCTACGGCACGCCACGGCGGTTGTTCACCATCTGGTTCAGTTCCAATTTTCAGGTGACCGCTTTGATGGTCGGTACGCTGGGTATCGCCTCGGGGTTGAGCTTCGGCTGGACATTGCTGGGCCTGCTGATTGGCAATCTGGTCGGCACCGTGTTCATGGCCGCGCACTCCGCCCAGGGCCCTCACCTGGGAGTTCCACAAATGATCCAGAGCCGAGCACAGTTCGGTGTTTACGGAGCCGCGATACCGTTGCTGGTAATGGTCACGGCGGCGGTGCTATTTCTCGCCGCCAGCGGCGTCTTAATGCGTGATGCCTTAAAGGCGCTGGTGCCAATGAGCGATGACTTGGCCATTGTGGTGGTCGGCGTTCTGACTTTCATGATTGGTTTTATAGGCTATGAGCTGATCCACCGCCTGGGGGCGTGGATGAGCCTGTTATCGACCCTGGTGTTTGCAATCGTTCTGGCCTTGATCCTGCTGCACCCCAGCGACGCAGCATCAACAACGGTTTCAGGAACGGGCTTCACTCTGGCGGCCTTTAATCTGGTCATCGCGCAGGCCGCGTCCTGGACATTGGGGTACGGGCCCTACGTGGCAGACTACTCGCGTTACCTCCCCGCAAACGTGAGCACCCGCGCTACGTTCTGGACAACCTATTGCGGCTGCGCACTGGGCTCTTTTGCCATGATGGCATTAGGCGCTTTACTGGCAGTGGCGATACCTGCAGCACTTGATCGCGACCCTGCAACCGCCATTGCCACGTTATTTGGGCCTTGGGCACCGTTGGCATTGGGTGTGATCGCTCTTGGGGTCATCCAGTACAACGTACTCTGCCTGTATAGCGCCTACATGTCTTCGGTCACGATATTCGGGGCCTTTGGAGGGCTCAAGTACGTCACGGCTCCAGTAAAAGCCTTGGTGATGGCCGTATTGACCGTTGCCGCAACCTTGATCGCCATTGCCACCCAGTACCGTTTTGACACGTTCTTTGCGGACATTCTGATCGGTCAGCTGTATTTGCTGATTCCCTGGAGCGCGATTAATTTGGTGGATTATTACTGGGTGTGCCGGGGCCATTATGAAGTAGGTGACCTGTACGAACCTAAAGGTTGCTACGGGCGCTTCAACCGGCGAACCCTAGCGGTTTATGCCGTTTCGATCATCGGCACCATTCCCTTCATGAAGCTTTCGTTCTACACCGGCTTCGTAGCGAACTGGCTGGGCGCGGATATCAGCTGGGCGATGGGGTTGGTGTTGGCCGGGGCTCTTTACTGCATGGTCAACAGCCGTCCGGTTGTTAAAACCTCGCGCATGTACGGTCAAGAATCTATCGAGTAGGTTGCCGAGCGATTGATTCAACCAGGACATGCACTGTTGTAAAGCTCCGTGCACAACAACATGCACCAGTCGGAAGCGGCAAAATGGACTTTCACCACCATTAGCTCAAGCGTCTCGATTTGCACCCTTGGTAATTCGCTTTCTTGGGAAGTCCGCTCACCCTTGCTGAAACTCGCCTGGATCGCAGTCGCCGCGACAATCATCTCCAGCCCGGGAGCTTGGACTTGCACACAGGATCAAGTCTCTCGGCTGCCGACTGGCACAAAGGCTGCAAGGCTCACATCAGATTCAACTGGAACGTACTCCTCAGGACAGCCCCCTCGGTCAACGACGATCGATTGGCCGAACAGGACATGGGGACATTGGTGCATCAGGCAGGGAAGTCTGGTTTTAACACTGCAAAGAACAGGCAAAGGCGCCTGGAACCGAATGGTTTCAGGCGCTTTTTTTTGCTTTTTTAACCGTAATTGGTTTCGGGGGCGTGTATGAAAACAGCCGCACAATTGCTGAAACTCAAGGTCATGCAAAACCAGCAAGTACATAGCATCGCACCGGATCAGATGGTGCTTGAAGCGCTGAAGATGATGGCTGAAAAGAATGTGGGGGCTCTACCCGTGATAGAAGAGGGGCGGGTGGTTGGCGTTATCAGCGAACGCGACTATGCGCGCAAGGTCGTTCTACAGGGACGATCTTCAGTCGGTACGCCAGTCAGGGCCATCATGAGCGCACCCGTCGTGACGGCAGACAGTCAGCAGAGCATCGAGCGTTGCATGATGGTCATGACCGACAGTCATCTACGCCATTTACCGGTGGTGGATGGTGATCAACTGATTGGCCTCTTGTCGATTGGTGATCTGGTGAAAGAAGCCATCGTCGAACAGGCCGACCTGATCCGACAACTGGAACACTATATTCGCGGACATTAAGCGACCGAGCGTGCTGCGGATGTAGGGCTCATGGGCACATGAAGTTCTCCAATGTGCTGCCCGTTGGGCAGGTATTAATCAGGGAGCATTTGATATGGCCAAGTTAAGCACAGCACGACGTATTGCTATTGGATTTGCAATTGCGCCGTTGGTACTAATCGGCCTGACGTTCTACGCGTTGCACGATCTGGCAACGCTCAAGGAACAGGCAATGGTGATCGTCAAACAGGACTGGCCGAAAATCGATCCGATCCTGGTCATTGCCACAGGTGTACGGGACAACGCCAGAAACACCCGGGATTTGCTGATCGACAAGGAAAATCAGCAAGCGCAACAGGCCATCGATGCCACTAAAAAGCGCATCAGCCAAGCACTTGAAACGCTTGAGCCGTTGTTTGATTCACCGGATGGCAAGGCCGCCTATGTTGCCCTGAAAAACAATCGCGAGGCTTACGTCTCCGCGTTCACCCAGGTACAGGCATTGATCAGGCAAGGCGCTTTTGATGCCGCGATGGCGCAGTTGAAACAGCACGTCATCCCCGCCGAACAGCAGGTTTATAAAAGCCTGGACGCCCTGATGACGCTGCAAGGGCAGATCTTTGCCGATCGTGAAAGGTCGGCACAGGCCCTATATAACGATGCGCGCCTGAACATGTTGGGGGTGCTTGTGTTCTGCCTGGCCTCGGTCATCGCTGCTGCGGTCATCGTGACGCGTAGTGTCACCCGCCCCTTGGGTGGGGAGCCCGATGACGCTGCGCGGGTATTGAAGCAAATCGCGCAGGGCGATCTGACGATTCAAGTACCATTGAAGGCAGGTGCTGGCGATAGCGTGATGATAAACATGCACCAGATGCAGCAGAGCTTGAACTCGATGGTGAAGCACATCACTGCATCGGTCGAACAGGTGGCGAGTTCGTCCGAAGAACTGAGCGCGGTCAGTAGCCAGACCAGTAGCAGTTTGCAGTTACAGGGGCTGGAGATCGAACAGGCCGCAGCGGCGGTCAATCAAATGACGGCGGCCGTCGACGAGGTCGCACGCAACGCGGTCAGCACTAGCGAGGCGTCCCAAGTGTCCGAGCGAACCGCGCAACGTGGCCGTGAGCAAGTGCAGGAAACGGTGTCCTCGATAGGTACGCTGGCGGACGGCATGACCGATACCTCGGAGCGTATCCAGCAGTTAGCCAGGGGTGTGCAAGATATCAGCACGGTGCTGGACGTGATTCGCAGCATTGCGGAGCAAACCAATTTGTTGGCCCTCAACGCGGCGATTGAAGCAGCGCGTGCCGGCGATGCCGGACGTGGTTTTGCGGTGGTCGCTGACGAAGTGCGGGCGCTGGCTCATCGCACTCAGGTGTCGACCCAGGAAATCGAGCAGATGATTGGCACTATTCGTCTCGATACTGTGCACGTTGTTAACGCCATGCAAAGCAGCAGTGAACTGGTGCAGTCCACCCTGGAAGTCGCACAACGCTCCGGCGATGCCCTGGAAGAAATTGCCCATTCGATCTCGCAAATCAATGAGCGCAATCTGCTGATCGCCAGTGCCACGGAGCAGCAGGCCCTGGTGGCGCGTGAGGTTGATCGAAATCTAGTAGGGATTCGTAACGTGTCCGACCAGGTCTTAGTGGGGGGCCAGCAAACCCAGGCAGCAAGTTTGGAGCTGGCGCAGATGGCGGGAGCACTGCAGGAGACGGTCGCGCGCTTTAGAGTCTGAGCTCGTACCTTCTGGCTCCTCCAGCGAAGAACTTGTGGCCGAATGTTCTCCTGCAGAACAACGTGTCCCCCCACGTTCGCCGGTACGGAGCTATCGTCTGCTGATCTGTGCAAGCGGAGCGCGCAGGCCGCTAAGGCCGAAGGCGCGAGGATGGAAGCCCGCAGGGCCAAGACTTGGCGCCCAGCCAAGGCTTGGTTCACGACAGCCGGCCCAGGTATGGGCGCGCCCCCTTGACTCTCGATGCATTCGTTGTTGAACCCAAGGATAGCAATCTCCTTGCTGGGTGCGGGCTTAACGTGGTCTGGGGTTTTGCACGAGAAGGGTGTCCAGTAAACTGCGCTACTTTACTGGGGGCTTGCGATGAACCTGACCGACGCAACGATCGTGCTGCTCCTAGCTGCACGTATACATGGCACAGACGAAGCTGTCAGAGCCTCCGCAAAAAGCGTGGTAAAGAAATTGCCACGGAGTAAGCGCGATCTCATTTACAAGGTGATTGACGCACAAAGCCCACTCTCGCTCGTGGGTTTCTTGGCCGAGCATCTGGATGACTGACGGCCCATGGGTTTATCTACCGTCCTGAGTCACAGCTTTCGAGATCCCCCTTAAAAGCTATTCCATATCGGCCCGCAAAATTCTCCCGTCCTTGACCTCTTCTGCGTATCCATTCAACCGATCCGCCTCTACGTGCAGCGTCTCGATCTTCTGCATGGCTGCAAGCAACTCGGCATCCCCGTACTGCTTAGCCATTCTGAACATGTCTTGTGCAGCATCCTCGAGTGCCAAGGCGGCACTTTTCAGATCGCGGCGTAAATCCTGGGTTGTTTTCGTAAGCCCCATGAGCAACTGCCTCGTCTATCCCAAGTCGTAGTGAAATATTTAAAAGGCGATGGTAATGTCCCGGCTACGTTCGTCAAACCATTAAGGGATGGAGACGAAAATAGAAGCCCTGGAGCCGCGAACCTCCAGGGCTTTGTTTTTTCTACTCGACAACCACGTAGGCATTCAACATTTAGCTTCACAGCGGGCTGACGTGACTGGCTCCGAAAGCGCGGTTTATCGGGTTATAGCTGTAGGCGGAAGGCAAACCTTTAAGCGGGCCGCATCTAGGGGCGACTTCGAAAACCGCCGTTCTTGGAAGAAACAATTCTGGCGAAAGCTGTGCCTTAAGCGGTTCGCAGAGACTGAGGTGTGGAACTACGCTGTGGGCCACAGTGTGGTGCATCGTAGGAGATGTGTATGTCGAATGAGCTTGGCGCAGAACTGGCAGGACGAGTGAGATCCCGGCCTGTAAGGATAGCCTTCGTCGTCGAGTCGAGTGAGCATGCAGACCTCATGCTGGATGGAATATTTGCTGACTGCTATTCGCGATGGGGTGGGCGATTCAGTCTCATCGTGCCGTGTGCGGATGGTCAAATCATCGCTGGTTACTGGCAATGGTTGGAGACTTTTGATCCGGACATTGTTTATTCCTATGTCGATTTGGCTGCAGAAGCCGTTCTTGAAATTCACGAGCGCTTAGTCCCAGGCGACTACATCCTTCACCGCAGGGGCGATAAATCGAGGCTAGATCTGCCAGGATTTCGGCCGCAGTATCCTGAGGCTCTTTCCTCACTCTCCACAGTGTTCCGTCTTGCACGGCACAGTCCATTGGTGGCCGGGCCAAAAATCAAGATCATCGACAGTTGGCATACGGAAAGTCCTAGTCGATTTTTGACAGACAACTTTGGCACCTACCACACGAGTGTGGTTACGGGCGTGTATCCGAACGACGCTAAGTCAACAGCTGGCTTACTGACAATTGTCTCGGACGATCATTTTGAAAAGCATGGATACGGAGTACCACGTGACCTTGACCGCGTCGCATCCGAAGAAATGGCCTTTCTTGAGTTTGTGGGTAGGCGTGTCACGAGCCTAAGTATGCTTTCGTCGTTGTATGCAACACGTCTTGAGATACGCGACTATCGATGGAGTGATGGATTCAATTTAGTGATCGGTGAATCATTCGAGGACAGGCTTTTGTTCTGGAATGCGAGGCTGCTGATCCCTTCTTGGCTCGATAACGACTTATGCTGTTTCCGGATGACCGTCGATCAGCTGAAAGATGAGGACATGCTCAATCAGCTCGTTCAGTTGATTAACACTCGCAATCACGTGAATGGCGGCGGAGGTGGACAATCGCAGCTTCGGGTACGCTCTGCGTCACATACTATCGATGAGCTTGACGAAGTACTTGAAATGCTCCGAGCAGCAAAAGCTTGGAGCGCTCACGGGCCAGCTGCGGTCGTTTCAGGTGGGCATGTCATTCCGAGCGATGATTCGCTCAAACAAGCTCGTGAACAGGCTCAGTTCTCAGACGGATTTAGATTCGGAGAGCGGCATTCGTTTCGGTGGAAGCCACCGGTTGCTCGCCCGACGGCAAAGGAGCCGGAGCATCTGAAAGATGCGCCACCGGGCCAGGTGTTCACGCTTGGCCTCTGGGCACTCGATTTAAGTTTCGAGTATGAGCGGGATAAACCCAGACTCGCCCAGGACAACGTGTGGATGCTGCCGAAGAGATGGCGCATGGCGGATGCCTTTATCGCTAAATTCGTAACCAAGGGGTTTGCACAGAACAATCCTTCGCCTATGCATCGCACGAGTAGGCACGGCAATCTGACGATATTTGCTGGCTTCAACCGAGAACTCGATTCAATAACCGTTCCTGATATTGGTCAGGCTTTCAGGAGCGCGATGTGCCTCGATTCTGCGGCGAGGCGTGTCGGCCCTGGTGATCCACCTTGGCCGCAAAAGAAAGCGGCATGGATGAAAGCCTCAAACGAGAGTCCCCATCTAACTGGCATTCTCGGAATGACAGGAGGGCTGGCTGGCGCTAAAAGCTTGCTCTTGCATCCGTTCTTGCAGGATGTTTTTGCTAGTTTAGGTGGAGCCCCCAACCTCGCGGATGCAGACGTCAAGGCCACCGCGAACGCGCTCGCAAAGCGTGCGAAAGGACGATCGGTTTTCGATCTTCAGCAGGAAAGTGAACGTGAAGCCCTCGCCGCGCTTATCGTGAAAGCCGCGCAGTCAATCAAAGCTCCTCGAATGCACCTCTCACTCGACTATTTACGAAAGTGTTGGAAAGTACACAGAGAGCGGTATTGGGCGGAACACCCATTACCTAAATCGGATACCGAAGAGGACGAGATAGATTGGGACGCGATGGAGCAACAAGCGATTGATGATCGGCTCGCCGAAATGAGGACACGTCGGATGCTCTTTCAAGGATATCCCTGGAGCTGCGACACCTGTCAGCATCGGAATTGGACGGATTTTCAGGCGCTGTCGCCTACTCTTGTGTGTGATGTTTGTAGAACCGAAACGGAGTTGCCCGTCGGGATACCCTGGAATTTTCGACCGAACGAATTCCTTATTGAAAGCCTTCGCTCTCGTAGTGTTTTGTCACTCGTTTGGCTCCTGTCAGCTCTGTGTGATCGAGCGAGTTCGTCGCTTATGTGGCTGGGGCCGACTTGCTTCGGCTACTCGCTCGATTCTAGAAATGCAGATGCGGAAGCGGATCTACTTGCTGTCGTTGATGGCGAAGCCATCCTTTGCGAGGTGAAGTCTGCATGGCGCAGTCTACGGGCGACTCATATTGAAGGCTTTGTTCACCTTGCAAAGCGACTTAGGCCGGATCGGGCGATTTTGGCGGTCATGGAAAAAGGCAGTCGGCTCGATGAGGAAATGCGGGCGGCTGAGGCTGATCTGAAGGCGAGTGGCATTCAATTTGAATTACTAACACTCGAAAATTACAGCGTCGAAGACGATCCATACCTTCTTGGCCGTTAACGAGTAATTGGCTGCATCCTACGCTGGGGAGGCTCCGAGTGATTACTTCTGACTCGTGGCTGGATATGCAAACGCGACTTTCCAAATGCGAGATGGGTCGTGATCAGCTAAGAGCTCTGCACAGGTTTCTAGACTCTTTGAATTACCAAGGTATTGGAGGCAGCAAGGATGAGGATTTTCGACTGGTTGTTCAAAAAGAGAAATGCAGACAAGCCAGAGATGGGGCTCGTCAAAACCAGATCTCAGATGGTAGAGCTAGAGAAGCCTTTCCTGCATGTCAGTACCATGGATTACGGCGGCCTCTACAGTCTTTCCAAATCAAAAAAATGGGCTATTTCTTGGAGGGACTCAGACCCTGCTGCCGGTAGGGGAGGGCAGCGTGAAAGTGGGCTTGGCGAATATGTTCTTGCTGACCTAGCAGGTGATCTCGTATCTGCGCATGGAAAGATGCAAAGGCCCAATAATGGATCTGTCGCAGACAATGGTTCATTCAGTCTTGAGG
>NZ_JBOIBY010000521.1:0-8900 GCF_050739655.1 Pseudomonas sp. | reverse complement strand
CACGGCGCTGGTACAGTTTTATGGAAATTGGATATGATACGCGGCCTAGATTTTTGTAAATCCCATCCAAATTCGGATATTCGCAATGAAAACTGGTAAAGAACTCAAACCCGGTACCGTGATCCGTCTCGAAAACGATCCTTGGCTGGTTCAGAAAGCTGAATTCACCAAGTCGGGCCGTAACAGCGCGATCATGAAGACCAAGCTGAAAAACCTGCTGACCGGTTACAAGACCGAGATCGTTTACAGCGCCGACGACAAGCTGGACGACGTAATCCTCGACCGCAAAGAAGCGACCCTGTCCTTCATCAGCGGCGATACCTACACGTTCATGGACACCTCCGACTACACCATGTACGAGCTGAACGCTGACGATATCGAAGCTGTTCTGCCGTTCATCGAAGAAGGCATGACCGACGTTTGCGAAGCCGTTTTCTTCGAAGGCCGTCTGGTTTCCGTAGAACTGCCGACCACCATCGTGCGTCAGGTTGACTACACCGAAGGTTCCGCTCGCGGTGACACTTCCGGCAAGGTGATGAAGCCTGCCAAACTGAAGAACGGTACCGAGCTGTCGGTTGCTGACTTCATCGAAATCGGCGACATGATCGAGATCGATACCCGCGAAGGCGGTTCCTACAAAGGCCGTGCTAAATAAGCACTGCTTGAGGAATGAAAAAGCCCGACCATTGAGTCGGGCTTTTTTGTGTCTGAAAGATCAAGAGATCGCAGCCTCGTTTCACTCGACAGCTCCTACACGGGTCTGCATTTCCCTGTAGGAGCTGTCGAGTGAAGCGAGGCTGCGATCTTTTGCTTCAGCTTTTTATTTCAGGTGCTCCTTGAGCTCCTGCGAAGCCTGCAACATCGCCGAGCGCACCGCTGGTACCTGACTGACCACATTGAGCAAGCCGTAGTCGTGGATCAGGCCGTTGTAGCGAACGGAGGTCACCGGCACGCCGGCTTCATCCAGTTTGCGGGCGTAGGCTTCACCTTCATCGCGCAGCACGTCGGCGCCGGCCGTCTGCACCAGTGCCGGAGGCAAGCCCTTGAGTTGTGCAGGGGTTGCCCGCAGTGGCGAAGCGTAGATCTCGTTACGCTGCTTGGCGTCGGTGGTGTAGTTGTCCCAGAACCACTTCATCATGTTGCGGGTCAGGAAGTGACCTTCGGCATACTGGTTATAGGAACCGGTGTCGAAGTTGGCATCGGTCACCGGCCACAGCAAAACCTGGAATTTGATCGCCGGTGTGCCTTTGTCTTTAGCCATCAGTGCAACGACGGCCGCCATGTTGCCGCCGACGCTATTGCCGGCCACGGCCAGGCGTTTGCCATCGACGTTGATCTCTTTGCCGTGCTCAGCCACCCATTTGGTCGCGGCGTATGCCTGGTTGATCGCCACCGGGTAGTGCGCTTCCGGTGAAGGCGTGTAGTTGACGAAAACCGCCGCTGCGCCCGAACCCGCCACCAAGTCACGGACCAAGCGTTCGTGGGTCGGGTAATCCCCCAGTACCCAGCCACCGCCGTGAAAGAACATGAACACTGGCAACTCGCCTTTGACCCCGGCCGGCCGGACGATGGTCAGGCTGATCGCCTGGCCGTCGACCTGGACGGTTTTCTGGCTGACATCGGCTTTTGGCAGCGTCAGCTTCACTCCAGCCTGCGCCCCCACCAGTACGGCTCGGGCATCGGCAGGCGTCATTTGCTCCATCGGTTTGCCGGTGCCGGCATTCAGCACGTCGAGAAATGCCTGGGTGTTGTGCTCAACATCACCGGCGAACGCGCTGTTGATGGACAGGGCGAAAAGGGTACCGGTCAAGACTTTGCTGAAAGTGTTCATGTTCATTTCCTGTTCGGGCCTGAGGACGTCATGGGTTAGACGGTGACATGCAGACGCACATCGACGTTGCCGCGGGTGGCGTTGGAGTACGGGCAGACCTGGTGGGCCGCGTCGACCAGGGTTTGTGCATCGGCTTGTTCAAGGCCTGGCAGGCTGATGTGCAGGTCGATATCCAGACCGAAGCCACCAGGGATCTGGCCGATGCCGACGTGGGCGGTGATCGACGCGTCGCTCGGGATGCTGCGCTTGCTCTGGCTGGCAACGAATTTCAGTGCACCGATGAAGCAGGCGGAGTAACCAGCGGCGAACAGTTGTTCAGGGTTGGTCGCCGCACCGCCAGCACCGCCGAGTTCTTTCGGGGTGGCGAGTTTGACGTCGAGAATGTTGTCACTGGAAATCGCACGACCGTCACGGCCACCGGTGGAAGTTGCGATTGCGGTGTAGAGAGTTTGCATGGTGAAAGCCTCGTTCGGGTTTGATTTATTTGCGCTAAATGTTTGCGCGCTAAGTAAGTGCGAAATTAATGTATCGCGCTAATGTTTAGTGCGCAATATAAATTTCTGAAAAAATTTGAGCCGAGGAGTATTCGCAAGGATGAAGTCGGCTGTGAGCCTTGCTTTAGAGCGATTAAGAGGCAGAAAATATTTTTGAGGATTGAGCGCAGACCAATTGTGGGAGCGGGCTTGCTCGCGAAGGCGGTGCGTCATTCAGCATTTTGCCGATTGACACACCGCCTTCCCGAGCAAGCCCGCTCCCACAAGGTTCGAGGTGCTATTTAGACCAGACTGTCTTGCAAATGCCGACGCAGCTCTTGCAGCTCCGCTTGCAGTTTTTGCAGCCTCTCCAGCGTCATGCCGCTGGCGCCGAGGATGCACTGGGGAATGCCACGCGCCTTATCGCGCAAGGCGCGCCCCTGTTCGGTGAGTTCGACGATCACCACGCGCTCGTCTTCACGGCTGCGGGTGCGGCTGAGCAAACCTTCGGCTTCCAGGCGTTTGAGCAGCGGGGTGAGAGAGCCGGGATCTGTCAGCAGACGCGAGCTGATTTCGCCTACGGTCAAACCGTCCTGTTCCCACAGCACCATCATCGCCAGGTACTGCGGATAAGTCAGGCCCAATGCCTGCAACAAAGGTTTATAGACCTTGGTCATCATCAGCGAGGTGGAATGCAGGGCGAAGCACGCCTGATTGTCCAGCAGCAGGTCGTCGCAGGTATCGGTGGTGTTGCGCTCGGTGGTCATTTCGAAGCCTTTGATCAGTGATCCATGAATCTAGCGGTCAAATCTTTAATGCGCCAGATAATACCGGACTAGTGGCGACTCTAAGGTGGGCAGCGGCACCGAATTTCAGGGTGGGAGATGCATGCTGTGCGTTTCCCCGTCATCGCCAACTGCGTAGGATGCAGCGTCTGACGTAAGGGGAATCGTTTGTGCTTGAGTTTTCGATGTACGTGGTTTTTGGCGCTGCCCTGGGTACCTTGGGCGGGATTTTCGGCATTGGCGGTGGATTGATTGCCATTCCGCTGCTGGGCGTCTTGTGTGGTCTCGATCAGCAGATAGCCCAAGGGACGGCGCTGGTGATGGTAGTGCCGAACGTGATGCTGGCGCTGTGGCGTTATCACCAGCGCAATAAAATCGAGTTGCGCCACGCGCTGCCGCTGGCCTCGATGGGGTTCTGTTTCGCCTGGCTCGGTTCAATCTGGGCGGTAGGTATTGATGCGCAAACCATGCGTATCGGCTTTGTTGCATTCCTGATCGCGCTCTCTGCCTACAATGTGGTGCGCATGTTTTTCGCCAGCCCACCGGCGTCGAAACAAATGAATTATTCGTGGCCTTGGCTCGGCGTGCTCGGGGCGGCATCCGGCACCATGGGCGGGTTGTTTGGCGTGGGTGGGGCCGTGGTGGCGACGCCGGTGTTGACCAGTCTGTTCGGCACCACCCAAGTGGTCGCCCAAGGCTTGTCACTGGCGCTTGCGCTGCCAAGCACCGGGGTCACCCTGGTCACGTATGCCGTGCATCATCAGGTGGACTGGATGGTTGGCGTGCCGCTGGCAATCGGCGGCCTGATGAGTATCAGTTGGGGCGTGAAAATAGCCCATGCCATGCCGGAACGCGTATTGCGGGCACTGTTCTGCGGCTTCCTGGTGCTCTGTGCGGTGATGCTCGCCTTTAAAGTTTGAACCCGTCGATGATGTGTTCTGCCAGGCATTCGGTGATCGGCGACGGATTGTGCAGGTTGCGCACCAGCAT
This sequence comes from Pseudomonas sp., assembly GCF_050739655.1. Taxonomy (GTDB): domain Bacteria; phylum Pseudomonadota; class Gammaproteobacteria; order Pseudomonadales; family Pseudomonadaceae; genus Aquipseudomonas. The sequence continues at coordinate 4,821 of NZ_JBOIBY010000521.1, read as the reverse complement.
GATGCTGGCCTCCGGTAACACGGGCAGGTCTTCGGCTGCACCGAGGATGCGCATATCCGGGGTGATCAGGCTTTCCAGTTGCGCGGTCACCGCCAGGCCGGCGCTGACCACGGCCATGATGGCCGACAGGCTGTCGCTGTTGTACGCCACGCGGTAGTCACGACCCATCGCATCGAGGGCATTGCAGGCCCACAAGCGGCAGAAGCAGTCGCTGTTGAACATCGCCAGGGGCAATGGCGTCTGTTCATGGGCGCTGTAGCATTGCGCTTCGGCCCAGACGAAACGCTCCTTGCGCAACAACTGGCCAATTTCGCTCCCCGGCTCGCGGGTGACGATGGACAGGTCAAGGTCCTGGCGCATCAGCAGTTGTTTTGATGATTCGCAGTGCACTTCAATCTGGATCAGCGGATAGGACTGGGCAAACCGTCGCAGAATCCCCGGCAGGAAGCGCATCACGTAGTCATCCGGCGTGCCGATACGCACCGTGCCGACCATGTCGGGTTCGCGCAAAGTGTTGAACACTTCGCTGTGCAACTTGAGGATGCGCCGCGCGTAACCGAGCAGTACCTGGCCTTCGGCGGTCAGTCGTACCTGTCGCCCGTCACGCTGGAACAACTGACGCTGCAGCACGTCCTCTTCAAGCCGTTTCATCTGCATGCTGACCGCAGACTGGGTGCGGTTGACCAGTTCGCCAGCGCGGGTAAAGCCGCCCTGGTCGGCGATGGCGACAAAGGTGCGCAGCACTTCGGTATCGATACTCGGGTAGGCTGACATGCATCAATCTCCGAGATGTGTAACATCAGAAACATTCGTTGGATTGATCTTAGCTCCGGCGAGAAACTTGAGCCATCCAAACGGAGGGCAACAAGATGAAAGGTCAACATGAGTTTCAAGCTGCGCAAAACCACTCGGTTCACTTGATTTCCGATCTGCTGCACAAGGTCAGCCGCTGGTACGAGCTGCATCGCGAGCGCGAACTGCTGGCAAGCCTGAGTGACGAAGCGTTGAAGGACATCGGTATGAGTCGGGCGGATGTTGAGTTCGAGTCGGTCAAGCCATTCTGGAATGATCCGATGCATAAATGAGTAACATCCAACTACACAAACCAACTTATGGTGAGGTAGGTTGCGAGCAGACAAGGAGATGCTCATGCCCGCGACACAGTCCTTATCCCTCAAACAGGCTCGGCGTCTGGCGCTGGCCGCCCAAGGGTTCAACGGGCGCCAGCCGCCGGCCGTCAAAGCACCGCACCTGAACCGGCTGATCGAACGGCTGGGCATTCTGCAGATCGACTCCGTCAACGCCGTGGTGCGCTCGCACTACCTTCCGCTGTTTTCCCGTCTTGGTAACTACTCTTGCGAACTGCTCGACCAGGCTGCCTGGAGTCAGGGCCGGCGTCGCACCTTGTTCGAATACTGGGGCCATGAGGCTTCGCTGATGCCCCTGTCGCTGTACCCGATGATGCGCTGGCGCATGCAGCGGGCGACCCGGGGCGAAGACATCTATCAACAAATGGCGCGCTTCGGTCGTGAGCAGCAGGACACGATTCGCCGAGTGCTGGCTTGCGTTGAGGAGCAGGGCGCGTTGGGTGCCGGCAGCCTGTCGACTCGGCAGGAGCGGGCCGGCCCGTGGTGGGACTGGAGTGCGGAAAAGCATGCGTTGGAGTGGCTGTTCGCTGCCGGTGAAGTGACCGTCGCGGGTCGGCGCGGGTTCGAGCGGCTCTATGATCTGCCGGAACGGGTGATCCCCTCAGCGATCCTCACGCAACCACTGCTCGACGAGGCCGAGGCCCAGCGTGGGCTGCTGCTACACGCCGCAGCTGCCATGGGCGTGGGCACCGAAAAGGATCTGCGTGACTACTTCCGATTGAATCCTGCCGAAAGTCGATCGCGTCTTGAAGAGTTGGTGGAGGCGGGAGAATTACTGGTGTGTGAGGTTCAGGGCTGGCGGCAATCGGCCTTTTGCTTGCCCGACGCCAGGCCGCCGCGCAAGGTCGAGGCCAGTGCGTTGCTCTCACCATTCGATTCGCTGATCTGGGAACGCAGCCGCACCGAGCGCTTGTTCGATTTTCGCTATCGGTTGGAGATTTACACGCCGCAGCACAAGCGGGTGTATGGCTATTACGTGTTGCCGTTCTTGCACAATGAACGGATCGCCGCGCGGGTCGATTTGCGTGCCGAGCGGGCTGCGGGGCGGTTGGCAGTGCATGCGGTGCATGAGGAAGAGGTGGGGCTGGATGATGAAGGGATGCTGGCGTTGGCGATGAATTTGCGACGGATGGCGGATTGGCTGGGGTTGGAGCGGGTGCAGTTGAATTGCTCCCGGGCGAGTGCGGCACGGTTGCGGGTGGCATTCTTACAAATTGGCGGTGTTTGATCTGGCCTCTTCGCGGGCAAGCCCGCTCCCACAATGACTGCGCCGGTCACAATTAATGTGTCTGACGCGTAACTTGTGGGAGCGGGCTTGCCCGCGATGGCGGCCTGATAGGCAATGATGTCTTACTGATTTAGCGCCTAACCTGCTTCAGGGTTTCAGCAATCAAAAACGCCAGTTCCAGCGACTGATCGGCATTCATCCGCGGGTCGCAGTGAGTGTGATATCGATCCGACAACCCGTCTTCGGTAATCGGCCGCGCACCGCCAATGCACTCGGTGACATTCTGCCCGGTCATTTCGATGTGAATCCCGCCGGCATAACTGCCTTCGGCTTCGTGTACCTGGAAGAACTGTTTCACCTCGCCAAGAATCTGCGCGAAGTCGCGGGTCTTGTAGCCGCTGCTGGCCTTGATGGTGTTGCCGTGCATCGGGTCCGAGCTCCACAGCACTTGCTTGCCTTCGCGTTGCACGGCGCGGATCAGCTGTGGCAGGTGATCGCCCACTTTGTTCGCACCCATGCGCGCAATCAGGTTCAGGCGGCCCGGATCGTTTTCCGGGTTGAGCACGTCAATCAGGCGGATCAGGTCTTCAGGGTTCATGCTCGGGCCGACCTTGACCCCGATCGGGTTGTTCACCCCGCGCAGGAACTCAACGTGAGCACCGTCGAGCTGACGGGTGCGGTCACCGATCCACAGCATGTGCGCCGAGCAATCGTAGTAATCGTTGGTCAGGCTGTCGCGGCGCACGAAGGCTTCTTCATAGTTCAGCAGCAGCGCTTCGTGGGCAGTAAAGAAACTGGTTTCGCGCAGCTGCGGCGAGCTGTCCATGCCACAGGCGCGCATGAAGGCCAGGGTTTCATCGATGCGATCAGCCAGGTGGCTGTATTTTTCCGCGAGGGCCGAGTTGGCGATGAAATCCAGGTTCCACTTGTGCACCTGATGCAGGTCGGCAAACCCGCCCTGGGCGAATGCGCGCAACAGGTTCAGGGTGGCGGTGGACTGATGGTAGGACTGCAGCAGACGCTCGGGGTCCGGTACGCGGCTTTTTTCGTCGAAACCGATGCCGTTGACGATATCGCCACGGTAGGCCGGCAGGGTCACGCCGTCGATGGTCTCATCGTTGGCCGAGCGGGGCTTGGCGAACTGGCCGGCCATGCGTCCGACCTTGACCACCGGGCAACCGGCGGCGAAGGTCATGACGATCGCCATTTGCAGCAAGACTTTGAAGGTGTCGCGGATCTTCGCGGCGGAGAACTCGGCAAAGCTTTCGGCGCAGTCGCCGCCCTGCAACAGAAACGCGCGGCCCTGGGTCACTTCGGCAAACTGACGGCGCAACTCCCGGGCCTCGCCGGCAAACACCAGCGGCGGATAGCTGGCCAGCGTTTGTTCGACGTGCAGCAAGTGCGCCGCGTCGGGATATTGAGGTTGCTGCTGGATCGGCAAGGCGCGCCAGCTGTCAGGACTCCAGGGTTGGCTCATCGTCGTCTCTAGTGTTTTCCGCTCGGACGCCCATGTTATCAGCAATTAGTGCGTGACCTGTTCCCGTCGCTTCGCGGACAATCGCGCTTTTGCCGCTACCCACAGCGGTGGTGTTTGTTCATTGCAGGCGTGGTGACGATCGGGAGATGAAATGACTGAGGAGCGCGTCGAGCTTTTGCTCGCCGAGGTGCAGGACGAATTTGGCGTGATCCGCGTTCTGGAAGTGGCCGATTACCGTTTTCTCGAATTCGGTGATGCCATCGAGCAAAGCTGTGTGTTCACCGCCGACCCGAGCTGGCTGGAATACGATTACACCCGGGCAATGCTGATCGGCGCGTTGTGCCATGAACAGCCGGATTCCGCGCTGTTCCTCGGGCTTGGCGCTGGCACGTTGACCCAGGCCTGCCTCAAGTTCCTGCCGCTCGAAGATGTAGAAGCCATTGAGCTGCGTCCCGATGTACCGCGCCTGGCCATCGAATACCTTGGGCTGGATGACGATCCGCGCCTCTACATCCGTGTAGGCGATGCGCTGGAACTGCTCGACACCGCCGAGCCTGCTGACCTGATTTTCGTCGACCTTTATACCGACGTCGGCCCGGGTGTCGGCCACTTGGCCTGGACCTTCCTGGAAAACTGTCAGAAACGCCTGAATCCGGGTGGTTGGCTGGTGATCAATCAATGGGCAACCGACGATGGCAAGCCCTTGGGCGCGGCGTTGTTGCGCGGGCTTTACCATCGGCATTACTGGGAACTGCCGGTGAAGGAGGGCAACGTGATTCTGATCGTGCCGTCGGACCTGGATCAGGAACTGGATATGGACGGTCTGATCGCCCGGGCCGAAGCGCTGGCGCCGCGGTTGGGGTATTCGTTGGAGTCGTTGATCAAGGCGATTCGCCCGGCGACGTAACTTCGCCGTCCGTTCTGGCCCCTTCGCGGGCAAGCCCGCTCCCACAGGGTTCGAGTAATAC
>NZ_JBOIBY010000520.1:0-2269 GCF_050739655.1 Pseudomonas sp. | reverse complement strand
AGGCCTCGTGTACGGTGAGCCACACGCCACGCGGGGTCGGTGGTGATCGCTTAGGGGCTGTAGCGCAGCTGGTAGCGCACCGCACTGGCAGTGCGGGGGTCACGGGTTCGAATCCCGTCAGCTCCACCATGACAGCCTTACTAGAACCCCGGGCACATAAAGCCCGTGCTAGCGAGCCTGTCAGGGATGATCGCAGGTCAGAGCCGCCGTCTTGTCCAGGGACGGCGGCTCTGTGCGTCTGTGGGGCACGCTGACGGCGGTAGGTGTGGTGTGTCTGTTGGTGGTGCTGCCGGTGGTCCTGGTAGAGGTGGTAGGTGTCGGTGAGGAGGTCAAAGGGCTCCCGTAGCTCGTGCTCGGTGATCTTGTGTCCGTCCACGTAGAGCTTGGTGAAGAAAGCCTTGTTAAGGATGGTTCTCACGGCCTCGTTGCTCTGTTGGTACATGGCCTTCGGGTTATCCAGCAGCTCAAGTGCCCGGTAAAAGATCGCTCGGCCGGTGTCAAGACGCTGTTCTGCCTGGTCAAGTTCGCGTTTGATGTGCTTGCGTTCTTGTCGGATGGTTTGGACTTTCTCGCGCAGCCTGTCCTTGGGCCAGCCCTCTTCGGAGGCTAGATCAAGGAGGTAGCTTTCCTTGGCGTCAAGCTTGTCCAGTCGCTGGGTGTATTGGTCACGCATCTCGTCAGTGAGGCTGTGGTTGGTGGCGACAGCCGCGTCTACGGCGCTACGTACCTCGGCCCGGAACTCATCAGGAAGCCACACCGCGTGGCCGTAGTGGTCTAGGGCGGCTTGTTCCATGACTTCCACAGGTATGTAGGGTTGGTCACAGGTTTTGTCGGCGCGGCCACCGCAGAAAAAGTAGTAGTAGATGCCACCGTGTCGGCCTTTGGCGCGCTGGACCATGAAGCATTGTTTGCAGCGGGCGCACCACACTACGCCTTTGAGGTAGTGGTGGTGGGTGCGTTGCCGGGTGCCGCTGCCAGAGTGTGAATCAAGGACCCGCTGTGCTCGGTCAAACAGTTCTTCGGAGATGAGGGGTTGGTGGCGGCCGTTGGGGTATTCGACACCCTTATAGGTCACACATCCGATGTAGTAGCGGTCCCGAAGCGTCTTCCACAGGGTTTGGATCGAGATGGGCTTGCCCGTGGTGGGCATGCGGAGTCCGGCGTCGGTGAGTTTGCTCTGCAGCTGTTCCATGTTGGGGTAGTGTCCGGTAGCCCAGAGTTCGAAGGCCATGCGTACGTAGGGGGCGCGTTCGTCATCGAGGGCGATGGTGTTGACCTTGTGGCCGTCGATGGTTACCGTGGTGTTCTGGTAGCCAAGCTTGGCGCGGCCGTTGGTCCCGCCGTTTTTAGCCTTGTTGAGCATCTTGGTTTTAATGTCTTCGCCGTTCATGCGGACTTGGACCCAGTTGAAGACGTCGGTGACAGCTTCCATGGCTTCGGCCATGTAGCCCTCGCCGAAGTTTTCTTTGGCGGAGACGAGCTTGACGCCGAGTTTGTCGAGCTGCTGTTTGACGACAGCTGCTTCGACGTAATTTCGGAAGATGCGTGAGCGCATGTAGATAATAACGTAGTCAACGTCGTGCTGCTGGGTAACGCGTTTGAGTAGCTCTTTGAAGATGGGACGCTTGTCCATGGACTGGCCGGAATAGCCTGGCTCGACATACTCGCCGACCTTGACTACACCGAGCTCTTTGGCCTTGACATCGCAGCAGGCGCGCTGGGTTGGGATGGAGTTGCCTTCCGGGTCAATGTCGGTGGCCGTGTGCATCTGCTTCGGGTCGGACACCCGCAAGAGGTACACGGCGCGCTTGACCTGCACGTCTTCACTGGAGTCATAGTTCATGGCTTGGGGCAGCTTCCTTTCTCTGTCGTTATGGCAGCGAGGACCTTGCCGCGACACCAGTAGCGTTGGGACGGCTTAGACGTCTGGTCGCATCGCTTCCTGGGGGCGCTCAGGCCAAGTCGTTCCAGCCGTATGGCCATAGCGGGGGCCGAAGCATGAAAGAGTGAAGCTAGGGCTTGCTGGTCGCAGGTTCCGTCACTCCAAGCTCGCTTGACCCACGTGCGGGGCATGATCAGGCAGGCCGAAAAGTAGTCGCAGATCCGCTCGGCCCGCTCGCTAGAGGGCTTGCCTTTGGCGTCTGGATAGAGCACGTCAATGAACGGGTGATCAAGCACATGCTTGAACTCGTGGCCCAAGGTGAAGCGTCGCCGCGTGACGTGGTCATCGCTGTTGATGACGATGTGCCAACGGCCTCGACTGTACTCG
>NZ_JBOIBY010000519.1:0-8247 GCF_050739655.1 Pseudomonas sp. | reverse complement strand
ATACTTGCCGGCGTGGTTGCATGAGTACAACTGGCATCGCCCACATGCCAGTCTGAGTTATTTACCGCCGATTAGCCGGATAGCTTCTGTGAACAACCTGGTGGGTTTACACAGCTAGCTCCCACAGGTTTTGTGGTGTCCGTAAACTTTGTGAACGACACAAAACCCTGTGGGAGCTAGCCTGCTAGCGATAGGGCCAGACCCGCTTACACCAGACTCTCGCGCACCATCTCCAGAAATGTCGCCACAATCCGCCGTGAACTCTGCTCACGCAAGCACACCAAAGTCTCGGTCAACCGCCGTTTGCAGTCGGTAATCGGCAACGCGCATACCCGCGAATCCGCACCAAACTCGGCAGCGGACACCACACCCACACCAATCCCCACCACCACCGCCTCACGCGCGGCTTCGCGGCCCTCAACCTGGATTGCCGGACGAATGCGGAACCCGGCGCCGGCCATTTCTTCTTCCAGGGTCTGGCGGGTCACCGAGCCGATTTCCCGCAGCACCAGCGGCGTGTCGTCCAGGTCCGCCAGGCAAATGGATTCACGGCCGGCCCATGGGTGATTGCGCGACACGAACGCCACCATCGGGTCATTGCGCAGTGGCAGCGAGATCAGGCGTTCGTCGCTGACTTCGCGACCCAGCAGCGCCAGATCGGCCTGGTAGTTGAACAGCCGAAACAGCGACTCATCGGTGTTGCCGGTTTCGATCTTCACGCTGATACCCGGGTAACGCTCGCAGAACCGGGCAATCTGCGGCAGCACATGCACCGGCGCATCCACCGCCAGAATCAGGCTACCGGTCTGAAGGGCCTGGGAGTCCTGCAACAGTTCCTGGGCTTCGGCTTCGATCACGAACAGTTTCTGGGTAACGCCGAGCAGACGTTCACCCAGATCTGTCAGGCGCACCGAGCGTTTGTTGCGGTGGAACAACAGCACGCCGTAGCGCTCTTCGAGTTTTCGAACCTGGTCGGATATCGCCGGTTGCGTGAGAAACAACCGTTCGGCGGCTTTGGTGAAGCTTCCATGCACGGCCACGGCATGGAAGGCTTTGAGTTGGGCGTGGGAAACCGACACGGGAATCTCCAATAACAAGCTGAGCTTATTTTTGAAATACGATAAATCGATTTCACTTATTAATCAGTAATTGTTTTTATCCTCCTCAGCCCCGGTGACTGGTCAGTCGAACAGCATCGGGAGCCATGAGCCTGTGCGTGCATCTACAGGACTCATCTGACCGGTATCCGCCGTAGGGACAGGGCGATATCGCAGTGCTTAACAATAAAAAAACAGGCGTTTTCTTCCAATTCTGCCGGCACACTCACACCCTGAGGTCAGAACCACAATGAACAAACACATCGGCACCATCAAGCGTTGGCGCGTGCAGATCTTCGCGATCACCTGGCTCGCCTACGCCGCTTTCTACTTCACCCGAAAAGCGTTTGCCGTTGCAAAGCTGGGCATTGGCGAAGACCCGACGTTCATGCTCGACAAAATGGCCATGGCCAACCTCGACGCCATCTACCTGGCCGCTTATGCAGTCGGTCAATTCACCTGGGGCATCCTCGCTGACCGCTTCGGCCCGCGTGTTGTGGTGCTGGGCGGGCTGCTGATCTCCGCCGGGGCAGCGCTGGTGATGGGCAGCTTCGCGACATTACCGATCTTCGCCACGTGCATGATGATTCAAGGCCTGGCGCAGTCCACTGGCTGGTCGGGGTTGTGCAAAAACCTCGGCAGTTTCTTCCCTTCAGATCAACGTGGACGGGTATTGGGCTTGTGGAGCTCCTGCTACGCCTTCGGTGGTCTGGTGGCATCGCCGTTTGCCGGCTGGTGGGCGTACACGCTCATCGGCAGCTGGCATGCGGCGTTCATTTCCAGTGCGGCGGTGGTTGGGCTGGTCGCCGTGCTGTTTTTTATTTTTCAACGCAACAAACCGCAAGACGTCGGCTTGCCGGCGGTGGAGCCGGAACCCGAGCTGACCGCTGAGCAAATCGAAGCTCAAAGCAAAATCAGCATGTGGGAGCCATTGAAGCAAATACTGCGTAACCGCACGGTGCTGGTGTTGGGTCTGGCTTACTTCATGCTCAAGCCGGCGCGTTACGCGATTCTGCTGTGGGGCCCGGTGATCGTGTTCGAACAGATGCCCTCGGTGGGCAAGGTGGGTGCGGCGATCATTCCTACCGCGTTTGAGCTGGCCGGGTTGCTCGGGCCGATCATGATCGGTCTGGCCTCGGACAAACTGTTCGGTGCCCGCCGCATGCCGGCCTGCGTGATCAGCCTGTTGGCGCTGACCGTGTCCCTGGCGTTTTTCATGGGCGCCCTGCATACCGGTAGCGTGATACTGGTGGTTGCGCTGTTGTTCGTCATGGGCCTGACACTCTACGGACCGGACTCGATGATCAGCGGCGCGGCCGCCATTGATTTCGGCACCGCCAAGGCGGGTGCCACGGCAGCCGGTTTCGTCAATGGCTGCGGCTCGGTCGGGGCGATTCTTGGCGGGCTGCTGCCGGGTTACTTCGAGACCGTTACCGTGTTCATTGTCTTCGCCGGCTGCGCGATGTTCTCCGCACTGGTGTTGATCCCGCACTGGAACAGCCGCCCCGGTGGCCTGGGTACTCACTATGCGTACGTACCCAATCGAGCAATGACCGTAAAACCCCTGCGTACCTGAATCCTGTCCCTCGTCGCCTGCTGCACCCGCGGCAGGCTGGCGTGTGGACGACTGACCGGAGATTGACCCCATGAGACCCTTTTGGCTGGACCAGGCCTTGAAGGCTGATGCATCCGAAACCTTTGCGCCACTGGAAGGCGACACCCGCGCCGATGTCTGTATTGTCGGCGGCGGTTATACCGGGCTGTGGACTGCGATCATGCTCAAGGAGCAGAACCCCGAACTGGATGTGTTGCTGATCGAAGCGGATATCTGCGGTGCCGGGGCCAGCGGACGCAATGGTGGTTGTGCGCTGTCGTGGTCGGCCAAGTACTTCACCCTTGAGCGACTGTTCGGCGTTGAAGAGGCGGTGCGACTGGTGAAGGAGTCCGAACGCAGCATTCACGCCATCGGCGCCTTCTGCGAGCAGTACACGGTGGACGCCGATTACCGCCTCGATGGCACGCTGTACACCGCGACCAACCGCGCCCAGGTGGGCTCGACCGATGCGGTGATTTCGGCCTTGGAGCGCAACGGCATCAACTCGTTTGCCCAGCGCCCCGTGGCGGATGTGCAGCGCATGGCCGGTTCCAGCAAACACCTTGAAGGCTGGTTTTCTCCGGCAGCGGCCAGTGTTCAGCCGGGCAAACTGGTACGTGGTTTACGCCGGGTGGCCTTGCAACTGGGCGTGAAGATTCATGAAAACACGGCCATGACCGGGTTGGAGGAAGGCAAGCCCGCAGGGATTCAGACCCGTCACGGCACTGTGCGCGCCGATCGGGTGGTGCTGGCGATGAATGCCTGGATGGCTCGGGCATTCCCCCAATTCGAACGCAGCGTGGCGATCGTTTCCAGCGACATGCTCATCACCGAACCGCGGCCGGACCTGCTCAACGAAATCGGTTTGACCAGCGGTGTCACGGTGCTGGATTCGCGGATCTTCGTGCATTACTACCACAACACCCCGGACGGCCGGATCATGCTCGGCAAGGGGGGGAACACCTTCGCCTATGGCGGGCGCATGCTGCCGGTGTTCGATCAACCGTCGCCTTACGCCGGCCTGTTGCAGAGCAGCCTGGTGGATTTCTTTCCGGCGTTTGCCAACGTCAAGGTCGAAGCGACCTGGAATGGTCCGTCGGATCGCTCGGTCACGGGGTTGCCGTTCTTCGGGCAGATGAGCGCCAGCGGCAACGTGTTCTACGGATTCGGCTATTCCGGCAGCGGAGTCGGGCCGTGTCACATGGGCGGGCAGATCCTCGCCTCGATGGTCCAGGGGCTCGACAATGCCTGGACCCGTTCGCCACTGGTGAACGGACCGCTGGGCTTCTTTCCGCCGGAGCCGATTCGCTACCTCGGCTCATTGATGGTGCGTAACGCCATCCGCCGCAAGGAGCGCGCCGAGGATCACGGACATCGGCCGCGGCACTTGGATGTGCGTCTGGCGAAATTCGCGGCTGCCGCCGGCAAGGCCGACAAGGGCTGAGGGTCAGGGCTCACGATCCACGGGGGTGCTCAGCCAATCGAGCAGCAGGCGGGTATCGTTGCGCGGCAGGTGAGTGCGCATGGGAGGCGTCGTGTGGCGTGGCCCCGAGCCTGGGCAAAACACCGGTCGGTCGGGGTCGCTGTCGAGGAAACTGACCAGCCCGGCGGTGCCGGCCATGGGCAAACCGGACGGGTCAAGCCCGGCATTCGACGCCGTCAGTGCGACAGGCAGCCAGAGACCGGCTGACTCTTCGCAAGCAGCGTTCGACCCAGGCCACAAACTCACCTGTATCTGACCTTGATCATCTTGAGCGGCCGGTTGCCCGGCCGGGCCACACACTTTGGCGGGTTGGAAACCGGGGATGCTCGGCCGGGTCTGTTTGAGTGCCGGCCGGAATACGGTCGACCAGGGAATGGCGCTGAACTGATTGTGGTATCGCGGGGCCAAGCCGGGCGAATCCTGCTGCCCTTGATGACGCGTCTGGATCACCAGCCATTGATTGTTCAATTCCGGCAGAGGGTGTTCTGCCACCTGCACGATACCTGCGCTGCGCAATCCGCGGTGATTGCTTTGGCCGTGGATTTGCACCTGCTGACAACGCAGGCGCTCCAGTTGCCGACGGCCAAGCTGATCACGATAGCGCTGCTCGTGAGTGGGGCGCTGCATGGGCACCGCCGCGCAATGAAAGGCTTGATTGGCGGCGCCGTCATCGCCTGCCTGCTTGCCTCGGTCTCGGGCACCCATTCGAGAGCGCAAGGGTCGTGAGTCATAGCGCTGGAACAATTCGCTGATCACCGGCGCGGGATCGCTAGCGGGCGTGTCGATGTTGAAAGGCATCAGTAGCGGTTGCTGCGGGAAACTCAGGCTGTCATCCGCCAGCACCAGTACGTGACCGCTGTGGTGGTGTTCGAAGTGATAGTGAATGCCTTCTTCCTCGCATAACCGTTGCAGCAAGGCCAGGTCGGTTTCTTCGTACTGGATGCAAAAGGTACGTAGTGGATAGTGCCCATTTTCGAGTTCGAAGCGATAGCTGCTGTCAGGCAGACCCTGTTCTTCCAGCAATTGACGCAGGATCATCGGCACGCTCAGGCGCTGGAAGATGCGCCGTGATCTATAGCGGTCCAGTGCCTGGAGCGCGGGCACCAGCACCAGTTTGCAGCCATCCGGGTGCTGTTGGCGTTGTTCGCGGCTGGCGCAGTGCAGCACGCCGTGGATGCACTGGCCATGACCCATGTCGAGGCGCGCTGGTTGCTGCAGTAATTGTTCGACGGGTATGGCCGGTGCGAGGCCGATCGCTTCGATATCGAATCGATAGGGTTGATTGAGGGCCTCGCGGCCACTGAACTGCAACACCTGCAGACTCAAGTTGTCGTCGAGCAGTGTCAGGGTGAAGGGGCTTTCCTTGTCGTTGTGCATCGTGCGCGCTTCTGCCGAGGAGTACGGGCGCAGAGGGTACGTAACCTCGGTCCATAATAGTCAGCGCAAACCGAAGTTTCAGAATCGCCCTACAACTGCCGTTGAAGAAATCGATCCATGGATACCCATGAGATTTTTTGGTCGATTGCCAACTTTAGGCCGTATAAACTTGGCGCCATGCGTCGGCCAATAGGTGTCTCGGCGCCATAGACAAGAGAGTGAGTAATGGGCGCACAGTGGAAGGTTAAACACAAAGAAGCGGCAGCCAACGCCAAGGGCAAGATCTTCGGCAAACTGGTGAAAGAAATCACCATCGCTGCACGCAACGGTGCCGATACCGCCACCAACGCACACCTGCGTCTGGTGGTTGAACAGGCGAAAAAGGCTTCGATGCCTCGCGAAACCCTGGAACGCGCGATCAAGAAAGGCTCCGGCCAGCTCGGCGAAACCGTGCAATACCATCGCGTGACCTACGAAGGCTTCGCTCCGCATCAGGTGCCGCTGATCGTTGAATGCGTGACCGACAACATCAACCGCACCGTCGCTGAAATCCGCGTCGCCTTCCGCAAGGGTCAATTGGGCGCTTCCGGTTCGGTGGCCTGGGACTTCAACCACGTGGGCATGATCGAAGCCTCGCCGGACACCCCGGACGCCGATCCGGAATTGGCCGCGATCGAAGCCGGTGCCCAGGATTTCGAACCGGGTGAAGAGGGCGCGACCCTGTTCCTGACCGAACCTACCGACCTCGACTCCGTACAAAAAGCCCTGCCTGAGCATGGCTTCACCGTGTTGTCGGCCAAATTGGGCTACCAGCCGAAGAACCCGGTCAGCGGCTTGAGCGATGAGCAGATGGCTGAAGTCGAAGCCTTCCTCGAAGGCCTCGATAACCACGACGACGTGCAGGACATGTTTGTCGGATTGGCCGGTTAAGTCATTGCGTCATTGACGGCTGTGTCGCCTGACCGGCCGTCATCGCGAGCAGGCTAGCTCCCACAGTTGATCTGGGTGATATCAGATTCTGTGTTCGCCGCTATTCCCTTGTGGGAGCTAGCCTGCTAGCGATAGGGCCTTAGCATTCAAAGTAGATGTCGAATGTGCCGCCGTAATCACTAGCTGCCACAATTGACAGCGCAGCGGTCACAGTCGATCCAGCAATCGGACAATCTCGCCAAACCCCGGCCGTGCCAGTACGTCCGGCTGATAGCAGCGCTGTTGCAGGCCTTCGAGCTGCGCGCGTTGCCCCTCGCTCAACCCTGCATCAATGCGCTCCAGCAACTCCCCCAACAGCACCCCGAACGCTCGTACTTCGATCCGCTGCAATGCGCGGCTCTCCAGGTTGTCCGCCGTGGCGTGGAATGACGCTGCGCCAAAATCCCCCAACAGACAATCGCCATGCTTGTTCCACAGAATGTTGTGGCCGTAGAGATCTCCGTGGGTGATGCCCTGAAGGTGCAGATGCTCGGCCACAGAAGCGATACCACAAGCGATACGCAGGGCGACATCGGCGCTGAAACGGGTGTCTTGCGCGTAGACGTCGCGGCTGCAGGACGCCAGGCTCGGCAGCCCAGCGAGGTTGCGGTAACTCGGGTCGACCAACTGCATCACCAGCCCGTCTGTTTGCTGCGGGTGATCGATGATCCGGCCTTCAACGCGGATCAGATTGGGGTGAATCCCGGCGGTGATGCAGGCGTTCATTTCGTGCAGCGGAGAGCCATCGCTGGTCATTTCGCCTTTGTAGAGTTTGACGGCAACTTGTGTGTCAGCCTGGCCCGGTGCTGCCCACGAGGCCCGGTGGATCACACCGGAGGCGCCTTCGCCCAGTTTCTGTTCCAGACGCAGGTGCGACCAGCCAATGCTCGCGGTGGCTTCAAGGGCAGCCGCATCGGCTTCGGTTTCCAGCGGGTTACCGGCATAAGCCAACCAGCAAAGGCTCGGCAGGCACAGTAGCCATTCGGGCAGCTCGGTCAGGCGGTTGGCGGCGATGCGGATCAATTCGAGGCGATGGCAGTCACGCAGACTGTCGGGCAAGTGCTGCAACTGGTTGCCCGCGAGCATGAGTTTTTGCAAGTGCGGGCGTTGACCCAATTCGGTCGGCAGTTCACTGATGCAGTTGTCGGTCAGGATCAGCCAGCGCAACAGGGGTGGCAGTGCTTCACCCGGTACACGGTCGATGCGGTTGGCCTTGAAGCCGACCATGGTCAATGCCACGCATTGACCCAGACACGCGGGCAGTTCGGTAAACAGGTTGTCCGAGCAGAACAGCACGCGCAAACGGGTCAGGCGATGCAGGTCGTCGGGCAGGCGGCTCAGGGCATTGCCGCTGAGGTTGAGCACTTCCAGAGAGTCCGCCAGGTCGAAAATTTCCCGGGGAAATTCTGTCAGGCTGTCGCTGAGATCCAGGCGAGTGATGCCAGCCAGCGTGCCGGCGCGCAGTTGTGCAAGGGTGTGCATGAATGGGGTTCGCAATTGATCCAGGAAATGGGGTGCATGATAGCGGGAAAAAAGTGTTGGCTGTCGGGTGGGTATTTAGAGCGAGTACATATCCGTTGCTGCGGTAACGGCGGCTGGCGGTTTCGCCCTTACGGCGAGTCCCTTTGGCAAACGCCCCAAAGGAACCAAAGGTCTGGCCCCTTTCGTACGGCCTCTCGCTAAAGCTCGGGGTTCCTTCGCTCCGGCATTCATCCGGGGGCATCGCC
>NZ_JBOIBY010000518.1:0-1549 GCF_050739655.1 Pseudomonas sp. | reverse complement strand
TGAAGAGGAGTGTCAGGATTCATGTGTAACCTATTGAAAAAAAGCACTTTTCAGACGGGAATAAAAACGCCCGGCGCGGCCGGGCGTCTTAAAAGGGTCTAGCGGTCGATCAGATGCGTTTGGCTTGCTCTACAGCGTTACCGATGTAGTTGGCCGGGGTGAGCAGTTTCAGCTCGGCCTTGGCCGCGGCAGGCATGTCCAGGCCGTCGATGAAAGTTTGCAGCGCTTGCGGGCTGATGCCCTTGCCGCGAGTCAATTCTTTCAGCTTTTCGTACGGGTTTTCGATGTTGTAGCGACGCATCACGGTCTGGATTGGCTCGGCCAATACTTCCCAGCAGGCGTCCAGGTCGGCAGCAATTTTCTGCTCGTTGAGCTCAAGCTTGCTGATGCCTTTGAGGCTGGCTTCGTAGGCGATCACGCTGTGGGCGAAGCCGACACCGAGGTTGCGCAGTACGGTGGAGTCGGTCAGGTCGCGCTGCCAGCGGGAGATCGGCAGTTTGCTCGCCAGGTGCTGGAACAGTGCGTTGGCGATACCCAGGTTGCCTTCGGAGTTTTCGAAGTCGATCGGGTTGACCTTGTGCGGCATGGTCGAGGAACCGATTTCGCCAGCGATGGTGCGCTGTTTGAAATAACCCAGGGAGATGTAGCCCCAGATGTCGCGGTCGAAGTCGATCAGGATGGTGTTGAAACGTGCGATCGCGTCGAACAGCTCGGCGATGTAGTCGTGCGGTTCGATCTGCGTGGTGTACGGGTTGAAGCCCAGGCCCAGCTCGTCTTCGATGAAGGCGCGGGCGTTGGCTTCCCAGTCAATCTCAGGGTAGGCCGACAGGTGAGCGTTGTAGTTGCCCACGGCGCCGTTGATCTTGCCCAGCAGCGGAACGGCCGCGACCTGAGCGATCTGGCGCTCCAGGCGGTAAACGACGTTGGCCAGTTCCTTGCCCAGAGTAGTAGGCGAGGCTGGTTGACCATGGGTGCGCGACAGCATTGGCACGTCGGCGAAACGCTGGGCCAGTTCGCGGATGGCATTGGCGGTCTGACGCATCAGCGGCAGCATCACGTCATCACGGCCTTCACGCAGCATCAGGGCGTGGGACAGGTTGTTGATGTCCTCGCTGGTGCAGGCAAAGTGGATGAACTCGCTGACTTTGGCCAGTTCCGGCAGCTTGGCCGCTTGCTCTTTGAGCAGGTATTCGATGGCTTTGACGTCGTGGTTGGTGGTGCGCTCGATCTCTTTGACGCGCTCGGCGTGCTCCAGAGAGAAGTTTTCCGCCAGGGCGTTGAGCACAGCGTTGGCTTCGGCGGAGAACGCCGGCACTTCGCTGATGGCGGGGTGAGCGGCCAGGCGCTGGAGCCAGCGCACTTCCACCAGAACGCGGGCACGGATCAGGCCGTACTCGCTGAAAATTGGGCGCAGGGCCTGGGTTTTGCCGGCGTAGCGGCCGTCAACAGGGGAAACCGCAGTGAGCGAAGAGAGCTGCATGGGGTGTTCTCGGACAGTCGGGCAACGAAATGGGGCGCGTATCATACATGAAAAAATCCGCCGGTCCGT
>NZ_JBOIBY010000517.1:0-23609 GCF_050739655.1 Pseudomonas sp. | reverse complement strand
CAGTCGGACTGATTGCTGTGCTCATTCTAAGGTTCCACGGTTTGGGTGTTTTATTAGGATTAAAAATCGGCCGCAAGTATGGAGAAAGCAGGGGGTCATTGCAACGCGCCATGACCTGGGTCAATGCATTTCAAATGCTGATTCTGCGGCCTTTCCATGCGCCGCGTATGGACAAAATTGCCCAAGGGCAAAATGTCTCGGCGGACTCGATAGGCGAGGGGGTCAGGTCGGATGTAACGGAGTGTGTTCAAACGCAACGATTGGGTGACCGAAGGCAATCGGCGCGACAGCCGGTATCTACCAGCCTTTGCGGCCTGTCATCGGGCAGATTCGTCTAACACATCCTTCTGGGTCGACCTGGAACCAGCGCTGGCCAGTCCGCATCGGGGGAAGCTTAGACCCGAATCCGGGGATCCGAAAGGAAGACTAATCGAGGGTGCGACAATGAGTCGCAAAGGGGCAGGGAACTGCCGCATTCCTCAGAATGCGGCAGCAGGGCGGTCGGGGTTTATTTGCGGTTGTCCTCAGCTTGCAAACGCTCGGTATTCAAACCGTGGGACAGGCTGTACACATATGCAGCCAGCAGTTGCACCTTATCGTTGCCGAGCAGTTCGTTCTGCGCCGGCATATGGCCCTGGCGTCCATGACGAATCGTTTGCTCAAGCTGGGTCAGGCTGGTGCCATAGATGAAGCCGGCCGGGTGCGTCAGGTTCGGCGCGCCCATGGCTTCGGTGCCTTTGCCGTTAGCCCCGTGACAGGCAACGCAGGTGGTGCTGAACGCTTGCTGACCGGCTTGCAGGTCGGCGCTGCTGTCGGCTGGCATCGGCAACCCGGCCAGTTCATGGCGTACATAAGCGGCGACGTTCTTCACGCCTTGCTCGCCGAGGATTTCACCCCAGGCCGGCATCGCCGCCATGCGTCCGCCCATGATGGTGGTCTTGATCGTTTCGGCGCTGCCGCCCCAACGCCAGTCACTGTCCGCCAGGTTAGGGAAACCGTATGCACCCTTGGCGTCCGAGCCGTGGCACACCGAGCAATTGGACGCAAACAGGCGACCACCCATTTTCAGCGCTTGCGGGTCTTTGGCTACTTCTTCCACAGGCATCGCAGCGAATTTGGCGAAGATCGGCCCGAATCTGGCATCGGCCTTGTCCATCTCCTTTTCCCATTCGTGCACGCCGGTCCAGCCATTTTCATAACCCGGCAGGATGCCTTTCCAGTTGCCCAGGCCCGGATAGAGGATCAGATAACCGACGGCAAACACCAGGGTGCCGGCGAACAACATGAACCACCATTGCGGCAGCGGATTGTCGTACTCCTCGATGCCGTCGAAGCTGTGGCCCATGGTCTGGTCGACGCTGCCCTTGGTTTCACCCTTGCGGGTGCCGATCAGCAGCCAGGTGAGGCCGACAAGGCTGCCGATGGTCAGTACGCAGATCCACGTACTCCAGAAAGTGGTCATGGCCGGGTACTCCTTGTGGCGGTTTCTTCAGTGATGTCGGTGTGTGGCTCATCGGCGAACGGCAGCAGACGCGCTTCGGCGAATTCCGGACTGCGTTTGCCGCTGAATACCCAAAGGGTGAGGCCGACGAAGGCCACGAACACCACGACGGTGCCCAGGCCGCGGATCATTCCAGTGCTCATCTCAACAACCATGGCTCACCTCTTGCTCTTGATGGCAGTGCCGAGCACTTGCAGGTAGGCGACCAGTGCGTCCATCTCGCTCTTGCCCTTGAGCGAGGCCACGGCGCCGGTGATGTCGTCGTCGGTGTACGGCACGCCCAGGGTGCGCATGGCGCGCAGCTTGGTTTCGGTGTGGCTGCTGTCGAGCTGATTGGCCACCAGCCACGGGTAGGCCGGCATCTTCGATTCCGGCACTACGTTGCGCGGGTTGTACAAATGCGCGCGGTGCCAGTCATCCGAGTAACGCGCACCGACCCGCGCCAGGTCTGGCCCGGTACGTTTCGAGCCCCACAGAAACGGGTGATCCCACACGCTTTCGCCGGCCACCGAGTAGTGGCCGTAACGTTCGGTCTCGGCGCGAAACGGGCGGATCATCTGCGAGTGGCAGCCGACGCAGCCTTCGCGGATATAAATGTCGCGACCTTCCAGTTGCAGTGCGGTATAGGGCTTCATGCCTTCCACGGGTTTGTTGGTCACGTCCTGAAAGAACAGCGGGACGATCTGGGTCAGGCCGCCAATGCTCACGGCGAGCACCATCAACAGCAGGAGCAGGCCGACGTTTTTCTCGATTGTTTCGTGTTTCATGGCGGACTCCTCAGGCCATCTGCGCGGCAGCGACGACGTCGGCAGGCTGCGAGGCCCGCACGGTGCGCCAGGTGTTGTAAGCCATCAGGAACATGCCACTGAGGAAGACTGCGCCGCCGATCAGTCGCACGACGAAGCCAGGGTGGCTGGCCACCAGCGTCTCGACGAAGGAGTAGGTCAGCGTGCCGTCCTCGTTCACGGCGCGCCACATCAGGCCCTGGGCGATGCCGTTGACCCACATCGAAGCGATGTACAGCACGGTGCCGATGGTCGCGAGCCAGAAGTGCGCGTTGATCAAGCCGATGCTGTGCATCTGCTCGCGGCCGAAGACTTTCGGGATCATGTGATACAGGGCACCGATGGAAATCATCGCCACCCAGCCCAGGGCGCCAGCGTGTACGTGGCCGATGGTCCAGTCGGTGTAGTGGGACAGGGCGTTGACGGTCTTGATCGCCATCATCGGGCCTTCGAAGGTTGACATGCCGTAGAACGCCAGCGACACCACCAAAAAGCGCAGGATCGGGTCGCTGCGCAACTTATGCCAGGCGCCCGAGAGGGTCATCATGCCGTTGATCATGCCGCCCCAGCTTGGAGCCAGCAGCACCAGCGACATCACCATGCCCAGCGACTGCGCCCAGTCCGGCAGCGCGGTGTAGTGCAAGTGGTGAGGGCCTGCCCAGATGTACAGGGTGATCAGCGCCCAGAAGTGCACGATCGACAGGCGATAGGAATACACCGGGCGCTCGGCTTGTTTGGGCACGAAGTAATACATCATCCCCAGAAAGCCGGCGGTGAGGAAAAAGCCCACGGCGTTGTGGCCGTACCACCACTGCACCATTGCGTCGGTAGCGCCGGCATACAGCGAGTAGGACTTGGTGATGCTCACCGGCAGCTCAAGGTTGTTGACGATGTGCAGGATGGCGACAGTGACGATGAACCCGCCGAAGAACCAGTTGCCCACATAAATGTGCTTGGTCTTGCGCTGCATGATCGTGCCGAAGAACACGATGGCGTAGGCGACCCAGACGATGGTGATCAAGATGTCGATCGGCCATTCCAGCTCGGCGTATTCCTTGGAGCTGGTGTAGCCCAGCGGCAAGCTGATGGCTGCCAGAAGGATCACCAGTTGCCAGCCCCAGAAGCAGAACGCGGCGATTTTGGGGGCAAACAATTGGGTCTGGCAGGTGCGTTGCACGGAATAGAACGAACTGGCGAACAAGGCGCAGCCACCAAAAGCGAAGATCACTGCGTTGGTGTGCAGCGGGCGCAAACGGCCGAAACTGGTCCACGGCAAATTGAAGTTGAGTTCGGGCCAGACCAACTGGGCCGCGAGAAAAACCCCGAGCCCCATGCCGACGATGCCCCACACCACCGTCATAATGGCGAATTGGCGGACCACCTTGTAGTTGTAGGCGGTACTGATAGAAGTGTTCATGGTTCCCCATCCACGGTTCAGCCGAAGCGAGCGCCAGCGGCGCATCCTTCGCCTGGAGTTATAGGCAGACTAAAAGCGAGGCAAGCATGGACAAAGGGCACAAGGCCGGTATTGACGGGGATCAATGGGCGCAGTGTGTGCGTGATCATGGATGGTTGTGGGATGGGGCTTCAGGCACCGCTCGCGCGACGTTGATCCTGGCCCATGGCGCCGGCGCGCCGATGGACAGCGACTGGATGAACGACATGGCCGCACGCCTCGCGGCACACGGCGTCAATGTGTTGCGCTTCGAGTTTCCGTACATGGCGCAGCGGCGTGTCGATGGCGGCAAACGTCCACCGAATCCGGCGCCGAAATTGCTGGAATGCTGGCGCGAGGTGCATGCCGTGGTTCGACGTCATGTCACCGGGTCGCTCGCCATCGGCGGCAAATCCATGGGCGGGCGCATGGCCAGTTTGCTTGCTGATGAGTTGGGCGCGGATGCGCTGGTGTGCCTGGGTTATCCGTTTTATGCGGTCGGCAAACCCGAAAAGCCGCGAGTTGAGCATTTGGCTTCTTTGAAAACCCGCACGTTGATTGTGCAGGGCGAACGGGATGCGTTGGGAAATCGGCAGGCGGTCGAAGGGTACGAACTGTCGCCGAGCATCGAGGTGTTCTGGCTGGTGGCGGGGGATCATGATTTGAAACCGTTGAAGGCTTCCGGGTTTAGCCATGAGCAGCATCTGGCTGCGGCGGCGGAGCGGGTGGCTGCATTTCTTCAGTGATCTGTGGTGTGACCTGCAAACCTTGTGGGAGCTAGCCTGCTAGCGATGGCGGCGGCACATTCCACATCTTCTTTGAATGTGAAGCCCCAATCGCTAGCAGGCTAGCTCCCACAGTGATTTGTGGTGTTCACAAAATTTGTGATCGACTCAATACCTGTGGGAGCTGGCTTGCCAGCGATGACGGCCTCACAGGCAACATCACTTTCACAGGGCCAATAAAAAACCCGGAAGCTTCCACTGTCCGGGTTTTTTATCGATCGGCAACGATCAGCGGTTAAACCGCTCCACCAACGAATACTGGGTATTGGCCGTCTTCGTTAGTTCTTCACTCAGCAGCGCCGAGTTCTGTGCCTGTTCCGAAGTCTGATCTGCCAGTTCCGAAATATTGCTGATGTTGCGGCTGATTTCTTCGGCCACGGCACTTTGCTCTTCGGTCGCTGCGGCGATCTGGGTGGTCATGTCGGTGATGTTGGCCACCGCTTCGCTGATCCCCACCAGTGCCTGATCCGCTTCCAGAACCCGCGCCACACCTTCTTCAGCCTGACGATGCCCTGCCTCCATGGTCTGCACGGCGGTGCCGGCGGTTTGCTGCAGCTTGGCGATCAGCGCGTGAATCTGCCCGGTGGACTCGCTGGTGCGTTGCGCCAGCTGACGGACTTCATCGGCCACTACCGCAAAACCACGGCCCATCTCACCGGCACGGGCCGCTTCGATGGCGGCGTTGAGTGCCAACAGGTTGGTCTGGTCAGCGATGCCCTTGATCACATCGACCACGCCACCAATTTCGTCGCTGTCCTTGGCCAGTTGGGTCACCGTCATTCCGGTTTCCCCGACGACCACCGACAGGCGCTGAATCGCTTCGCGGGTTTCCCCGGCAATGTCACGACCGCGACTGGTCAGGCGATTGGCTTCCTGAGTTGCATCAGCGGTGCGCTGCACATGGCTGGCGACTTCCTGGGTCGTCGCGGCCATCTGATTGACCGCGGTAGCGACTTGCTCGGTTTCGACGCGCTGGCGTTCCAGGCCGCTGGAGCTGTTGTGCGCCAGGGCATCGGACTGTTTCGCTTGGTCGGTCAGGTGCTCGGCGGTGTCCTGCAGACGGGTCAGGCAGGTTTTCAGCCGCGCTTCCTGGCTGAGGATCGACATCTCCAGGCGCGCCTGGGCGCCGCGGCTATCGGTGTACATCTGCGCGATCAACGGGTCGGACGTGGTCTGCTCGGCCAAGCGCAGCAAACGCTTGATGCCACGCTGCTGCCAGCTCAGGCCCATCAGGCCCAGCGGCACCGAAAGACCGGCGGCGAGGGCAAAACCCCACTGCGAAGTCAGGGTGGCACCGATCATGAAGCTCAACTGGCTGACAAGAATGAATGGCAGCCAGTCCTGCAGAACCGGTAACCATTTATCGGTGGAAGGAACGGCCGACTTGCCCTGGTTGATGCGTTGATAGAGCGCTTCGGCGCGACGGATCTGTTCGGCGGTGGGTTTGATCCGCACCGACTCGTAACCAATCACCTGATTGCCTTCGAAGATCGGCGTCACATAGGCGTTAACCCAATAGTGATCACCGCTCTTGCAGCGATTCTTGACAATGCCCATCCATGGCAAGCCTTGTTTCAGTGTGCCCCACATGTGCGCGAACACCGATGACGGGACATCGGGGTGACGCACCAGGTTATGCGGTGCACGGATCAATTCCTCACGTGAAAACCCGCTGATCTCGACGAAAGCGTCGTTGCAGTAGGTGATCATGCCCTTGGCGTCGGTGGTTGAAATCAACCGTTGCTGACCAGGAAAGGTCCGTTCGCGTTGTGTAATAGGCTGGTTGTTACGCATGGCTGGTTCAATCCGTGAGGCTTTGACAGGGTGTCGGCGGGGTCGGGGATTTGTTGAGTTTTTATTTTTTGCAGCCAATTCTAAAAGTCGAGCGCCAACGTAAATCCTTCGACTCCCCTAAAACCCCTGTGGGAGCGAGCCTGCGCGCGATTGCGGTATTTCAGTCAACGATGATTTTGAATGTGACGGCCCCATCGCGAGCAGGCTCGCTCCCACAAGTATTGTGTGACCTCAAACAAAAACACCGCCCGAGGGCGGTGTCGTTGTCAGGAACAATTCATGAAGCAATCAACTGTCGCAACACGTAGTGCAAAATCCCGCCCGACTTGAAGTATTCCACTTCATTAAGCGTATCGATCCGACACAACACGTCGACCTTTTCCTGGACGCCGTTTTCACGGGTGATGACCAGGGTAAGGTGCATTCGGGGCATCAGTTCAACGCCCGTCAGGCCGAGGATATCCACCGTTTCCGTGCCACGAAGGTTGAGGCTCTTGCGGTTTTGATCAAGCTTGAATTGCAGTGGCAGCACACCCATGCCCACCAGGTTGGAGCGGTGGATCCGCTCGAAACTTTCCGCGATGACCGCTTTTACCCCAAGCAAATTGGTACCTTTGGCCGCCCAGTCGCGGCTCGATCCGGTGCCGTATTCCTGCCCGGCGATGACCACCAGCGGCGTGCCTGCGGCTTGATAACGCATGGCCGCGTCGTAGATCGCCAGCTTCTCCCCGGTGGGAATGTAGAGGGTATTGCCGCCTTCTTCGCCACCGAGCATTTCGTTGCGGATGCGAATGTTGGCGAAGGTACCGCGCATCATCACCTCATGATTACCGCGCCGTGAACCGTAGGAGTTGAAGTCCCGAGGCTCCACGCCTTTCTCTCGAAGGTAACGACCCGCCGGGCTGTCGGCCTTGATGTTGCCGGCCGGGGAGATGTGGTCGGTGGTGACTGAATCGCCGAGCAGCGCGAGCACGCGCGCGCCAGTGACGTCCTTGACCACAGGAGGTGGCCCGCCGATGCCGTCAAAGAACGGTGGATGCTGAATGTAGGTTGAATCGTCCTGCCAGACGTAGGTGGCCGCTTGCGGCACCTTGATCGCTTGCCACTGTTCGTCGCCGGCAAACACTTCGGCGTACTCCTTGTGGAACATCGCGGTGTTGACCTGTTCCACGGCGTCGGCGATTTCCTGGCTGCTCGGCCAGATGTCCCGCAGGTAAACCAGGTTGCCGTGCTGGTCCTCGCCCAGAGGTTCGCGGGAGAGGTCAATGCGTACGGTGCCGGCCAGCGCATAAGCGACCACCAGCGGCGGCGAGGCCAGCCAGTTGGTTTTCACCAGTGGATGGACCCGACCTTCGAAGTTACGGTTGCCCGATAGTACGGAAGCAACGGTGAGGTCGGCTTGCTGGACGGCTTTTTCGATCGGTTCCGGCAAGGGGCCGGAGTTGCCGATGCAGGTGGTACAGCCATAACCGACCAGGGCAAAACCCAGTTCATCGAGGTAGCGCGTCAGGCCGGCGGCCTTGTAGTAGTCCGTGACCACTTTCGAACCGGGCGCCAGCGAGCTTTTCACCCACGGCTTACGGCGCATGCCTTTTTCCACGGCTTTTTTCGCCACCAGGCCGGCGGCCATCATGACGCTCGGGTTGGAGGTGTTGGTGCAGGACGTAATCGCGGCGATCACCACGGCGCCGTTTTTCAGCCGGTGGGTCTGGCCCTCGAATTCGTAGTCCGCTTCGCCGGCCATGTCTGCATTGCCCACAGCCACGCCGCCACCGCCCTCGCTTTCCAGGCGACCTTCTTCCTTGCTGGTGGGTTTGAGCTGGACGCCGAGGAAGTCGCTGAACGCTTGCGCGACATTTGGCAGCGCCACCCGGTCTTGCGGGCGTTTTGGGCCGGCGAGGCTGGCTTCGACGCTGGCCATGTCCAGTGCCAGGCTGTCGGTGAATACCGGCTCCTTACCCGGCAGGCGCCACAGGCCTTGCGCCTTGCTGTAGGCCTCGACCAGTTTCACGGTTTCGATGGGGCGGCCGGACAGGCGCAAATACTCCAGCGTCACGTCATCCACCGGAAAGAAGCCACAGGTGGCGCCATACTCCGGTGCCATGTTGGCGATGGTTGCACGGTCGGCCAAGGGCAAGTCAGCGAGGCCATCGCCATAGAATTCGACGAATTTGCCGACCACCCCTTTCTTGCGCAGCATCTGGGTGACGGTCAGCACCAGGTCGGTGGCGGTGATGCCTTCCTTGAGTTTGCCGGTGAGTTTGAAGCCGATCACTTCCGGAATCAGCATCGATACCGGTTGGCCGAGCATCGCCGCTTCCGCTTCGATCCCGCCCACGCCCCAGCCGAGCACGCCGAGGCCGTTGATCATGGTGGTGTGGGAATCGGTGCCGACCAGCGTGTCGGGGAAGGCATAGGTACGACCGTCCTCGTCCTTGGTCCAGACCGTGCGGCCGAGGTATTCCAGGTTCACCTGGTGACAAATCCCGGTGCCGGGTGGCACGACGCTGAAATTGTCGAAGGCGCTTTGACCCCAGCGCAGGAACGCATAACGTTCACCGTTGCGCTGCATTTCAATTTCGACGTTCTGTTCAAAGGCGCTGCTGGAGGCGAACTTGTCGACCATCACCGAGTGGTCGATCACCAGGTCTACCGGCGACAGCGGATTGATTCGCTGCGGATCGCCGCCGGCCTTGGCCATCGCGGCACGCATGGCGGCCAGGTCGACCACGGCGGGTACGCCGGTAAAGTCTTGCATCAATACCCGCGCCGGGCGGTACTGGATTTCCCGATCGGAGCGGCGCTCCTTGAGCCAGGCGGCAATCGCCTTGAGGTCGGCGCCGGTCACAGTCTTTTCGTCTTCCCAGCGCAGCAGGTTTTCCAGCAGCACTTTCAACGACATCGGCAGCTTGCCCAGGTCACCCAGGCTTTTGGCGGCATCCGGCAGGCTGAAGTAGTGATAGATCTTGTCGTCGACTTGCAGGGTTTTCAGGGTTTTGAGGCTATCGAGGGACGGCATCGCGTTCACTCCTTTAAGTCCGCACGGCTACGGACTGAGGGGACGGGCAGAGCATTAAACCTAGCTCTGTTTTAAGTAGCTGGCTAATAACTGGACTCTATGGGCAAGTCCCGGGTTCCGAAGTCGGCTATCATGCGCCGGTTTTCGTGACAGGCTTTGCTTCAGGGCAAGTCTTGGCATCGCGCAGTGGTTGAATGTCTCGCCATCTGCCCAGGAGTAAGAATGAACACCCTTTTTATGCATTGCCGGCCGGGCTTCGAAGGCGAAGTCTGTTCCGAGATTTCCGACCTTGCCGCACAACTGAATGTGGCCGGTTATGCCAAGGCCAAGGCCGCCAGTGCCTGCGCTGAATTTGTCTGCACCGAAGAAGATGGCGCCGAGCGCCTGATGCGTGGTCAGCGTTTCGCCGATTTGATCTTTCCGCGCCAATGGGCTCGGGGCAGCTTCATTGATCTGCCGGAAAACGACCGAATCAGCGTGATCCTCGCCCATATGGCGGACTTTCCGCTGTGCGGCAGCCTGTGGCTGGAAATGGTCGACACCAACGATGGCAAGGAACTGTCGAACTTCTGCAAGAAATTCGAAGTTCACCTGCGCAAGGCGCTGATGGCGGCAGGAAAACTGGTGGATGACGCCAACAAGCCGCGACTGTTGCTGACCTTCAAGAGCGGTCGTGAAGTGTTTGTCGGCTTGGCTGAGTCGAACAACTCGGCAATGTGGCCGATGGGGATTCCGCGTTTGAAATTCCCCCGAGAGGCGCCGAGCCGTTCGACCCTGAAACTGGAAGAGGCCTGGCACCACTTCATCCCGCGCGATCAGTGGGATGAGCGCCTGCACAGTGACATGACCGGCGTCGACCTCGGCGCTGCGCCCGGTGGCTGGACCTGGCAACTGGTCAACCGTGGCATGCTGGTGACGGCGATCGACAACGGTCCGATGGCGGAAAGCCTGATGGATACGGGGCTTGTGCAGCACCTGATGGCCGACGGTTTCACCTTCAAACCCAAGCAGCCGGTGGACTGGATGGTCTGCGACATCGTCGAAAAACCGGCGCGCAACGCCGCGATGCTGGAAGAGTGGATCGGCGAGGGCCATTGCCGCGAAGCGGTGGTCAACCTCAAGTTGCCGATGAAGCAGCGTTATGCCGAAGTGAAGCGGTTGCTCGAACGCATTGCCGACGGCTTCAAGGCGCGGGGCATTCGCGTCGAGATCGGTTGCAAGCAGCTGTACCACGACCGTGAGGAAGTGACCTGTCATCTGCGCCGTCTGGATGTGAAAAAGCCGAAGTCTCGCTAATACACGTGGACCAATGTGGGAGCGGGCTTGCTCGCGAATACGGTGGGTCATTCAGCAATTATGTCGGCTGACAGTTCGCCTTCGCGAGCAAGCCCGCTCCCACAGGTACGGTGCTAGCCAAAAGATGACGTTGCACCCGGCAATGCGCGACAATGCCGGCAAGTTTCAGGAGTGAATCATGAGTGAAATGCTTGATAAACCGGTTGACGGCACCCTCGACGCCACCGGTCTGAACTGCCCGGAGCCGGTGATGATGTTGCACCAGCACATCCGTGACCTGGTGCCCGGCGGCCTGCTCAAGGTGATTGCCACCGACCCGTCGACCCGTCGCGATATCCCCAAGTTCTGTGTGTTTCTAGACCACGAACTGGTTGCGCAGCACGAAGACGCCGGCACCTACCTGTATTGGATTCGCAAGAAGTCCGACTAAGGGCAGAAGCAAACACAAACCCTGCAGCCATAAATTCGGTTGATCGAAAATTCTGTGGCCGACCCATGACTACTGTGGGAGCTAGCCTGCTAGCGATAGGGCCTTCACATTCAAAGAAGATGTCGAATGTGCCGCCGTCATCGCTAGCAGGCTAGCTCCCACAGTTTTTTGTGCCGGTAATAGAGGCTCAAACCACCGAGTGGCTGTTACGAATCCGTTTGCGCGCACTGCGCGTCAGGCGAATCGACAGCATCAGCGCCGCACAGCTCAAGCCGGCAATCAACCCTTCCCATAACCCGCTCGGGCCGCTGGCCGGACCGAGCCAATCGGTCAGTCCCAGCGCGTAACCGACCGGCAGGCCGATGCCCCAGTAGGCGAACAAGGTCAGGATCATCGTCACCCGAGTGTCCTGGTACCCACGCAACGCGCCAGCGCAAATCACCTGGATGGCATCGGAGAACTGGTACAGCGCGGCATAGACAATCAGCATCGATGCAATCTGGATCACGCTCTTGTCAGGGGTGTAGATCGAGGCGATCGGCTCGCGCAGGCACAAAATGAGCGTCGCTGAAAACGCCGCAAACACCAGCGCTGCACCGAGCCCGACTTTCGCCGCGAACCGCGCCTGATAAGGATTGCCGGCCCCCAGCGCCTGACCGACCCTTACGGTCACTGCCATTCCCAGCGAGTACGGAATCATGAACAGCAGCGAGCTGATGTTCAGGGCGATTTGATGTCCGGCAACCACGGTGGAACCCAGGCTACCGATCAACAGGGCAATGACTGCGAAAATGCTGGACTCGGCGAATACGGCGATCCCGATCGGCAGACCAATGCCGACCAGGCGCTTGATCAGGGCCCATTGCGGACAATCGAAGCGCACCAGTACTCGAGTGCGGGCATAGAAGGGTGCCCAGAACGTCCAGGCGGCCATGCTCAAGGCCATGAACCACATCACGATGCCGCTGGCCCAGCCGCAGCCGACGCCGCCCAGGGCCGGTGCGCCGAAATGGCCGTAGATCAGCGTGTAGTTCAGTGGAATGTTCAGCAGCAGGCCACACAAGCCAATGACCATGCTCGGGCGGGTGCGACCCATGCCATCGCTGTAGCAGCGCAGTACGTAATAGAAAGCCATGCCCGGCAAACCGAACGCGATACCGTGCAGGTATCCCATGCTCGGGTCGATCAGTTGCGGATCGACTTTCATCCAATGCAGGATCGGCTCGGCGCCCAGCAGCAGGCCACTGCCGATCAACCCGACGAACAGAGCGAGCCACAGCGCCTGACGCACCAGTGGACCGATCTCGTCCAGCTGCCCGGCGCCAAAGCGTTGTGCGACCTTGGGCGTGGTTGCCAATAAAACGCCGGACATCAAGAGATAGACCGGAATCCAGATCGAGTTACCCAAGGCCACCGAGGCCAGGTCCCGCGGGCTGACGCGGCCGGCCATCACCGCATCGACGAAGCCCATGGCCGTGGTGGCCAGTTGCGCGACCATGATTGGCACGGCCAGGCTGAGCAGGCCCTTGAGTTCCAGGCGAATCGGGGTCGTGCGAGGTTGGGTGGTAGTGGTGGTGTCAGTCACAGAATTCACAGGCGAAGCGTCCAAAGGGTTTTGATGCGCAAGGCGACGCATTCTACGCCTTGACGCAACGGTCAGGAAAAGACTGTGTTGAGGATTTGTAAATCTGCAGCTTTACACGAACTTGCGTAGGAGCTGCCGAAGACTGCGATCTTTTGATCTCGCTTTAAAAAACAAAATCAAAAGATCGCAGCCTTCGGCAGCTCCTGCAGGGGGGATCAACGCGCTAGGCGCCGGGCGTGATCTACGCCTAAACTGCCGGTCCGCCAAAGGAGCCTGCCATGTTGATTGTTGCCGACGAAAATATTCCCCTGCTCGATGCCTTTTTTGGAGGTTTCGGTGAAATTCGCCGGGTGCCGGGACGTTCCATCGACCGCGCCACCGTCGAGCAGGCCGACGTATTGCTGGTGCGCTCGGTGACCAACGTCAACCGTGCCTTGCTTGAAGGCAGCAAGGTGCGCTTTGTCGGTACCTGCACCATCGGCACTGATCACCTGGACCTGGAATACTTTCAGCAAGCCGGGATCACCTGGTCCAGCGCGCCGGGTTGTAATGCCCGGGGTGTGGTCGACTATGTGCTCGGCAGCCTGCTGACGCTGGCCGAGATCGAAGGCGTCGACCTGACCCAGCGCACCTACGGTGTGGTCGGGGCCGGTGAAGTGGGCGGGCGACTGGTCAAGGTCCTGCAAGGGCTGGGTTGGAACGTGCTGGTTTGTGATCCTCCACGGCAAGCAGCCGAAGCTGGCGACTACGTCAGCCTTGAAGAAATCATCGAGCAATGCGACGTCATCAGCCTTCACACACCATTGATCAAGCGAGGCTCGCAGTCGACCTGGCACCTGTTCGATAAAAAGCGCCTGAATCAACTCAAGCCAGGCGCCTGGCTGATCAACGCCAGTCGTGGGCCGGTGGTTAACAATACCGCG
This sequence comes from Pseudomonas sp., assembly GCF_050739655.1. Taxonomy (GTDB): domain Bacteria; phylum Pseudomonadota; class Gammaproteobacteria; order Pseudomonadales; family Pseudomonadaceae; genus Aquipseudomonas. Next base: position 10,056 of record NZ_JBOIBY010000517.1, on the reverse strand, counting down.
CTGCGTGATGTGCTGCTGGAGCGCGAAGACCTTCAAGCGGTGCTTGATGTCTGGGAAGGCGAGCCGGAAGTCGATGTAGCTTTGGCGGAACTCTGTGTTATCGCGACGCCGCACATTGCCGGATACAGCCTGGATGGCAAACAACGCGGGACGGCGCAGATCTATCAGGCCTATTGCGACTTCGCCGGGCAGCCGGTCAAGGTCAGCCTGAGCGATCTGTTGCCTGCACCTTGGCTGGCGCAAGTGTGCTTGAGTGCGCAAAGCGATCCAGCCTGGTCGCTGGCGATGCTGTGCCGCGGCGTGTACGACCCGCGCCGTGACGATGCGGATTTTCGCCGTAGCCTGGTCGGCAGCGTCAACGAGCAGCGCGCCGCGTTCGATGCATTGCGCAAGAACTATCCATCGCGACGGGAAATCGATGGGTTGACGGTGCGGATCGAGGGAAATGCACCAGAATTGCATCAAATCGTAGCGGCCCTCGGCGCAACCGCCATCTGAAGACCGGGATCGGATCCTGTAGGAGCTGTCGAGTGCAACGAGGCTGCGATCTTTTGATTTTGTTTTTAGTAGCAAGATCAAAAAATCGCAGCCTGCGGCAGCTCCACACAAGGCCGATCAAACCGCGGCCCATAAAAAACCCGGCCACCAAGGACCGGGTCAGAAGACGGTGGCTATATCACTTTTGTTCGGCAGGCTTGACCAATCGCTTGTCCAGTTCGCTGCACGCTTTCTGGATCATCTTTTCAGTGATCGGTACTTCGCGACCCTGTTCATCGATAATCGAGCAACCCAGAGACTGGTCTGGCTGCGTGCGGATCACTTGAATCTTGTCATCGCTGCTGTGTTGCAAGGACATGGCCTGTCTCCTCATCAGGTTGTATGCCTACTTTAATACCGCCAGGTGACCAGGCTGTGACAACTCCCTGCGATCAGTGCGAGGCGGCAGTACCAGTCCAACAGAAATACCGCGACGTTGCCACACAGACCTTAGACCGATAGCGTCTAGCGCCTAGTCTTGGTGGACATAATTAACCTGACTCATTGTGATTTACCCGGTTCCACCCCATTGATCGGTGTAGGTTGAACCCTATTGATCGAGCCGCCCTGGATGATGCCAATGCTCACTGTTCGACACCGCCGCGCCATTCGTCTGGCCAGCCGCTTCATCGCCCCTTATCGCTGGCATGCGTTCGGAGCCTTGCTGGCGTTGATCGTCACGGCGGGCATCACCTTGTCCATGGGGCAAGGGATTCGCATGCTGGTGGATCAGGGGTTCATGACCCAGTCGCCGCACCTGCTTAACCAATCCATCGTCGTGTTCATGCTGCTGGTGGTTGGATTGGCGGTCGGCACCTTCGCCCGGTTTTATCTGGTGTCGTGGATCGGTGAGCGCTGCGTCGCTGACATCCGTCGTCAGGTGTTCAACCATTTGATCTACCTGCATCCGGGGTTCTACGAAAACAACCGCAGCTCCGAAATCCAGTCACGCCTGACCGCCGATACCACGCTGCTGCAATCGGTGATCGGCTCTTCGTTGTCACTGTTTTTACGCAACCTGTTGATGGTGATCGGTGGGATCGTCCTGTTGTTTGTCACCAATCCCAAGCTCACCAGCATCGTCGTGGTCGCCTTGCCCTTGGTGATCGCGCCGATCCTGATCTTTGGCCGTCGAGTGCGAAACCTGTCGCGCTTGAGTCAGGACCGGATCGCCGATATCGGCAGCTATGTTTCCGAAACCCTTGGCCAAATTAAAACCGTGCAGGCCTATAACCATCAGTCCCAGGACGAACAGCGCTTTGCCGCAACCGTGGAGGAAGCGTTCAACACTGCGCGTAAACGCATCTTTCAACGGGCTTGGCTGATTACGCTGGTAATCGTACTGGTGCTGGGTGCGGTAGGCGTCATGCTCTGGGTCGGTGGCATGGACGTGATTGCCGGGCGCATTACTGCCGGCGAGCTGGCAGCGTTTGTTTTCTACAGCCTGATTGTTGGCAGTGCGTTCGGCACCCTGAGTGAAGTGATCGGCGAACTGCAGCGCGCTGCCGGCGCTGCTGAGCGGATTGCCGAATTGCTGCGCTCGGAAAACATCATTCAACCGCCCACCACCGATCTTGTGGTGTTGCCTGAGCGAGTGAACGGCGATTTGGAACTTCAGGACGTGCGTTTTTCCTACCCGTCGCGCCCCGAAAGCTATGCCGTCGACGGTTTGAGCCTGAGCATCCGGGCTGGCGAAACACTGGCATTGGTCGGGCCTTCAGGGGCCGGCAAGTCGACCGTTTATGACCTGCTTTTGCGCTTCTACGACCCTGCGCAAGGACGCATCCTGCTCGATGGCACGCCGTTGACCCGACTCGATCCGCTGGACCTGCGTCGCTGCTTCGCGCTGGTATCGCAAACCCCGGCCCTGTTTTTCGGCAGCATCGAAGAGAACATCCGTTATGGCAACCCTGCGGCGACGTTGGCCGAAGTCCAGGAAGCGGCAAAAATCGCCTACGCCCACGACTTCATTCAAGCCATGCCCAACGGTTACCAGACGCATCTGGGCGATGGCGGGCTCGGCTTGTCCGGCGGCCAGCGGCAGCGCCTGGCCATCGCCCGGGCGCTGCTGGTGGATGCGCCAATCCTGTTACTCGACGAAGCCACCAGCGCCCTTGATGCGCAAAGCGAGCACCTTATCCAGCAAGCGTTACCGAGCCTGATGAAAAACCGCACCACCCTGGTCATCGCCCATCGCCTGGCCACGGTAAAAAATGCCGACCGTATTGCGGTGATGGATCAAGGCAAGTTGGTGGCGGTGGGTACGCACCAGGAACTCATCGCCAGCAATGCGCTGTATGCGCGGTTGGCGGCGTTGCAGTTTGGCGCTGGTTTGGAGCGTGAAGAATATGGTTCCGAGAACGTCGGAAAGGGTCATGAGGTTGAATAAATGCTGTGAGGTTCGGGCATCATGTCCGCCTCAGTGACGAGCATGGATGAGGGAATGAGCCTTTACCAACCTCCGTTGACCTTGACCACGAAAATGCTCGCGTTGATCGCCGAAATCAGTGAGCAGATCGGTCAGCTATCGTCTGTGGATGACTCCCGGCAGACGCCTCAATTGCGGCGTGGCAATCGTATTCGGACGATTCAGGCTTCATTGGCTATTGAAAACAATACCCTCAGTATCGAGCAAGTGACTGCTGTACTGGCGGGGCGGCGAGTGCTGGGATTGCCCCGGGAAATCCAGGAGGTTCGTAATGCTTTCGCTGCCTACGAAGCCATGCCTCAATGGCAGCCCGCCCGTCGAGCTGACATGCTTCGAACCCATGAGCTGCTAATGCATGGCTTGATCGATGATTTCGGACAGCTTCGCCAAGCTGGTGTTGGAATCTACCGTGGCGATCGATTGTTCCATATGGCGCCTCCACCGAGTCGCGTTCCGCATTTGATTGACGATTTGCTGGCATGGGTTGGCCATTCAGATTGGCATCCGTTGATTATCAGTTGTGTATTTCATTACGAGTTCGAATTTATTCATCCCTTCGCGGATGGTAACGGGCGCATGGGTCGTCTTTGGCAAACATTGATCCTGAGCCAGTGGCGCCCGATATTGGCCTATCTTCCGGTCGAAGCGGTTATCCGGGAGCAGCAGGATGCTTACTACGCGGCATTGTCGGCGGCGGACCAGTTGGCCGAGTCGACGCCTTTCGTCGAGTTCATGCTTCAGGCCCTGAGCGTGGCGCTTCGGGAGGCGGCCGGAAGCGAGGCACTAACCGACCCAGTAATCGACCCAGTAACCGACCAAGTAGCGAAACTGCTTGGGGTGCTTCACGGGAACGCTCCGCTCAAGATTAGCGAGCTGATGGTGCAGATAGGGTTGGTTCATAAGGCAACCTTTAGGGCCAACTATCTGAAACCGGCGTTGGCTAAAGGTTTGGTTGAGATGACTTCTCCGGACTCACCCAATAGTCCGGCTCAACGGTATCGCTTGACCGATCAAGGCGAACAGGCTGCTAAAAAAGCCGGGGTGGCGTAGTTAGACCAAAAAAAGCCCGCATCGATTGAGCGGGCATTTTTTAAAACAAGATCAAAAGATCGCAGCCTGCGGCAGCTCCTACGTAACCGGCATTACCGGTTACTGATCATCGAAATACCGCTCATGCCAATCCACGATCGGCTGTGGTGAGTTGAGTTTTTGGCCGTAGATCACCGAATACGACAACACGTTTTGCACGTACTGACGGGTTTCGTCGAACGGGATGCTTTCTACCCATACATCGAAGCTCAGGTGATCCGCGCCGCGCAGCCACTGGCGCACGCGGCCGGGGCCGGCGTTGTAGGCGGCGGAGGCGAGGACGCGGTTGCCGTTGAACTGGCTGTGCACCTGGCTCAGGTAGGCGGCGCCGAGCTGGATGTTTTTGTCCGGGTCGAACAGTTGCTGTGGCGAAGCGTAAGGAATACTGAACTTGCGCGCCGTTTCCTTGGCCGTGGCGGGCATCAACTGCATCAAGCCCGAGGCGCCGACGCCAGAGCGGGCATCGTCCATGAAGGCACTTTCCTGACGGGTGATGGCAAACACCCAGCTGGAGTGCAGGCCACGATTTTTGGCTTCACGCACCAGCGTATTGCGGTGCGCCATCGGGAATCGAATATCCAGGTCATCCCAATACTGCGCCTGGCTGATCGTGCGAATCGCCGGGAAATACCATTTCAAGTCATAGGCCAGTTTTGCCTGGGCAACCATTTCATCGCGGCTGAAATGGCGGCTGACGTGATACCACTCGCGACGTCCATCGACGATCTGCCCGCGGGCATGGAACTCGAGGGCGCGACGAACACCGGGGGTATTGCGCACTTTATTGATCAGTGCCTGGCTGAGTACCAGCGGTTTATTGGTCAGCGAGTAGGGTGACTGCGATCGGTCGGCGGCGAGAAACCCGTAGAAGTCGCGTTCGCGAGCCAGGTTTTTATAGAGGTTTTGCGCTTCCGGATTCTGTGGCTGTGCCAGTTCCAGGCTACGGGCCTGCCAATAGCGCCAGCGATTGGTGGTGGCCAGGTCTTGCGGCAGGCGGCGGGTCAGCTGATAGGCATCGTCCCAGCGTGCCAGGCGCAGGAGCAGGCGCAAGCGCCATTCGGACACTGTGTTGTCACGCAGTTCCGGATCGTATTTGGTCATCATGTCCAGCGCACGGCTGTCGAAGCGACGGGCGAGGGTCAAGCCGATTTCCCGGGCGATGGCCACTTTTTCGTCGCGGGAAAAGTGCATGCTGCTGGCATAACCGTCGAGCAGGGCCATCGCCCGGTCCGGGTCCTGGCGGGCGAGGCGGCGCAGACCGAGGCTGACCACATCCGACATCGGCTCGTCGGCCGGGGTGAAGCGCGACGGTTGGTTCAACAGTTCCGGGTTTTGCGCCACATCCACCAGCAAACGGCCACGAGGGGCGAGGGTGGTCAGGCCGTTGGCCAGGCTGATGGCCAGTGGGTAATTGCGCGCCTGGGCGGCAAGCTTGGTGCGCTCCCAGCGTTTTTGCTCGGTCAACTGGCCTTCGGCGGCCCACATGCCGAACAGCGCGTCACACGCCGCTGGTTGCGATTTGCCGGTCAGCCAGAGCTTGTTGGCGCTGGCATAGCCTTCGGATTTGAGGTTATGGCTGATCTGGTACTGCGCGTTCAGGCAGTCCAGTTCAGTGAAGTTCATCTTGGGGTCGTAGTATTTGACGAAGGTGGCCCAGTCGCCGCGATCGGCCAGCCAACGCAGCCAGCGCAGCTTCATCCAGTTGGCTTGGGGCAGGTCGCCGTGCTCAGCAAGGAATTTCTCGATTTCCGCGTTGCTGGCGGTTTTCAGTCGCGCGGTCAGTTCGTCGTAGGCCAGGTAGGGTTCCAGCGGATAGTCTGCCAAGGCCTGGCTGTAACGGAAATACGGGCCGGTATCACCCTTGGCCAGGGCGCGCTTGGCTTCATCGTAATATTGGCGTTGGGTGGACAGGTCTACCGCCTGGGCGCATTGAACGGCAGCGGCAGACAATAAAAAACAGGACAAAAAATTGAGAAGGCGACTGCGCATGAGACGTCCAGACAGTAAAAACATGACAAGTGCTGGCGATGCCCACACTGAATTATTCGTAGCTTAGCCTTTTGCCAGCAGCGGGTGAAAGCTTTGCGGACCTGTCGGCATCAGTTCGCAACATTTGTTGTGCAGAGTGCTTCGACAGTGAAATTGCCGGCCTTCTGATGCCTCGATTCAGGTAGAATGCGCGCCCGGTTTTTGGAGAAGCTCATGACCCTGCTCAAATTCAGCGATGTGTCCCTTGCTTTCGGCGCTATGCCGTTGTTGGACAAGGTGTCCTGGCAGATCGCCCGTGGAGAGCGGGTGTGCATCATCGGCCGCAATGGCACTGGCAAGTCCAGCATGATGAAGCTCGTCAAGGGCGACCAGAAGCCCGATGACGGCGCCGTTTGGCGCGCTCCGGGCCTCAAAATTGGCGAATTGCCGCAAGAATTGCCGGTAGCCGACGAGCGGACCGTGTTCGATGTGGTTGCCGAAGGGCTGGACGGTGTCGGCAAGTTGCTTGCCGAATACCACCACCTGAGCCAGAACATCGTCACCGACGCCGATCTGGACAAATTGATGCACGTCCAGCACGACCTCGAAGCCCGTGACGGCTGGCGTTTGCAGACGCTGGTGGACAGTACCTTGAGTCGTCTGCAGCTGCCTGCGGACAAGACCCTTGCCGAATTATCCGGTGGCTGGCGTCGTCGCGTCCTGTTGGCCCAGGCCCTGGTTTCCGAACCGGACCTGCTGCTGCTCGACGAACCGACCAACCACCTGGACATCGGTGCCATCGCCTGGCTCGAAGAGGCACTGAAGGACTTTCAGGGCGCCGTGTTGTTCATCACGCACGACCGTTCCTTCCTGCAAAACCTGGCAACCCGCATCCTCGAATTGGACCGCGGTGGTCTGATCGACTGGAACGGCGACTACGCCAGTTTCCTCGTACACAAGGAAGCCGAGTTGGCCGCCGAGGCCACCGCCAACGCGCTGTTCGACAAGCGCCTGGCCCAGGAAGAAGTGTGGATTCGCCAAGGCATCAAGGCTCGTCGTACCCGTAACGAGGGTCGTGTACGTGCTTTGAAAGCTCTGCGCGTCGAGCGCAGCGAACGTCGCGAGCGCACCGGCAAGGCCAATATCCAGCTGGATACCGCTGAAAAGTCCGGCAAGCAGGTGATGGTGCTCGAGAACGTGAGCTTCGCCCATCCGGACGGCCCGTTCCTGATCAAGGATTTCTCGATGGTGTTGCAGCGTGGCGACCGTATTGGTCTGCTCGGCGCCAACGGCACCGGAAAGACCACGCTGCTCAAGCTGATGCTCAGTGGTCTGCAACCCACCAGCGGCAAGGTGGAAGAGGGGACGAAGATCGACGTCGCCTACTTCGACCAGTTGCGTCATCAGCTGGATCTGGAAAAAACCGTGATCGACAACGTCGCCGAAGGTCGCGACTTTATCGATATCGACGGCCAGAGCCGCCACGTACTGAGTTATCTCGGTGACTTCCTGTTCAGCCCACAGCGTGCCCGCACGCCGGTCAAGGCGCTGTCCGGTGGTGAGCGTGCCCGCCTGTTGCTGGCCAAACTGTTCAGCAAACCGGCGAACCTGTTGGTACTCGACGAACCTACCAACGACCTCGACGTGGAAACCCTCGAACTGCTGGAAGAGGTCTTGCTGACCTTCAACGGCACCGTGCTGATGGTCAGCCACGACCGGGCATTCCTCGACAACGTGGTCACCAGCACTCTGGTCTTTGAAGGTGAAGGCAAGGTTCGCGAGTACGTAGGTGGGTATCAGGACTGGCTGCGTCAGGGCGGCTCGCCGCGCCTGCTCGGTGTGACCGAAAGCAAATCCGGCAAGGCCGACCTGAATTCTGCTGTGGTGAAGGCCGAGCCTGCGCCGGTTGCGGCTGCGGTCGATGCACCAGTGGCGAAGAAAAAGCTGAGCTACAAGTTGCAGCGTGAGCTGGAAGCATTACCGGGTCAGATCGAAGCCATGGAGCAGCAGATCGCCGCCGTTGAAGCACAGATGGCGGATGCAGGGTTCTACCTGCGCCCGGCGGCGGAAACCGCTGCTGTGATCGCTCAGCTGTCGCAGCTGCAGGCTGAACTCGAGGTGATGGTCGAGCGTTGGGCTGAGCTGGATGCCTGATTGATCCGGTCATGAAAAAGCCCGGCGTTCATTAATGAACGCCGGGCTTTTTCACGTTTGAATCGAGATTTTGTACCTGTAGGAGCGAGCTTGCTCGCGAAGAACCTGAGTGCGCCGCGGGGTGTCAGGCACCCAGCGTCATCGTTGACGTCCATCGCGAGCAAGCTCGCTCCTACAGTAGTGGCGTGGTGTCAGCTTTTGCTTTGCAGGCGCACCGCAAGCACATCGCAAGGCGCGCCATGCAGCACGTCATTGGCGGTGGAACCCAGCAGCAGTGCCAGGCCATGCCGGCCGTGACTGCCCACCACGATCATGTCGCAGTGCTGTTCCTTGGCCAGGTGGTGAATCTCCTGGCGTGGCTGGCCGTAGGTCAGGTGGCAGTTTTCCCGGGAGAGTTCCGGATACTTCACGATCAAGCGATCGAGGCGCTCCTTGGCCTGATCGAACTGTTGCTGTTGCAGTTGTGACAGGTCCATTGGCACGTCACCACCAAAGGCCATGGCCATGGGCTCGACAATGTGGACCATGGATAGTTTTGCGCCGCTGCCTACCGAAAGTTCGCGAGCGCGGTGTATGACAGGGTCGCACTCTTCGGTTAGATCTACAGCGACCAGAATATGCTCGTAGGGCATGAGGTGCTTCTCCTGAGAAACGCAATATTGGTAAGTATGGCTGGTTTCAAGCGCTTTGGTTCCTAGGTGGCCCAATCCGCTCATTCAAAATCGGGAGTACAGATATGACGGTCTGGATAGTGGTGTCAATCCTGCTGGTGGTACTAAGCCCCCTGGCATGGTTGCGACCATCGCGCCATCAGAGTGGTCGCATGGCCCTGCGCATGGAGGCGCGCCGCATCGGGCTGGCCATGCAATTGGCGCCCCAGGAGTGGCCGCACTGGCTCGGCCAGGAGCCGCCAAACCCTTGTGCGCAGTACCATCGGCCACGGCGCGGCATTCAGCCGGCTTGCTGGAGTTACTGGCAGAAGTCGCCGGGCGTTTGGGTGAATCAATGGCAGGAAATTTGCGAAGAACCTTCGCTGCTCAATCATTTCGAAAAATTGCCAAGCAACGTCTACAAGGTTGAGGCCGATAAGCAAATGATTGCCCTGTATTGGGGCGAGAAGGGCGAGGCTGAGGTCTTGCAGCACATCGATGCCACGCTCAAAGCACTTGCCTGACACTATTCCTGTAGGAGCAGCCGGTCGACGCTCGATTGCTCGCGAAAAACGTTAACGATGACGCGTTCATCCTGAATGGTCGCGGCGCCTAAAGGTTTTCGCGAGCAAGCTTGCTCCTACAGAAAGCCAAAGCAAAAGCAATAAAAAGCCCGACAACATCATCGGGCTGGATGGCCAGGCAGGCCGGTAATTCAGTTGTATTTCATCTTACGCCTGGCGTTCGCCAGCAGCGTTCAAATTTCCCAGAGGTTTCGCCAGCGTAGCTTGTTCCGCAAAGGCTGCAGCGAATTAGGGCGAATTTTCTAACGATTAATCCTATGAATGTCTCTACATGCAAACGCATGCAGTAGGTCGTTGTCCTACAGAAATGACCGCAAAGTCGCGTTTCAACTCGCATTTTGGGCGATTGACAATTGTCGGAAATTCCGTGAAGGTGGCGTACCCAAATCAAACGGGCGTATGAATTGAGCGTTTGTTTCAGATCGCTCTACAGAATCCCGACTATCGCGTTGGCGGGTGTGCCGGGGGAATGGGCGTAGCATCGACGATTGACGTCCCTGCCGAGCCATTCGCCTGCTGTCCGACGTGTACTGTTCAGCTTCCATATCGTGGAGATCAGTTGATGATTTACGAAGGTAAAGCCATCACGGTTAAGGCTCTTGAAAGTGGCATCGTCGAACTGAAGTTCGACCTCAAGGGTGAGTCC
>NZ_JBOIBY010000516.1:0-25137 GCF_050739655.1 Pseudomonas sp. | reverse complement strand
CAGGGCCGTATCACCCAGACCCACGACCATCGGGAGTGAAGGCATTGAGCGAAGAAAATACGTACGACTCAACGAGCATTAAAGTGCTGAAAGGCCTGGATGCCGTACGCAAACGTCCCGGTATGTACATTGGCGACACCGATGATGGTAGCGGCCTGCACCACATGGTGTTCGAGGTGGTCGACAACTCGATCGACGAAGCCCTGGCCGGCTATTGCGACGACATCAGCATCATCATCCACCCGGATGAGTCCATCACCGTTCGCGACAACGGCCGTGGCATCCCGGTAGACGTGCATAAAGAAGAAGGCGTTTCGGCAGCCGAGGTCATCATGACCGTGCTGCACGCCGGCGGTAAATTCGACGATAACTCCTACAAGGTATCCGGCGGTCTGCACGGTGTAGGTGTTTCGGTAGTTAACGCCTTGTCCGAAGAATTGGTCCTGACTGTTCGCCGTAGCGGCAAGATCTGGGAACAGACCTACATTCACGGTGTGCCACAGGCGCCGATGGCCATTGTTGGCGACAGCGAAACCACTGGCACCCAGATCCACTTCAAGGCATCCGGCGAAACCTTCAAGAACATCCATTTCAGCTGGGACATCCTGGCCAAGCGGATCCGTGAACTATCCTTCCTCAACTCCGGTGTTGGTATCGTCCTCAAGGACGAGCGCAGCGGTAAGGAAGAGCTGTTCAAGTACGAAGGTGGCTTGCGCGCGTTCGTTGAATACCTGAACACCAACAAGACCGCGGTCAACCAGGTGTTCCATTTCAACATTCAGCGTGAAGACGGCATTGGCGTTGAAATCGCCTTGCAGTGGAACGACAGCTTCAACGAGAACCTGTTGTGCTTCACCAATAACATTCCGCAGCGCGATGGCGGTACTCACCTGGTGGGTTTCCGTTCCGCACTGACGCGTAACCTGAACACCTACATCGAAGCTGAAGGCCTGGCGAAGAAGCACAAGGTCGCCACCACCGGTGACGACGCCCGTGAAGGTCTGACTGCAATTATTTCGGTCAAGGTTCCGGATCCAAAGTTCAGCTCCCAGACCAAAGACAAGCTGGTTTCTTCCGAAGTGAAGACCGCAGTCGAACAGGAAATGGGTAAGTATTTCTCCGACTTCCTGCTGGAAAACCCGAATGAAGCCAAGTTGGTCGTCGGCAAGATGATCGACGCGGCCCGCGCCCGTGAAGCTGCGCGCAAGGCCCGTGAGATGACCCGCCGCAAAGGCGCTCTGGATATCGCCGGGCTGCCGGGCAAGCTGGCTGACTGCCAGGAAAAAGACCCTGCCCTGTCCGAACTGTATCTCGTGGAAGGTGACTCTGCTGGCGGTTCCGCCAAGCAGGGACGTAACCGCAAGACCCAGGCGATTCTGCCGCTGAAAGGTAAAATCCTGAACGTCGAAAAGGCACGTTTCGACAAGATGATCTCTTCCCAGGAAGTAGGCACCTTAATCACCGCCCTGGGCTGCGGCATCGGCCGCGACGAATACAACATCGACAAGTTGCGCTATCACAACATCATCATCATGACCGATGCTGACGTCGACGGTTCGCACATCCGTACCCTGCTGCTGACGTTCTTCTTCCGTCAATTGCCGGAGCTGATCGAGCGAGGCTACATCTATATCGCTCAGCCGCCGTTGTACAAGGTTAAGAAAGGCAAGCAAGAGCAATACATCAAAGACGACGACGCCATGGAAGAGTACATGACGCAGTCGGCCCTGGAAGACGCAAGCCTGCACCTGAACGAAGAAGCACCTGGTATTTCTGGTGAAGCCCTTGAGCGTCTGGTCAATGACTTCCGTCTGGTGATGAAGACTCTCAAGCGTCTGTCGCGCCTGTATCCACAGGAACTGACCGAGCACTTCATCTACTTGCCTCCCGTAAGCATGGAGCAACTGTCTGATCACGCTGCAATGCAGGATTGGCTGGCACAGTACGAAGCTCGCCTGCGTACCGTCGAGAAGTCGGGTCTGGTCTATAAGGCCAGCCTGCGTGAAGACCGTGAACGTAACGTCTGGCTGCCAGAGGTCGAGCTGTTCTCCCACGGCCTGTCGAACTACGTCACTTTCAACCGCGACTTCTTCGGCAGCAACGACTATAAAACCGTCGTTTCCCTGGGCGCTCAATTGAGCACTCTGCTGGACGAAGGCGCATACATCCAGCGTGGCGAGCGTCGCAAGGCGGTCACCGAGTTCAAGGAAGCGCTGGACTGGCTGATGGCCGAAAGCACCAAGCGTCACACCATCCAGCGATACAAAGGTCTGGGTGAAATGAACCCGGATCAACTGTGGGAAACCACCATGGATCCGAGTGTTCGCCGGATGCTCAAAGTGACAATCGAAGACGCCATTGGCGCAGACCAGATCTTCAACACCCTGATGGGTGATGCGGTCGAACCTCGCCGTGACTTCATCGAAAGCAACGCCTTGGCGGTATCCAACCTGGACTTCTGATCCGGTTGTCGATGGGCACATTAAGTGTCGCAAGTGGGCGTGTTATTGTCGTTGTTCAGAGTCCCCAGCTCAGAGACTGGGCTTACTTCCTAACCAAGCAGTGGGGAACGAGATCCCCGCTGATTTAGGAGACTGGTGCCGACGAAGGTAATTTCTTTATTTCTTGCGGAACCGTGTATGAAACTGGTGGCTAGGAATACCCCAAGCGGCTGCCAAATGCGCCCAAAATCATTAAAACGTGAAACGTTCTCACTAATAAGTGAAATGAATGCACCAAAAAAGGGGCTGCCAAATGGTAGCCCCTATGCGTATCAACACAGTTAGCTCACGACTTCTTGACACAGCCCGCCGCAAGGGGGTTTAGCTACGAGCCTTTTCGCCAAGCAATCTAGAAGATCGCTTTTATTGGCTGATTTCAATGAGCTTGACTCCACCGGGGCCACCAAACATAGCAACCTGACAGCCCCAATTGCGAGAATTCAGTTTCTATGGCGACGAGTTGCTCGAATACCAAAAGTGAGAATAAGGCGTGAGTAGCAAACCAACGAAAACAATGATTTCTCTCTTCAGCGGAGCAGGTGGGCTGGATTTTGGCTTGTGCGCGGCAGGATTTACCAACAAGTTATGTGTAGAAATCGACGAAATTGCTCAAAAGACGCTCACCCTAAATCATCCAGAATGGAAAGTAGCTTGTCCTGGTGATATCCATTCGTTAACACCGAGGGAATTGTTACAACAAGCGAACCTTCAGCCTAGAGAACTCACCCTCCTCGCGGGCGGGCCGCCATGCCAACCTTTCTCAAAGTCAGGATATTGGGCAACAGGTGATACAGATCGCCTGACAGACCCACGGGCGAAAACCCTGAAAGCCTATTTAGATTGTTGCCGCTGACCGAAAACTGACCCAGTAAAGGCTGTTCTGCCGACTGAAAACTGACCCAGGTGTTCAACTGCTTCTGCTCACTTTCCGAGCAGGAGAACACAGGGTGATCAGCATGGAAATGTTGGGAAAAATCCGGCGGATGTACTTCCGCGACAAGCTCTCGCTGCACCAGATAGCCAAGCGTACCGGGCTGTCGAGAAACACCATCCGAAAATGGGTCAGAGCGCCCGAAGCTACTCAGCCGGCGTACCAGCGGTGCGCGACCTTCAACAAACTCAGCCCTTTCCACGACACGCTGGAACAGGCGCTGAAAGCCGATTCGTTCCGGGCAAAGCACAATCGCAGAAGCGCCAAAGCACTTTTCGAGCAGATCAAGGCCGAGGGTTATGACGGCGGCTACAGCCAGCTCACGGCGTTTGTACGCTCGTGGCGAGGTGAACAAGGCAAGTCTTTACGCGCTTTTGTACCGCTGACGTTTGCGCTCGGTGAAGCTTTTCAATTTGACTGGAGCGAAGAAGGGCTGCTGATCGGAGGCCTGTTTCGACGCATCCAGGTCTCCCACATGAAGCTGTGCGCCAGTCGCGCATTCTGGTTGGTTGCATACCCTAGCCAAGGTCACGAGATGCTATTCGATGCACATACGCGCTCGTTCGGAGCGTTAGGTGGCGTGCCGCGTCGCGGCATCTACGACAACATGAAAACGGCTGTCGACAAGGTCAATAAAGGCAAGGGCCGCACGGTCAATGCCCGGTTTTCCGTGATGTGCGCGCACTACCTGTTCGATCCGGATTTCTGCAACGTAGCCTCTGGCTGGGAAAAGGGCATTGTCGAGAAGAACGTTCAAGACAGTCGACGGCGCATTTGGCTTGACGCTCAAAACTGCATGTTCCACACCTTCGAGGAACTGAATGCCTGGCTCGGCCAACGCTGTCGTGCGCTCTGGAACGAGCTGCTGCATCCGCAGTACAACGGACTTACGGTGGCGGAAGTTTTGGAGCTGGAACGGGTCGAAATGATGCCGATGCCGACGGCCTTTGATGGCTACGTCGAGCGCACCGTTCGGGTCTCCAGCACCTGCCTGATCAGCGTGGCGCGAAATCGCTATTCGGTGCCTTGTGAGCGAGTCGGCCAGTGGGTCAGCAGCCGTCTTTACCCATCCCGGATCGTAGTCATCGCCGATGACGCAATGATTGCCAGCCACGAGCGCCTCTTTGATCGAGATCAGGTCAGTTTTGACTGGCAGCATTACATCCCACTCATCGAACGCAAGCCGGGTGCACTGCGCAATGGCGCACCGTTTGCCGATCTGCCCAATCCGTTGCGGCTTCTCAAACGGGGCCTGAGACGTCACAGCAATGGTGATCGAATCATGACGCAGGTGCTCGCTGCCGTGCCCATCGCAGGTCTCGACCCGGTGCTGGTAGCGGTAGAACTGGTGCTTGAGTCGGGAAGTCTGAGTGCCGATCACATCTTAAATGTTCTCGCCCGACTCACCGCTACTGCACCACCGCCTTCCGTAGAAACCAGCCTGCAACTCAAGGTGGCTCCCGTTGCCAACACGGCCCGATATGACCAACTCCGTACAACAGATGAGGAGAGCCGCAATGCGTGACTTGATGGCAGAACTTAAAGAACTGCGTCTGCATGGCATGGCGCAAGCTTGGGAAGAACTGGCGGCCCAGGGAGAAGCTTCGACGGCATCCTCGAAGTGGCTGCTTGAGCATCTGCTCCAACAGGAGCAGGCAGATCGCGCCGTGCGCTCAGTGAATCATCAGATGAACATGGCAAAGCTCCCCATGCACCGTGATTTAGCTGGCTTTGACTTCAGCGCTTCCAGCGCTGATGCCCGTCTAATCAAGGAATTATCCAGCCTTGAGTTTACGGAGACTGCGCAAAATGTCGTGTTCATCGGTGGGCCTGGAACCGGAAAAACACACCTGGCCAGTGCCTTGGCCGTGTCCGGAATCACCACTCATAACAAACGAGTACGGTTCTTCTCCACGGTCGATCTCGTCAACCTGCTGGAGCGTGAAAAGTACGATGGTAAGGCAGGCCGAATCGCCCAGGGACTGCTTCGGACAGACCTGGTGATACTCGATGAGCTTGGGTATTTGCCCTTCAGTCAGAGTGGTGGCGCGCTGTTATTTCACCTGCTTTCAAAACTGTACGAGTACACCAGCGTGGTCATCACCACCAATCTCAGCTTCTCGGAATGGTCGAGTGTGTTTGGCGACGCCAAGATGACCACAGCGTTGCTGGATCGGCTGACACACCACTGCCATATCGTCGAAACGGGCAACGAGTCCTACCGCCTGCAACACAGCACCTTGGCCGCTCAGACAAAGATCAAATCGCGTGAACGAAAGCGCAAGGGCGAAGATGGTATTGAGGACGATGAGCCGTTTTGATCTGCACCGTAAACACCCTTCCGCATGCCTGCATGCGGTGGGGCCAGATGCGTCTTCAACTAGGACACTACTGCTAAGCTTATCCACAATTGCTGGGACAAAAATCAGCAATCCGCCCTGGGTCAATTTTCAATCGGCAGGGTGGGTCAGTGTTCAATCAGCGCCAACACCTCATTGCTCTGCCTTTGCAAAAGCGTGCAAGGGCGCAAAATAACAGCGTATTTGTAGATGAGTCACTGGAACCTCATTCCGATCAATGGGCCTTTCTGGCCTCCGTTCAGCGGATGAGCCCTGGGGATATTGAGCCGGCTATTATCCGGGCGATGGGTAACCGTGATCCTGTAGGCGTCGCGTATGTCGAGGACGAGGGGGATGCAGAGCCTTGGAAAGGCCGCGATACGAGATCGCATAAGTTGACTTGCCCGTTACCTGCGTCTCTCCGTATCACATTGGCAAACCTGGTGTACTTCGAAAAATCGGAGTTACCGCAACCCTTGGCAAACCAGCTTGTCCGACTCGCGGCATTTCAAAATCCTGAGTTTTATAAAGCCCAGGCAATGCGAATGTCCGTCTGGAACAAGCCTCGGATCATTGGCTGTGCGCAAAATTTTCCTCAACATATCGCTTTACCACGTGGCTGCTTGGATGCGGCGCTGGACCTGTTAAAGGGAAATGGAATAGCCCCTGAGTTTCAAGATGAACGCTTTGCAGGTGAGCCCATCGAGGTGAGTTTCCTCGGTACATTACGTACTGATCAGGAAGTTGCGGTTAGCGAGATGCTTGATCATGACGCTGGCATCCTTTGTGCGCCGACCGCATTTGGCAAAACCGTGACTGCTGCCGCGTTGATAGCGAAGCGCAGTGTTAACACGTTAGTGCTTGTGCACAGGACTGAGCTGCTAAGGCAATGGCAAGAGCGTTTGCAGGCGTTTTTAGGCGTCGGCAATGGCATTGTAGGAACCATTGGTGGTGGGAAGGCAAAACCCACAGGTATCATCGATATCGCTGTAATGCAGTCTTTATCGCGAAAAGGTGAAGTGAGCGATACGGTAAAAAACTATGGCCAGATCATAGTTGATGAGTGCCATCACGTATCGGCGGTTTCCTTCGAATCGTTACTGAGGAGCGCTGCCGCAAGGTATGTGGTGGGACTTACAGCAACTCCAGTACGCCGTGATGGGCAGCAACCTATTATCTTTATGCAATGCGGACCGATCCGGCACTCTGCTACTCGACCGGCAAGTGCCCCTCATGATTTGTCTGTCGTGCCCCGATTACTTTCCAAGCTTATTGTCGTCCCCGATGGCTCAGGGATTCAGGATGTGTTTCGACGTTTAGCCGACGATATCGAGCGTACAGCCAAAATTGTCTCCGAGGTTGAGCTAGCCTTTAACCAAGGTAGGAAAATCTTGGTGCTGACTGAGCGCACTGAACATGTGGATGCTCTTGAGGCTGAATTGAAGGGGCGCGTGCATAACCTTTTTACACTTCATGGGCGGGTACCAAAAAAACAGCGAATCGCCCGCATGCACGAGCTTGACTCACTGCCGTCAGATGCTCCACGCGTCCTCGTTGCAACTGGAAAGCTAGTTGGCGAAGGCTTCGATCATCCAGCATTGGACACATTGGTGCTGGCAATGCCCATTTCTTGGAAAGGAATACTTCAGCAATACGCAGGCCGATTGCATCGAGCGCATGCCGATAAAGGCGACGTACGAGTGATCGACTTCGTTGACGCGGGCAATGTCGCGTTGATGAGGATGTGGGATAAGCGGCAGGCGGGGTACAAAGCGATGGGTTACCGAATGGCTGATTCCCTAGCCACTATGGACTTGCTCTAGTAGTACGGTCCATTTGGATTCGGATTTCAGATGCAGCTAGCATGCGCCTTCAGCACGATGAGGATGCTGGTTCCGGAAACGACATTTAATAAGGTCAAAAAAACGCAAAACGACACTATTTACGGCACATCAGCGACATTTATGGTGCCCATGTTCCACGTGGAACCCTGATTCCACCTAGGGTACGCATGACACTTAATATGCCCATCGACACCGGTAACCTGCCTTACGAAAAAGGCCAACGCATATGCGTTGGCCTTTTTTATTACCTGCGGATCACAGACCTGACGTCGGCACATACAACTAAATCGAGGCACAAAAAAACCGGCTATATCAGCCGGTTTTTTTGCGCCCGAAAAAAACTTATGCACGTTTTCTGAGATTTTATCAGTTTATGAAATATGTATATAAATCATGTAGTTACAAGTAAATCGTGGCACCCTGAAAGAAAATGGTGCACAGGTTATCCACAGAAACTCAGACAGCGACCTGATCATTGGCAATCGGTGCTTGTGGAGCCGGAGGCAGAGAGCCCATTTCCTGCTGCATCTGCTCATTCCATGCCTGTACCCGATCATTCAAATCAGCAATGGCGCGCGGACCGCTGCCTTCGGCATACATCGGTGCGCCGATCATCACGGTGATCACCCCCTGCTTCTTTGCCCAACCGGTTTTCGGCCAGAATTTGCCAGCGTTATGCGCGATCGGTAGCACGGGCAGTTCGGCATTCACCGCCAGCGCAGATCCGCTGCGGGAGAATTTGCCGATGGTGCCGAAGGGAACGCGCGTGCCTTCAGGGAAAATCAGCACCCAGACTTTGTCCTTGAGCAGCACATCACCCTTAGACGCGACTTGTTTGAGCGCTGCTTTCGGGTTGTCACGATCGATGGCGATCGGACGCAACATGGCCATGGCCCAGCCGAAGAACGGCACGTACAACAACTCGCGCTTGAGCACCTGGCTCAGTGGCGAAAAATAGGCAGACAGAAAGAACGTCTCCCAGGTGCTCTGGTGATTCGACACAATCACGCAGGGCCGCTCTGGCACGTTCTCTGCGCCTTTGACTTCGTAACTAATGCCAAGGAACACCTTGCTCAACCACAAGGCGCAGCGGCACCAGTAAACATTGATGAAACGATAGCGCGCCTTGAATGGCAGGAAAGGCGCGATAAAAAAGCTCAGGCTGCACCACAGTAAGGAGCTGGTGCCCAGCAGCAGGTAAAAGAGGAAGGTTCTGATGGCCTGCAGTATCGACATGGTGACGTTACCGTTGCGGGCATTGCCCGCCTATATAAAGCGCACTTTCCTATCATCCCTTGCCAGGAAATTGAGAAGCGCACACTTAGTTAAGTGCATTTGTGCACAAGTTCTGCGGCAATCGCCGCCAGATCGTCAAAAATCAATGTGCCTACCGGAAGGGTCTTGCCCAAAGTCTTTTCGCCTTTTCCGGTCTTTACCAAAACTGGCTGTGAATCGACGGCTTTCGCGGCTTCCAGGTCACCAAGGCTGTCGCCGACGAACCAGACGTTGGTCAGCGACACGTTGTAATGGGAGGCGATGTTTTTCAACATCCCGGGTTTCGGCTTGCGGCAATCGCAGCCTTCGTTCGGCCCGTGTGGGCAGTAGACGATAAGGCCAACTTCACCGCCCTGCTCCGCCACCAGCGCGCGCAAGCGCTCGTGCATGGCGTCCAGGGTGGCGAGGTCGTAATAGCCGCGAGCGATGCCCGACTGGTTGGTAGCGACCGCTACCGTCCAGCCGGCTTTGCTCAACTGCGCGATGGCTTCGATCGAACCGGGAAGTGGAGTCCACTCCTCCACCGACTTGATATAAGCGTCGGAGTCGTAATTGATCACTCCGTCCCGATCGAGAATCAGCAGTTTCAAACAGACTTACCCCAGCAACGAAATATCGGCGACGCCGAGGAACAGCCCACGCAGACGCGCCAGCAACGCATAACGGTTGGCGCGGACTTTTGCGTCCTCCGCGTTGACCATCACGGCTTCGAAGAACGCATCCACCGGCTCGCGCAGTGCAGCCAGGCGCGCGAGGGATTCGCTGTACTGGCGCGAGGCGGCCATTGGTTGTACAGCCTGGTCAGCCTGCTGGATCGCCGAGTACAGGGAGAACTCGTTGGCGTTGTCGAAGTACTTGGCTTCGACGACGGTAGGCACCGAACCTTCGACCTTGCTCAGCAAGTTCGATACACGTTTGTTCACCGCTGCCAGGGCTGCGGCTTCCGGCAGTTTGCGGAAGGCCTGTACCGCTTGTACGCGCTGGTCGAAGTCCAGAGCCGAACCGGGTTTCAGGGCACGAACCGACAGGTAGGTGGCGACATCGACGCCTTCGTCTTCGTAACGGGCACGCAGACGGTCGAAGATGAATTCCAGTACCGATTCGTTCAGGCCGGCAGCCTTGACCTTGGCACCGAACGCCGTGACGGCGAAGCCAACAGCGTCGTTCAGGTCCAGATCCAGTTGCTTCTCGATCAGGATGCGCAGTACGCCCAATGCTGCGCGGCGCAGTGCGTACGGGTCTTTGCTACCGGTTGGCAGCATGCCGATGCCGAAGATACCCACCAGGGTGTCGAGCTTGTCGGCGATGGCCACGGCCGCACCGGTCAGGGTGGACGGCAATTGCGCGCCAGCACCGCGCGGCATGTATTGCTCGTTCAGCGCCAGCGCGACGTCTTCCGGTTCACCGTCGTTGAGGGCGTAGTAGTAACCAGCGACACCTTGCATCTCCGGGAACTCGCCGACCATTTCGGTAGCCAGGTCGCACTTGGACAGCAAACCTGCACGGGCAGCCCACGAAGCGTTGCCACCGATACGCGCTGCGATGTAGGCGGCGAGTTTGGAAACACGTTCGGCCTTGTCGTAGACGCTGCCGAGTTTTTCCTGGAACACCACGTTTTGCAGGCGCAGGTTGAAGTCTTCGAGTTTCTGCTTCTTGTCTTGCTTGAAGAAGAACTCGGCGTCGGTCAGGCGTGGGCGAACCACTTTCTCGTTACCGGCGATGATCTGCTGTGGGTCTTTGCTCTCGATGTTGGCCACGGTAATGAAACGTGGCAGCAACTTGCCGTCGGCATCCAGCAGGCAGAAGTACTTCTGGTTGTCCTGCATGGTGGTGATCAACGCTTCTTGCGGCACGTCGAGGAAGCGTTCTTCGAACGAACACACCAGCGGCACCGGCCATTCAACCAGCGCGGTCACTTCGTCTAGCAGGTCCGGCGGCACGATCGCGGTGCCTTCCTGACGGGTCGCCAGCTCTTCGGTGCGCTTGCTGATGATGTCGCGACGCTCATTGGCATCGGCCAATACATAAGCGGCACGCAGGTCGGCCAGGTAGCTGGACGGCGAACCGATGCGTACGTTTTCCGGGTGATGGAAACGGTGACCACGGGAATCGCGGCCGGCCTTCTGGGCGAGGATGGTGCAGTCGATGACCTGATCACCGAGCAGCATCACCAGCCATTGGGTCGGACGAACGAATTCTTCTTTGCGCGCGCCCCAACGCATGCGTTTCGGGATCGGCAGGTCGTTCAGGGAATCTTCGACGATGGTTGGCAGCAGGCTCGCGGTCGGCTTGCCGGCGATGCTTTGGCTGTAGCGCAGTTTCGGGCCGCTCTGATCGATTTCGCTCAGGTCGACGCCGCACTTCTTGGCAAAGCCCAGTGCCGCTTGGGTCGGGTTGCCTTCGGCATCGAACGCAGCCTGACGTGGCGGGCCATCAAGGTTGATGCTGCGATCGGGCTGCTGGGTGGCCAGCGAGGTGATCAGCACAGCCAGGCGGCGTGGCGCGGCATAAACGGTTTTGGTCTCGTAGTTCAGGCCGGCGGCTTGCAGGCCCTTGTCGATACCGGCAAGGAACGCCTCAGCCAGGGTGTTCAGGGCTTTGGGTGGCAGTTCTTCAGTGCCCAGTTCAACCAGAAAATCCAGAGCACTCATTGTGCAGCCTCCAGCTTGGCCAGTACTTCGTCACGCAGGTCCGGGGTCGCCATCGGGAAGCCCAGCTTGGCGCGAGCCAGCAGGTAGGCTTGCGCAACGGAACGCGCCAGGGTGCGTACACGCAGGATGTATTGCTGACGCGCAGTCACGGAAATCGCCCGGCGCGCATCCAGCAGGTTGAAGGTATGGGAAGCCTTCAACACCATTTCGTAGCTCGGCAACGGCAGCGGCTGGTCGAGTTCGATCAGACGCTTGGCTTCGCTTTCATAGAAATCGAACAGTTCGAACAGTTTCTCGACATTGGCGTGTTCGAAGTTGTAGGTCGACTGCTCCACTTCGTTCTGGTGGAACACGTCGCCGTAGGTCACCTTGCCCATCGGGCCGTCAGCCCAAACCAGGTCGTAGACCGAGTCCACGCCTTGCAGGTACATGGCCAGACGCTCAAGACCGTAAGTGATCTCGCCGGTCACCGGGTAGCACTCGATGCCGCCCGCTTGCTGGAAGTAAGTGAACTGCGTCACTTCCATGCCGTTGAGCCAGACTTCCCAGCCCAGACCCCAGGCGCCCAGAGTTGGCGATTCCCAGTTGTCTTCGACGAAACGGATGTCATGCACCAGCGGGTCCAGACCCACGTGCTTGAGGGAGCCCAGGTACAGTTCCTGGAAATTGTCCGGGTTCGGCTTCAGGACTACCTGGAACTGATAGTAGTGCTGCAGACGGTTCGGGTTTTCGCCATAGCGGCCGTCAGTCGGACGACGACTTGGTTGCACGTAGGCGGCGTTCCAGGTTTCCGGGCCAATGGCGCGCAGGAATGTAGCAGTGTGGAAAGTGCCGGCGCCTACTTCCATATCGTAGGGCTGAAGTACCACACAACCTTGCTCGGCCCAGTATTGCTGGAGGGCGAGGATCAAGTCTTGGAAGGTACGCACGGCTGGCGTAGGCTGGCTCACGAAATTCACCTGTTTCTTGGGCTGCGATTTAAAGAGCGGGAGTATACCCGATTCATTGCTGCGCACGCCCCCTGGAGCCTTATGCCACGCTGCTTTTGGTGTTCCGAAGATTCGCTGTACATGGCTTATCACGATCAGGAGTGGGGCACGCCGCTACGCGATGCGCAGGGTTTGTTCGAGTTGCTTTTGCTCGAAGGGTTCCAGGCCGGCCTTTCCTGGATCACCGTGCTGCGCAAACGCGAGCATTATCGCCAGGTCATGTTCGGCTTTGACGTGCAGCGCGTGGCGCAGATGAGCGATGCCGAAATCGACGAGTTGATGCTCGACCCGGGGATCATCCGCAACCGGCTCAAGCTCAATGCGGCCAGGCGCAATGCCCAGGCCTGGCTGGCGCTGGAGGACCCGGTGGCGTTTCTCTGGTCGTTCATCGGTGGCAAGCCTGTGATCAATCATTTCAGGGATCGCAGTGAGGTCCCGGCCGTCACGCCGACAGCGGTAGAGATGAGCAAAGGCTTGAAAAAGGCGGGCTTCACGTTCGTCGGCCCGACCATCTGCTACGCGCTGATGCAGGCCAGCGGCATGGTCATGGACCACACCCAGGATTGCGACCGCTACGCGATGCTGGTGAACGGCGGTTAGAATAGCCGCCTCGCGCACAGCACAAGATCAGGAGTGACCTGTGGATAAGTTTAAAGGCGCCTTGCTGGTAGGCGCTCTGCGGCTGTTTGCCCTGCTTCCGTGGCGGGCGGTGCAAGCCGTGGGCTCGGCAATTGGCTGGGTCATGTGGAAAACCCCAAACCGTTCCCGCGACGTCGTGCGGATCAATCTTTCCAAGTGTTTTCCGGACATGGATCCCGCCGAGCGCGAACGGCTGGTGGGCCAGAGTCTGAAGGACATCGGCAAGTCCCTGACCGAAAGCGCCTGCGCCTGGATCTGGCCGGCTCAGCGCTCCATCGATCTGGTTCGTGAAGTTGAAGGCCTCGACGTATTGAAAGACGCCCTCGCCTCCGGCAAGGGCGTGGTGGGCATCACCAGCCACTTGGGCAACTGGGAAGTGCTCAACCACTTCTATTGCAGCCAATGTAAACCGATCATTTTTTATCGGCCGCCAAAACTGAAGGCGGTAGATGAATTGCTACAGAAACAGCGGGTACAACTGGGCAACAAGGTGGCCGCTTCCACCAAGGAAGGCATCCTTAGCGTCATCAAGGAAGTGCGCAAAGGTGGTGCAGTGGGTATTCCCGCTGACCCGGAACCTTCCGAATCGGCCGGTATCTTCGTTCCGTTCTTCGCCACTCAGGCGTTGACTAGCAAGTTCGTGCCGAACATGCTCGCCGGTGGCAAAGCCGTCGGTGTGTTTTTGCATGCCCTGCGCTTGCCGGACGGTTCGGGCTACAAAGTGATCCTGGAAGCCGCCCCCGAAGCCATGTACAGCACCGATACCGCGACGTCCTGCGCGGCAATGAGCCAGGTAGTGGAGCGATATGTTCGAGCCTATCCGAGCCAGTACATGTGGAGTATGAAACGCTTCAAGAAACGCCCACCGGGTGAAGCACGCTGGTATTGAACCGATTGGCATGATCTGTGGATAAACACGGGATCGGGGTTATCCACAACCGTTCATTAAAGGGCGCAATAGATGTCCGAACACCGCAAATCATTTCGCATCAAGATCAGTCACGAAAGCTTTGGCGAATGCCTGGGCCAGACGCGCAATCTTTCGACCACGGGTGTCTATGTCAAGCATCCTGCCCTGTCGACCCTGGTCAGGGGCGCAGTGGTTTACGGCCAGGTCCAGGGCTTGCCCACCGGTGCACCGAGGGTGCGCATGGAAGTGGTGCAGGTGGACGACGACGGCATCGGCTTGCGCTATCTCTGATCAGTGCCCCTGACGGTCGAGTTTCTTCAGGAACACCGTCATTTCTTTCTCGGCTTGCTTGTCGCCATGGTTTTGAGCCGCTTGCAGGCCTTGTTCCCAGGCTTGGCGTGCGGCCGCATGGTCCGCCAGCGCCAAGTAGGCCTTACCCAATAGCTTCCAGGCAGCCGAGTACTTCGGATCAATCTCGACGCAGCGCTGAAAATGCTCCACAGCCTTGTCGTTTTCCCCCAAATCCAGATAACCCTTGCCGAGGCCGAAGCGCAGCAAGGCGTTATCCACACCCTTGGCGAGCATTTTTTCCAGGGATTCGATCATAAGGGCCTCTCAGTCAGTGATCGTTCCCACGCTCTGCGTGGGAATGCCGCCCGGGTCGCTCTGCGACCCCCTTTCAAAGCCGGACGCAGAGCGTCCATTGATGCGTTCCCACGCGGAGCGTGGGAACGATCGTTTGGGGTAGGTCAGTCCTTCAGAAGAAGCTCAACCCCACATGGAACAACTTCTCCACATCACGAATGTGCTTTTTATCCACAAGGAACAGGATCACATGATCCCCGGTCTCGATCACGGTGTCGTCGTGGGCGATGATCACTTCTTCATCGCGGATGATCGCACCGATGGTCGTGCCCGGTGGCAGGCCGATGTTCTCGATGGCCTTGCCGATCACCTTGCTCGATTTCGCATCGCCGTGGGCAATGGCTTCGATGGCTTCCGCCGCACCCCGGCGCAGTGAGTGCACACTGACGATGTCGCCACGGCGTACGTGGGCCAGCAACGTGCCGATGGTCGCCAGTTGCGGGCTGATGGCGATATCGATGTCGCCGCCCTGGATCAGATCGACGTAGGCCGGGTTGTTGATGATGGTCATCACCTTCTTCGCCCCCAGGCGCTTGGCTAGCAGCGACGACATGATGTTGGCCTCGTCATCGTTGGTCAGTGCCAGGAACAGATCGGCATCAGCGATGTTCTCTTCAAGCAGCAAGTCACGGTCCGAAGCGCTGCCCTGCAACACCACGGTGCTGTCGAGGTGGTCCGACAGATGACGGCAGCGAGCCGGGTTCATCTCGATGACCTTCACCTGGTAGCGACTCTCGATGGCCTCGGCCAGCCGCTCACCGATCTGCCCGCCACCGGCGATGACGATGCGCTTATAGGTTTCGTCGAGACGGCGCATTTCGCTCATGACCGCGCGAATGTTCGCTTTGGCGGCGATGAAAAACACCTCGTCGTCGGCCTCGATCACCGTATCGCCTTGGGGCAGGATCGGCCGGTCTCGGCGGAAAATCGCGGCAACGCGGGTTTCAACGTTGGGCATGTGCTCGCGCAATTGCCGCAGTTGCTGGCCCACCAGCGGCCCGCCATAGTAAGCCCGCACTGCCACCAGTTGCGCCTTGCCTTCGGCAAAGTCGATCACCTGTAAGGCGCCCGGATGCTGGATCAGGCGCTTGATGTAGTTGGTGACCACTTGTTCCGGGCTGATCAGCACGTCCACCGGAATCGCTTCGTTCTGGAACAGCTGTTCTTCACGGGTCAGGTACGCGGCTTCGCGCACCCGAGCGATTTTGGTTGGAGTGTGGAACAGAGTGTGGGCGACCTGACAGGCGACCATGTTGGTTTCATCGCTGTTGGTGACGGCGACCAGCATGTCAGCATCGTCGGCACCGGCCTGGCGCAGCACGGTCGGGAATGAGCCGCGGCCCTGCACCGTGCGGATGTCCAGGCGATCACCGAGGTCGCGCAGGCGTTCACCATCGGTGTCGACCACGGTGATGTCGTTAGCCTCGCTGGCCAAGTGTTCCGCCAGCGAACCACCGACCTGTCCTGCGCCGAGGATGATGATTTTCATCCAGTCACTCCCTTAAACCGGTTAACCGCGCGCGGCGGCGATCTTGATCAGCTTGGCGTAATAGAACCCGTCGTGGCCGCCCTCCTGGGCCAGCAACTGGCGGCCATGGGGCTGCTTGATTCCGGCCGCCGTGACCAGGTCCAGTTCACGGGCTCCCGGCGTGCGGGTGAGGAACGCTTCGATGACTTCAGTGTTCTCGGTGGGCAATGTAGAGCAGGTGGCGTAGAGCAGAATTCCGCCCACTTCCAGAGTCATCCACATGGCGTCCAGCAATTCGCCCTGCAGCACCGCCAGCGCGGCAATGTCGTCAGGTTGGCGAGTGAGCTTGATGTCCGGGTGGCGGCGAATCACACCGGTGGCAGAGCACGGGGCGTCGAGCAGGATGCGCTGGAATGGCTTGCCGTCCCACCATGCCTGAGTATCGCGACCGTCAGCGGCGATCAATTCGGCGCTGAGCTTCAAGCGTTCGAGGTTTTCACGCACCCGCACCAGACGCTTGGCTTCCAGATCCACGGCCACAACGCCGGCCAGCTTTGGCTCGGCTTCAAGGATGTGACACGTCTTGCCGCCTGGTGCGCAGCACGCGTCGAGCACCCGTTGTCCCGGGGCCAGATCCAGCAGGTCGGCGGCCAATTGCGCAGCTTCGTCCTGCACGCTGATCCAGCCATCGGCAAAGCCCGGCAGGCCGCGCACGTCGGCGGCGGCGTCAAGGATGATGCCGTCGCGGCTGTAGACACACGGCGTAGCGGCAATGCCGGCATCGTTCAGTAATGCGAGGTAGGCGTCGCGGCTGTGATGACGACGATTGACGCGCAGGATCATCGGCGGATGCGCATTGTTCGCCGCACAAATGGCTTCCCACTGCTCAGGCCAGAAAGCCTTGAGCGACTTTTGCAGCCAGCGTGGGTGAGCGGTGCGTACCACCGGGTCACGTTCCAGCTCGGCGAAAATCGTTTCGCTTTCACGCTGAGCATTACGCAGCACAGCGTTGAGCAATGCCTTGGCCCAGGGCTTTTTCAGCTTGTCGGCGCAACCGACGGTTTCACCGATGGCAGCATGGGCCGGGACGCGGGTGTAGAGCAATTGGTAGAGACCAACCAGGAGCAACGCCTCGACATCGGCGTCCGCAGCCTTGAAAGGTTTCTGCAACAGTTTGGCCGCCAGCGCCGACAAGCGCGGTTGCCAGCGTGCGGTGCCGAAGGCCAGATCCTGGGTGAAACCACGATCACGGTCCTCGACCTTGTCCAGTTGTGTTGGCAGCGAACTGTTGAGCGAAGCTTTTCCGCTGAGGACGGCGGCAAGTGCCTTGGCGGCGGCAAGACGAGGATTCATTGAGCGTCCGCCGCTTGACCGAGCACAGTGTCGGTGGCGAATTTCTCGCGCCGGCTGTTGAACAGGTCGCTGAAGTTCAGTGCCTTGCCGCCGGGCAGTTGCAGGCGGGTCAGGCACAAGGCCTGTTCACCGCAAGCGACAATCAGACCGTCCTTGCTGGCGCCGAGGATTTCACCCGGCGCGCCCTTGCCTTCAGAAAGGTTCGCCGCCAGCACTTTCAGGGCTTCGCCATTCAAGGTGCTGTGGGTGATCGGCCATGGATTGAAGGCACGAACCAGACGTTCCAGCTCAACTGCCGGGCGAGTCCAGTCGATGCGCGCCTCGTCTTTGTTCAATTTGTGCGCATAGGTAGCGAGGCTGTCGTCCTGCACTTCGCCTTGCAGCGTACCGGCAGCGAGGCCGGCAATCGCCTGAATCACCGCAGGTGGACCCATTTGCGCCAGACGATCATGGAGGCTGCCGCCGGTGTCTTCGGCGCTGATTGGCGTGGTGACTTTCAACAGCATCGGCCCTGTATCGAGGCCGGCTTCCATGCGCATCACGGTCACGCCACTTTCGGCGTCGCCTGCTTGCACCGCACGCTGGATCGGCGCTGCACCGCGCCAGCGCGGCAACAACGAGGCGTGGCTGTTGATGCAGCCCAGGCGCGGAATATCCAGCACCACTTGCGGCAGGATCAGGCCATAGGCGACCACCACCATCAAGTCCGGTTTCAGCGCGGCCAGTTCAGCCTGAGCGTCTTCGTTGCGCAGCGTTGGCGGTTGCAACACCGGAATATTGTTTTCCAGAGCCAACTGTTTGACCGGGCTCGGCATCAGTTTTTGCCCACGGCCCGCCGGACGATCCGGTTGGGTGTAGACCGCAACGATCTCGTAAGGGCTGCTTAGCAGGGCCTTGAGGTGTTCGGCGGCGAATTCCGGGGTACCGGCAAAGACAATGCGCAGTGGCTCAGTCATGGAAGCTCTCGATTAAAAAGCAGCTTGAAAAGAAAAAGGCTTGCCGCGGCAAGCCTTTGAAGAGGGGCATCAGGCGTTCTGGCGGTGCAGCTTTTCCAGTTTCTTCTTGATGCGGTCGCGTTTAAGCGTAGACAGGTAGTCGACGAACAATTTGCCGTTCAGGTGGTCGCATTCGTGTTGGATGCACACGGCGAGCAAATCTTCGGCGATCAGTTCGTAAGGCTGACCGTCGCGGTCCAGCGCCTTGACCTTGACCCTTTGCGGGCGATCCACGTTTTCGTAGAAACCTGGTACCGACAGGCAACCTTCCTGGTACTGACCCATGTCTTCGGTCAGGGGTTCGAGCTCGGGGTTAATGAACACTCGCGGTTCGGTGCGGTCTTCGGAAAGGTCCATCACGACGATACGTTTGTGCACGTTGACCTGGGTCGCGGCGAGGCCGATGCCTGGCGCTTCATACATTGTTTCAAACATGTCATCGACCAACTGACGCACTTCGTCGTCCACTACGGCCACAGGTTTGGCGATAGTGCGCAGGCGCGAGTCGGGGAATTCGAGGATGTCTAAAATGGCCATAAGCTTGATTACTGCACGTGTGGAGTAAGGTCGGGTCGATGGCCTGGCTGCTCCGAAGATGCAGGCTACCGTTGTAAAACGTAGCCCCCTTCTGTTCATAAGCAAGTCGGGAGCGAGCCACTGACGGCTCTTGCGTTTCACGCGAACGCACATAATAAAGGGATTCACCGCATGAGGAAATCACTACTCGCCTTGCTCCTTCTGGCCTCGGCCGGTTTGGCGCACGGGCAAGTGCAACTTCGGGAAGGTTTTCCACAGCGATACATCGTGGCAACGGGAGACACGCTTTGGGACATCTCCGCAAAGTTTCTCCGCCAGCCGTGGCAGTGGCCGCAGTTGTGGCAGGCCAATCCCCAGATCGAAAACCCCAATATCATCTACCCCGGCGATACGCTGTCACTGGTCTACGTCGATGGCCAGCCACGCCTGACGCTCAACCGAGGCCAGTCGCGGGGGACCATCAAGCTCTCGCCACGGGTGCGCACCAGCCCGGTAGCCGACGCGATTCCGAGCATTCCACTGAAGTCGATCAACAGCTTTCTGCTGAGCAACCGCATCGTCGACAAGGTCGAGGATTTTGATAAAGCGCCGTACATCGTGGCCGGCGATGCCGAACGCGTGCTCAGCGGCATCGGCGACCGCATCTTCGCTCGCGGCCATTTCGACCCCGAGCAACCCGTCTACGGCATCTTCCGCCAGGGCAAGGTCTACACCGATCCGCAGACCCAGGAATTTCTGGGCATCAACGCCGATGACATCGGTGGCGGCGAGATCGTGGCCACCGAAGGCGATGTCGCCACGCTGGCGTTGCAACGTACCACCCAGGAAGTGCGCCTTGGCGACCGCTTGTTCAGTGGCGAAGAGCGCTCGATCAACTCGACTTTCATGCCCAGCGCACCCAACACCGAGGTCAACGGCTTGATCATAGATGTACCGAGGGGGGTGACCCAGATCGGCGCGATGGATGTGGTCACGCTGAACAAGGGCCTGCGCGATGGTCTGGCCGAAGGCAACGTATTAGTGGTGATGAAAACCGGTGAAACCGTGCGTGACCGGATCACCGGCCAGCCACTGAAAATTCCCGATGAGCGCGCCGGGCTGCTGATGGTGTTTCGCACCTACGACAAGCTCAGCTACGGGCTGGTCCTCAATGCTTCGCGCTCGCTGGCGGTGATGGATAAGGTGCGAAATCCATAGCGTGCTTCACAAGTTACCAACAGAGTTATCCACAGCTTATGCCCGTTTGTAAGGGCGTACATAACGATCAAGGATGATCCATGTCACTGACTGCCGTTGCACCGGTTTCCCCTGCGGAACTGGAAGCCCGTTTACGCTTGCATCGTTTGCCGGAACTCGGTCCGGCGCGTTTCAAGAAGCTGCTCGAGGCCTTCGGTTCTGCTTCCAAAGCCATCAGCGCACCGGCCAGTGCCTGGCGCGCACTGGGCTTGCCATTGGCGTGCTCTGAGGCCAGGCGAAGCGCTGAAATCCGCGACGGCGCGAGCCACGCCTTGGCTTGGCTGGAGCGTCCGGGCCAGCATTTACTGATGTGGGACCAGCCCGACTACCCGGCGCTGCTGGCGCAAATCAGCGATGCGCCGCCGCTGCTATTCGTGGCGGGTGATCCGGGCATCCTGGAAAAACCGCAATTGGCGATGGTCGGCAGTCGTCGTGCTTCAAGACCGGGCATGGATACCGCCGCGGCATTTTCCCGCAGTTTGGCGAGCGCCGGTTTTGTCATCACCAGTGGTTTGGCGCTGGGTATCGATGCCGCCGCGCACCAGGCCGCTTTGGACGTTGGCGGGCAAACGGTCGGGGTGCTTGGCACCGGTCTTGAAAAGTTTTATCCACAGCGCAATCGGCGGCTGGCGGACGCCATGATTGCCTCGGGCAGCGCGGTGCTGTCGGAGTTTCCGCTGGATGCTGGCCCCAGTGCCAGCAACTTCCCCCGACGCAATCGCATCATCAGTGGTTTGTCCCTTGGTGTGCTGGTGGTCGAGGCCAGTGTCGCCAGCGGCTCATTGATCACCGCCAGGCTGGCGGCGGACCAGGGACGTGAGGTTTACGCGATACCGGGGTCGATCCATCACCCCGGTGCGCGAGGCTGCCATCAACTGATCCGCGACGGTGCGGTGCTGGTGGAGACCATCGAACATATTCTCGAAGCCCTGCGTGGCTGGCAGCAACAACCCTTGTTTTCAGAGGTTAACGAAGTTTCGACGAGTCATCCCTTGTTAATGCTGCTGCATGCAGCCCCTCACACCAGTGAAGCATTGGCCGTCGCCAGCGGCTGGCCGTTACCCAAAGTGTTGGCGGCGTTGACGGAGCTGGAAATGGATGGCAGCGCCGTATGTGAAAACGGGCGCTGGTTTGCGCGAGTGAGCTAGGTTTTATAAGCAGGAACGGTAAACTGCGCAGAGCCTTATTCTGGAGAGTTTTTCATGGTCAACAGTTGGCGTGTGCAGCAAGCCGCACAAGCAGTTCGCGCAGGGGCGGTGATTGCCTACCCAACCGAAGCTGTCTGGGGTCTGGGTTGCGATCCATGGGACGAAGAGGCAGTGGAGCGTTTGCTGCTGATCAAGGGTCGGTCGGTGGATAAAGGCCTGATTCTGGTCGCCGATAACATCCGCCAGTTCGATTTCCTGTTCGAAGACTTCCCTGAACTGTGGATGGATCGCATGGCCAGCACTTGGCCAGGGCCAAATACCTGGCTGGTGCCGCACCAGAACCTGTTGCCGGAGTGGATTACCGGTGTGCATGAAACGGTGGCATTGCGTGTCAGCGATCATCCGCAAGTGCGGGACTTGTGTTCGCTGGTCGGGCCGCTGGTGTCGACTTCCGCCAACCCTCAGGGCCGGCCGGCGGCGCGTACACGGCTTCGCGTCGAGCAGTATTTCCGTGGGGAGGTTGATCTGGTGCTAGGCGGGATGCTCGGCGGGCGCAAGAACCCGAGCGTGATTCGCGATCTGGCGACGGGGCATGTGGTGCGCCCGGATTAAGACCGCGGCGCTCCCAATCGCGGGCAAGCCCGCTCCCACAAGATTCTTCTGTGAACACCAATTTTGTAATCAACAGAAAACACTGTGGGAGCGGGCTTGCCCGCGATGAGGCCCGATCAGGCGCCGAAAATGTTAAGGCAACAACACAACCGAGCCGGTTGTACGCCGCGCCGACAACTCAGTCTGCGCCTTGGCTGCATCAGCCAGTGGATAACGTTGGCTGATATCCACCTTCAGCTTGCCACTGATGATCATCTCGAACAGCTCGTCTGCCATACGCTGCAAGTTCTCGGCGTTGTTGGCATAGGTGCCCAGAGTCGGCCGGGTGACATACAGCGAGCCTTTCCCCGCCAGTATCCCCAGGTTCACCCCATCCACCGCACCGGACGCATTGCCGAAGCTCACCACCAGCCCTCTCGGCGCAGCGCTGTCGAGTGAAGTCAGCCAGGTGTCCTTGCCGACGCCGTCATACACCACCGGGACTTTTTTGCCGTCGGTCAATTCCAACACCCGCTGTGCGACGTTTTCGTGGCTGTAGTCGATGGTCGCCCACGCGCCGTTGGCCTTGGCCAGCGCGGCTTTCTCCGCGGAGCTCACCGTACCGATCAGCTTGACCCCCAACGCCTTGGCCCATTGGCAAGCCAGCGAACCGACGCCACCGGCAGCGGCGTGGAACAGGATGGTCTCGCCACCCTTGAGTTCATAGGTCTGGCGCAGCAGGTATTGCACCGTCAGGCCCTTGAGCATCACGCCGGCCGCCTGTTCGAAGCTGATGGCGTCCGGAAGGTGCACCAGGTTTGCCTCGGGCAAAACGTGAACATCACTGTAGGCACCCAGCGGGCCACTGCCGTATGCCACGCGATCACCGACCTTGAACCGGGTGACTGCGCTGCCAACCGCCTCGACCACGCCGGCGCCTTCCGAACCCAGGCACGATGGCAAGGCCGGTGGTGGATACAGGCCACTGCGGTAATAGGTATCGATGAAATTCAGGCCAACGGCCTTATTGGTGACGCGAACTTCATTGGTGCCGGGCTCGGCGGGCTGGTAGTCCACATACTCAAGCACTTCGGGGCCGCCATGGGCACGGAACTGGATACGCTTTGCCATCTGCACTCTCCTGAGTCGCTGCTTGGGTTTCAGTTACGAAGCGCCCCATCGAACTCCTAAGCTTGATCTTCGTCAACAGCGACGAGCGTATCGGCGGTGGTATGCTACGCGCCCATTTGCGCAGGCTGACCTCCGATGGAGCGCCGCGTAGCTTTGCCCGATCCAAGGTGATGCCATGACTACCCGCACCGAGGCCGTAAAAGCCTACCTGCTCGACCTGCAAGACCGTATTTGCGCTGCCCTGGAGGCTGAGGACGGCGGCACGCGTTTCGTCGAAGACGCCTGGACCCGACCTGCCGGCGGTGGCGGACGTACCCGGGTGATCGAAAATGGCGCGGTCATCGAGAAGGGCGGCGTCAATTTTTCCCACGTCTTTGGCAGTGGTCTGCCACCTTCCGCCAGCGCCCATCGGCCAGAGCTGGCCGGTCGTGGTTTCGAAGCCCTGGGGGTGTCGCTGGTGATTCATCCGCACAACCCGCATGTCCCGACCTCCCACGCCAACGTGCGTTTCTTCATCGCTGAAAAAGAAGGCGAAGAGCCGGTCTGGTGGTTCGGCGGCGGTTTCGATCTAACGCCCTACTACGGCAATGAAGAAGACTGCGTGCACTGGCACCGTGTCGCCGAGCAGGCTTGCGCGCCGTTTGGCGCGGATGTCTACCCGCGTTACAAAGCCTGGTGCGACAGCTACTTCCACATCAAGCATCGCCACGAGCCACGGGGCATTGGCGGCCTGTTTTTCGATGACCTGAACGAGTGGGACTTCGACACCAGCTTTGCCTTCATGCGCGCCATCGGTGATGCCTACATCGAGGCTTACCTGCCGATCGTGCAGCGTCGCAAGAACGATGCGTTCAGCGCAAAACAACGGGAATTCCAGGAGTACCGTCGCGGGCGCTACGTCGAGTTCAACCTGGTCTACGACCGTGGCACGTTGTTTGGCCTGCAATCGGGTGGACGCACCGAGTCGATCCTCATGTCCCTGCCCCCGCAAGTGCGCTGGGGTTACGACTGGAAAGCCGAGCCTGGCAGCGAAGAAGCGCGCCTGACCGAATACTTCCTGCAAGACCGCGATTGGTTGGCCAAGGCCTGAACGAGGAAAGTTGATGGACCGTTATGTCGTTTTCGGTAACCCGATTGGCCACAGCAAATCGCCGCTGATTCATCGTCTGTTCGCCGAACAGACCGCGCAGAAACTCGACTACAGCACCTCGCTGGCGCCCTTGGACGATTTTTCCGGCTGCGCCCGGGCATTTTTCCTCGAGGGCCGCGGGGCGAATGTGACGGTCCCGTTCAAGGAAGAGGCCTATCGCCTGGCCGACAGCTTGACCGCGCGGGCACAACGGGCCGGTGCTGTGAATACGCTGAGCAAACTGGCCGACGGCACTTTACTGGGCGATAACACGGACGGCGCCGGACTGGTGCGGGACCTGACCGTCAACGCCGGTTTCAGCCTCAAGGGCAAACGCATCCTGTTGCTGGGCGCCGGCGGCGCAGTGCGCGGTGCACTGGAGCCTTTGCTGGCCGAGCAGCCAGCGTCGGTGGTCATCGCGAATCGCACAGTGGACAAGGCTGAGCTGCTGGCGGAGCTGTTCTGCGATCTGGGGCCGGTATCGGCCAGCGGCTACGACTGGCTGGAGGAGTCGGTGGACCTGATCATCAACGCGACATCCGCGAGCTTGTCTGGTGATGTCCCACCGATTGCCAGCAGCCTCATCGAACCGGGCAAGACCGTTTGCTACGACATGATGTATGGCAAGGAACCGACTTCGTTCTGCCGCTGGGCCAGCGAGCATGGTGCGGCGGTGGCCATGGACGGGTTGGGGATGTTGGCCGAACAAGCGGCAGAGGCGTTCTTCCTGTGGCGCGGGGTGCGGCCGGATACGGCGCCGGTGCTGGCCGAATTGCGTCGTCAGCTAGCTCTTTAAAAGCATCGCGGGCAAGCCCGCTCCCACAG
>NZ_JBOIBY010000515.1:0-1512 GCF_050739655.1 Pseudomonas sp. | reverse complement strand
TCGGAAACAACGCCTAAATTAGCCATGATGCGTGACCTCCCCTTTCGGAGCTCACGGTAAATGCCAACCCGCTGCGGATTCTGCGCGCGGCAGCACCCGAATTATCAGGGATACGTGTAGGGTGGAGATGCACAACCGCTGGACTGTGTAGCAATAGGCTTTATCAAGACGCTTCATCTCGTCCACAGCCGCCGGTTGATTCCTCCTCCTGACTGAGTGCTTAAGTAGCCACAGCAAGCAGGACGCGTACGTCGCGATGCAGGCCCACATTGGCCCGACATCGCTGTACACGGGAATGGCCAACCGCTCCCGACGCACCTGACACCGACCGTGAGAAGTCGTGTGTGCCGAACGCCGTTTCCGGCAGCCCGGAAACCGACGGTACTACATGAAAAGAATGCTGATTAACGCAACTCAACCCGAAGAGTTGCGTGTTGCACTGGTAGACGGCCAACGCCTCTACGACCTGGACATCGAATCCGGTGCACGCGAGCAGAAGAAGGCCAACATCTATAAAGGCCGGATTACTCGCATCGAACCAAGCCTTGAGGCTGCCTTTGTCGATTTCGGCTCCGAGCGCCACGGCTTCCTGCCCCTCAAGGAAATCTCCCGCGAATACTTCAAGAAAGCCCCCGAAGGCCGCGTCAACATCAAGGAAGTCCTGAGCGAAGGCCAGGAAGTCATCGTTCAGGTCGAAAAAGAAGAACGTGGCAACAAGGGCGCTGCCCTGACCACCTTCATCAGCCTGGCCGGTCGTTATCTGGTCCTGATGCCCAACAACCCGCGTGCTGGCGGTATCTCCCGTCGCATCGAAGGTGAAGAGCGCAACGAACTGCGTGAAGCCCTGAACGGCCTGGTTGCCCCTGCCGACATGGGCCTGATCGTGCGCACTGCCGGCCTAGGCCGCAGCAGCGAAGAAATGCAGTGGGACCTCGACTACCTGCTGCAACTCTGGACCGCCATCAAGGAAGCTTCCCTGGATCGTTCCGCGCCTTTCCTGATCTACCAGGAAAGCAACGTGATCATCCGCGCTATCCGCGATTACCTGCGCCAGGACATCGGCGAAGTGCTGATCGACAGCGTTGAAGCCCAGGACGAAGCCCTGACCTTCATCCGCCAGGTGATGCCGCAGTACGCCAGCAAGATCAAGCTGTACGAAGACAGCGTTCCGCTGTTCAACCGCTTCCAGATCGAAAGCCAGATCGAAACCGCCTTCCAGCGCGTCGTCGAACTGCCTTCCGGTGGCTCCATCGTTATCGATCCGACCGAAGCCCTGGTGTCCATCGACATCAACTCGGCGCGCGCCACTAAAGGCAGCGACATCGAAGAAACCGCTCTGCAGACCAACCTTGAAGCCGCCGAAGAAATCGCCCGTCAGTTGCGCTTGCGCGACATCGGCGGCCTGATCGTCATCGACTTCATCGACATGACCCCTGCCAAGAACCAGCGCGCCGTGGAAGAGAAAGTCCGCGAATGCCTGGAAGCCGACCGCGCTCGCGTGCAAGTCGGTCG
>NZ_JBOIBY010000514.1:0-16962 GCF_050739655.1 Pseudomonas sp. | reverse complement strand
AGTACATCGAGATGTTTTACAACCCAAAACGGCGGCACAGTTCCAACGACGGGCTGTCCCCGGTAGAGTTCGAGAAGCAGTACGCACTAAACGGCTGACGACTGTCTACAAAACCCTGGGCGATTCAAAGCGACTTCTCGGGCCGCCACAGCAGAGTGAGCATTTCCTTTAAATGATCCGTGCCTGAGCCTGAGGAGAAGTTTCGGTAGGTGCCAGCAAGTACCGAAAGTCCAGGATAGTGCTTGGTCAACTCAGCCTTCATCCACTCAATCGTCTCCTTGCGAAGGCTCACCTCGGGGAGTACCAGCAGCTCGACTCTGAGCTTATGGGAAGCATTGAGCGCCTCGCGCAGAACAGCACGCCGCCGGTGTTCTGGCCACGAGATGACATTCACCGATTGCTTCCAGTAATGCTCGTTCCCGCGAAGTCCTGCCGCTCTGACATCGTTGAAACGATCACTATTCAGTACAGATTGCAAGGAATCGCATGTGCTCCCTGTAAGTGGCAGCCCATCAATACCAACTTCAACCACCGGATGGCAGTAACTGTCTGGTGCGCTGAGCTGGAGCAATGCCACGCGAAAGTGGGACGATTTGGCTTCGGGGCCATCGGATCCCGATCGTCGACGGATAGCAAAGGAAGCTGCTTGAATCTCGCGTAGCCTCGCGAAGAATTCATTAGTACTGGCGCTGGGGTTGCCCTCTTGATCAGGTGCCCGCCCACCATCCGCAGATGCCCCTACATCTGCATTTGCGACTGCACCTTGGTCGCTTTCCAAGGCGTGAGTGGCCATTTCAGACTCTGGTGCAGCAATGCTGCCACCACGCATCAAGAGTCCATGATCCCGGACCGCCAATGGCGGCTGTTCATCAGGACCAGTAGGTTGTCTACCTAGTAGGACTGGCCGTTGTACTGGGCTGATAGGCGCGCGTTTCTCGTGTAGCCCAAGCCATTTCCCCAACTTCCCTCCAAGCCAATGAACGGCTACTAGCTCGCCATCCTCCTTCCTCCTAGTCTCGGTCCAAGCGGACAACCTACGAGTACCAATCAGCACTCTTTCAACGCCCCCCCCACCGAGGCACGTGTACTGGGCCTTGGACAGCTGCCAGCCTACATCCTTAGCATCCGTGAACTCATCGGTATGCGCATCTCTGCGAAAACTTGGTCCCTCCACAGGAACGACGCAGAGACCAAGCAGCGCGTCAACACGAACCGCTGCACCGGCGACTGCGCGGACCAATTCATCACAGTCCGATTGGCTAAGCGCGGGGAGGTCGTCAAATGGCCACACGTGCGCTTCGTCATGCACATCTGCCCATTCGGACCCAGCACTACCATATCGCCACGCACTGATCACGGAGAAGGCCTTGCTAAGCTCTGGAATCTCCAAGGCCCGGGGGAAGGTGGATTCCAGCAACCCAACAAGGACTAGCATCCAGTGCCAAGGCGTTGCACGTTCGAGCGCCTCACCATTGGCATCGGTCAGCCATGTACAGATCGCGCGATAGTCACCCTGCGGATCGGCACGCTGCTCGTCCGGTAGTACCCACGTGGTGGGCAGGCCGAGGCTATCTTTAAGGCGGTTCTCGTTACCTTGTGTAAGCCCCCACACTGCGGCAACGCAACCCCTTAGCCCCGCCGTGGCAACCGCGAGTGCCAGTGCAAGCCGCAGCACTGGCCCGCCATAGACACCCTCCCCGGATTCGCTACCTTGCGGCATTTCCTGCATCGCGCCGTAGAGAGCTTGCAACAGCAAAAGCTCAGGACGGTTCTCACGACCAACTGATCCGGTTGGCCTGAGATCAATGCCTTGCAGTAGCCACAAGGGCAGGCGCCCAATGGCCTCAGGGAACACTAGGTGCAGAGTGTTGCGTAGACCGGCGGCACCGCCAGGGCGCAGGCGAGCAGCCATGCCCCGGGTATGCGCCTCCATGAGCAACACATACCATGTCCTAGTCCGCAGATCCTCGTCTGCGGGATAATTTCTTAAGAGGTCTAACGCCCGCCGTACCGTTCTTGGCAGCGTCCTTTCGCCCACTCCAACAGTGGAAATGTCAACCTGCGCCTCTGACAAATAGGCACCCTGCAACTTCCGAAGCTGCTGCCTAAGGACATAGCCTTCAATGAGCTCAGCATGCGCCTGCGTCCGCAGTTCACCGGAGGATTCGACCGAGAGGGCCTCTTCGGCCAATGTCTCTTCGCGGTTTCCCGTCTCACCTGACATATCTGCCGCAACACCAAGGAGATCGGCTACCGCCCACCCGACCCGCCATATATCAGCATGCGCCATGGGAACGCTCGTGGTACGGACCCGGCCGTCCCAATCATGGAACCATGCATTGACACCCAAAGACTCCCGCTTCACCGGCTCGCCGACTAGATGAATTAGAACTTGGTCGTCGCGCTCATGGTGTACCAACTGCGGCATGAAGGGTACATAGGCAGCCGCTTCGCCCTTACTGACGTCAAGATGAATTGCGTACAAACCATCAAATAGGCTGACAGCTGCCCTTGTTTTGGAGCCAAGCGACTTGACCAATTCTGGGCCGGCGAGCGCC
Organism: Pseudomonas sp.; assembly: GCF_050739655.1. Classification (GTDB taxonomy): domain Bacteria; phylum Pseudomonadota; class Gammaproteobacteria; order Pseudomonadales; family Pseudomonadaceae; genus Aquipseudomonas. Next base: position 14,404 of record NZ_JBOIBY010000514.1, on the reverse strand, counting down.
CATGGGATCACCTCCTCGCTTCTCTCCACACCTAAACGTGTGGCCTCACTTTCCTCAGGACTGAATTCCAACTCTGAGAATTCAGGTGTGAGCTGCTCCCCACGCAATGCTACACCAATGAATGTCCGTGATCGCGTCGTCGTGCGCGGCGCCGTGTACACATACACGCGCCTACCTTGAGAGGTAGAAATACTTTCCAACGCATATAGCGAGCTGGCTCCATCCGAAACCGGAAGGTGCGCAATAAGCTTTATATCGCCGGCCCCTGGCACCTTGAACAAGTTATCGAACCCACTCAGAATATCTAGGCCCTTGCACCCGGGAGCGCTGTTCAAGATGAAGTCTATAGCCAACCCTCGGACGACCTCATCTCGTGCCTCATGCTCAGGTCGATTGACTTTATTCTTCAGTAGATCTCTCACGGCATCCGCAAGACGCAGGCCATCATCTCCGTACGAGCGAAAATTTTCTCGATTCCTCATTTCGTTCAATGGCTCCCAATCTGCAAGCTCATCTGAATGAGGGGTAAAGTACAGCGCTTCAGCAGCCAGACAGAGCCATTCCACAGAGGTCACAGCCCCTGCATGATGGATGCTAACTGAATGCCCACACGCGCTGTTACGCGACAGCCTTCGAGCCTTTGCCACAATCAACCATGCACGTCGTCGCAAGTGTGATTGATTCTCCTTTGCGGCGAGATCTCTGAAGAATTCCGTGCTGCATACAGCTTGTGCCAGGGACTGACGACGCGCCCGGCTTTGCGGAATTTCCTCAATTGTCTGACCATTCTCAACCCATGGATTAGGGTCAAGCAGCCGATCCAATCCCTCAAGGGCATACAGCCAGTGATAACCCCGTTCTTTGAAGGCGGGGTACCAATCTCCTCCGTCTTTGGTCCGGTGACGCTCGTCGTAAGCTTTGTCCCAGGCCGCCCAGAACCTGCTCCAGATCTCCGAGCTCGGCTGCTCTGCTAGGTCGTTGGTATCGCACGCGACCAGCCACCAGAGCCAGCGTGCGCAGAGGCCAAGGTCGTTCGGCCGCAGATCCTTAGCACCCATTGCGGCCCTTACTTGGGGAAGTATGGCGGGCGGATTTGCAACTAGATCCGGATGGCGCAACATCCGAAGGGCACACTGCCGGTTTACGCTCAGCGCATCCCGAGCCAAGCCCCACCCGGCTTCTCCGTCGCCTACAAGCGGCGCTTCCAGACCTGGAACCGAGGCAGCGAGCCCACGGCCCTCGTTTAACTGCCTCATCACTTCCTGTGGCGAACCTGCGCGCACGCGATCGCCTTTGTGAATCAAGGCAACCGAAGACAGCCGCGCTTCCGCTTGAAGGGCTTCGCGGAGGTCACCAAGTAGCTGTGCACTCTCGGCAAAAATGACGATGTCATCAACGTAACGGGCGTAACCTGCTCGAGGAAGCGTTTGTCCGCTTTCCGATACCCTAGAACTTTCCCGAATGAATTTTCGAGCACAGTTGTCTACCGGAAACAGCGCGATGGTCCCGATGTACGCAGAAATCACTGGGCCCTGAGGGATTCCCACAGTCTCTTCACCGCGGCTGTCGAGCCCGTCTTGCTCCGGGTTCCGATAGGCGTACCCGAACTGGAACCCCATCAACAGTCGCTCCAACGATGCCGCCCATTCATCACTCCCCTGCTCCTCTTTCAAACCGAGGATGTTTGAGAAACCGACCGGCAATCCTGAAGCGTTGATCTCCTCGATCAATGGTGCGAGTAGACGATCTCGGACTACAAACCGCTGCACGGTATCGTAATAGCGCCGAACATCTAGCCGAAGCACGTGGACCTGAGAGCCTATGGAGCGGCATTGCTCACCCAAGCACTGCATGAAGTCGCGCCAGCATTGGCTGAAAGGGCGGAACATACCTTGGTCTGAAGGCGTCTTGTGCCCCTCTAGCACCTCCATGTCGATCTGGTAGCCAAAACTCAACGTTGCCGGCTCACCAGCTTGTCGGTCGGGTTCATTTAGAGCAGAGAAGGGTCCGGTGACAATCACCTCGTCCCGTGAAGAGTACCATCTGACTGCAGGGATGCTGGAGGAGAACGTTCTTCCTCCCGCGCTAATACGATCATGCCTTTCAGTAAGCAACTCATTGAGAAAAATCTGTTGAGCGTGCAAGTCGGCCGGATGCGGCATTACTTTGAGCCGCGCGTCGTTCAATGCGCTCTCTTCGCTACTCAGCTTTCTGGGCAGATTGACCGCATCAAACGGCGCTGCTTGCCGCCAGGAAGAGCCTTCGGCGGTTACGCTCTTCAATCTATCAAGCGCGACTGTGTCGAACAGGCGCGCGTTCGCACCAAGCGTTATCCAAGCCTCTTCGTCACACGGCAGCTCTCCCCGACGAGAACCAAAATATGCCAAAGTGCGGGCCAATGCTGTTCGTTCAAACTCGCCGTTAAGATAGACGGCAGCTGAAATCCTGGCTAGAGCATTACCATCCTCTGCCAGCACTTGCCCCAGCTCATCTGCCCAGATCGACTCGACGTAGGCGAGACGTGCGAAGAACGAACTGTGTTGCCGCTTGCCACGGGCCCTATTTATCGCAACCGCAGCCCGAAAGAGCGCCCGTTCTTTCACCGCCGTAGGCAGAATCTTCCAGTTATCGTCGGCGAGCACCGAACTATCTTTACCGCCAAGCGATGCAATCAAAAGCGCTGCTTCAGCGGGTAGACTGTACTCTGCCAGCCACGCATCCGCATGCTCGTCTCCAGATATATCGCGCAGACATGCATCAGGATCTTTTCCAATGCTTGGCCGTGTTTTCCAATGGACACCCATCCACTGGAGGTCTACACCGACCATGCCCAGTAAATCTCGGACGAGCCGCTCCGCCCCGCGAAACCCAGCGGCATCATTATCAAGAAATACGCATATCCGAAGTGGCTTCGCGTTGTCCGCCCGAGCCTCCACAAAATCCGAAAGCAACCTGAACTGATCTTTACTCAGGCTCGTGCCCATCAAGCCAATCGCGTGTTTGCCAAGTGATTCTAGACGCAACGCATCCAAGAACCCTTCAACTATGTACAGATTCGATGGCCTGCCTTCCTTCAGCTCATCAATAACTGCCAAAAAGGCGGAATCCGCATTGAATAGATAATCTGATTTCTTAAAACCTGGCGTAAGACGATACTTCGGAACCTCGCCTCCCGCTACGTCATCGAGGAGCCTCCCCGCAAATCCAACCGCGCGCGAGCCTCCTTTTCCGACATCGTATACGGGAATTACAATGCGACCATCATCAAAATAGTCGCTGAACTGATCGCTGTAATCTAGTTTGTGCTGATTAATTCCACCAGGTGTTCGCAGCCGCCGGACCAGACCTAGCCCCAGCAAGCCGTCTAACAACTCCAGCCTCTCTCCGACTCCCAACTTATCCGCCGCAGCAACCAGCACCCCCTGCGGTATGCACCTCAATCCCTTGCCATACAAGAACGCCGCGTCAAACCCGCGATCGGAGCACCAGCTTTCGAATCGTCCCACATCGTGATGCAGGTTGAACTGTCGAATGGCAAAATCTAAGGCCGATACTCTATTACTCCTCGAGTAGGCCGCCTCGGGCTTTCCCCTCACGGGCTGGACGTCGTAGAGCCGAGCAAGCCACTCAACACTACCCTTGAAGTCACTCCCGTTAATCTCTCTTACTAGATCGACTGCATTACCATGTGCACCGCAGGCAAAACAGTGGAAATGTGGGAGACTCCCCTTTGCTGCGGGGTAAAAGCTGAGGGAGGGCCTTGTGTCCTGGTGGAATGGGCAGAGGGCGCTAACTTGATGATTGCGGCGCTCCATCCTCAGACCCAGGCGAGCTGCAAGATCCTCCAGCGGCACCTTCATCAACAGGTCGCCTATGTCATACCACGCCATTCCCAACCCCCTGCCTATTCAGCCATTGTCTGGGGAGCTTAACAGCTCGCCTTATAGATTCAATCCAGCCTGATGACGTGCATCACGGGATTCTTGCTGAGCCATCTTATGAGGTTGATCTCCAGGTCAATAAGCAGCCTCCCAGAACGCCCTCAATTCGACTAAGGACCCAACTAGCTGTGTAAACCCACTACGTTGTTCAGCGGCACTCTGAAGATGGGTCGCTGGCCGCCAATCCCGCCGGATGGCGAACGGGGCGATCGCATCGAACGCTGGATGGACCGGAATTGATCGCCTAGATGAAGGCGGCGGTCTCGCCGCTGCCGAACCACGGCTATCACCGCTCATACGCACAGGTGTGTCGTCAGCTCGTTCAGCAAGTGTTGTCAGCGATCGACTTGAAGCTAATCTATCGGGTCATGCGCGCGCATCGGGTTCCAAGCCCAGCCTCCATAGCTCAACTTGTCGCACTGTTAAGGCTGCGCCTGCTATGCGCCAGATCGGACGTGCGGCGAGCTAGCCAGGCGCCATAACTCACTATCAGGCTCGGAGTAATCCATGTCCAACACAGCTCAGTGCCGACACGCACTCATTGAGGCCACCGCCTCACTCCGTCTGGAAGGCCTCCCCATTTTACAGCGTGATGACGACCTCTACGTAGCGGCCGTTGATGGACAGCGGGTTGGGAAGTTGCGCGATCTGATGTTGATGCGTATACGCGCCGAATTGGCATCCAAGACAGGGCCTGCTCCCTGATAGGTCCGGCACGTCAATCTGTCTAACCGGATGAGCTGGCGCGGTTCATGTGCGCCCAGACCCAGGCGTCGAAGTTCGGATGAGACTTGGCGTGACCCGTTGTTCCCGAATTTTTGGGACCGCCAACGGTCTTCGCCGTGACGAATCCGGGGACATCTTCTTGGTGTGCCACCTTCATAAGCAGGTCAGAGCGCACAAACTCTACCCCGGCGTATGCTCGCTCAGTGTAGTTCCTCGCGCTTCCCATGCCCGGATCGAAGTGCAGGGCTGTTCCCGCTACCATCGCACGGCTTGCACATCTCCCACTCGCCGAGGCGAGGCCAACCGCCGGTTCCACCGCACATCACACACTCCTCTTCTTCATCCGCTGGACCGCACTCCTGCTCTGCGGACCTGAATTGATTGCTCATTTCCGATGCTCTCCATGCTGAAGGTTGATAATTTCTCGCGCCGACTGTACATCGGTTGACGACGAGTTCCCGCTGGCGGAGCACGGGAGGTACTGAGCTAGTTTGCGGCAAATTCTGAGGCACCGTCTATGCGCTAAGCAGCCACGTATGGGGGAACTTGGTTCCGTTGCAAACCACTGGGCTTGGAGCTTAAATCGTTTGGTGGCTGGCTCAACCACTCAAGTTATCTTTGGTCGAGCACAGCATCGCGCCTTTTGCTCGTTCCAGGGCCCGCGAACTGTGAATAGCGGACCTAGTTGCTGCCTCTGCGTCTTCCAACGACACCCGCGCCGCTTTCGCGGCCTGCCTGGCAACCTTTCGGGCGTCGCACGGTGCGAAAGGGCTCTGATTGTTCTGCCCAATCATACGCAAGGCGAGTACAAAGGCGCGATCTCGATGCAGTCGTGATTGATACCCCCCCTGACGTTGGTACGCGGCCTCGTAGTCTTCGTAGACGTCTACGCACATCTCGCGGGCAAAATCTCTGTTGATCTTCATGCTCCTTAAGACGAATCTCATCGGAGGCACGTACCGCTCTCCGCATTTGCTCAGTATCTCGCGTAAGCACTGCCTAAACGCCACGACCTTGGTGCCATGCCTCCCGCCGGGGAACTCCAGAGCCTGATACCCTGACCACAGGTCAATCAAAGGACGCGAAGCAGCTGCGACAGGATCAAGTAGCATCTGTGCAATCGTGATCCCCTGCAGCGCGGATAGATTCACTAGCGTTCTAAGAGTGACCCGTCCGCGTATAGCGTTGGAGCGCAAGCGTGCCATCGCCGCGCGAAGCGTAGCCGGCTGATTCGGCTGGTCAAGACTTATCTCAATGAGGCCGCGTACGAAGCGCTCGTACTGCTCGTACGGTATTTGCGGCTGTCCTGGAGTCGCGCAGAGCGCGATCAATCCGGCAAGCGCATGTTCGGCCCATATGTGGTGACTAGGTAGGGCAGCCAACTTTCCCAGCCCCGCTAAGCCTTGACCACAGCGGTAGCAATGGCGGCGCCGTCGATAGTCTCGCCCAGTCGGCTGGAAGGAACTGCAGGCCCGACAAGCTGCTTCCAAGGCGCAACGATGGACCGGGCAGCTCTGTTGCACATCAACCATCCAGATTAAGGGCTCGTAGGAGTGTTCCTCATCCCACTCCAGGAAGCATTGTGGGCACCAACGTTGCCGCTTGGTGTCGCGCCCCACGCCGGTCACCGCCAACAGGTCATCGACAACCCAGAACGTGCCGTGCCGTATGTGTTCGACGCCAGTTAACCGCTCAAGGTGCTCGACTCGACGCTTGAATTGCCTTCCAGGGCCGCAGAACCCGCTGGCTCCCATTGCCTGGGCGCGCTGCAGAACTCCGCTCGCGGCACGAACAGGCGGACACAGAGCACGAACACTCAAACCCACCGTCCATGCAAGCCTCGCACAGTAATGCTCGGCTGACTCCACCAGTCCAGTACCCAGGCCCATCAGGGCAAGTGGCGGCAGGACGCTCCAACGCATCTGACTTGAGTCAATAGTCATCGCCGCCTTACCTCAAGTTGGGGATCCCCAGCGCGCTTTCACGTGTTCTGATCGCTCAGTGACACTGCCGGCAACCATGCTCATCTCGAAGGCGTCGATGTCCCGCCATAGATTCCTAAGATCCTCACTTCCGTAGTAAGAGATCTCGATGTGTCGCTTGAGAATTCTGTTGCATCCCTCTTGCTTCGCAGCAATCTCGGCCCGCCCCAGCAATTCAACCACTTCAGCGAATACACCGCCGGTTGCGGCGAGGATATCGTTGGCCATCCGGATTAGGAGATCATCCTGCGAAAGCTCGTAGCGGGCGGCCAATGACTTGAGCAGGCGAAGGAATGGTAGCTTGTCGTCCCGACGCTTATCACTGTATGGAGGCACCCAAACGGTTGTAACGCGGCGTCGCAACTCGGAGTTGATCGACCACAATTGCGTGGCTTTGTGCACGCCAGTCATGACGAACATCACGCCTGTGGCTTCAGCTATCGCCATCAGATGGAGGGTGTGATCAGCCGGGGACTTGTCCCTGTGGTTGACCAATAGCGCTGTGACCTGATCGATAGATACATACTTGCAATTGCGCGCTCTTAAGCTTCGCTGCACCAATCCCCAATACTCGCCTTCCGTCTGTCTTGTTCGCGCGAAGGACTCCCACTCCGATGCTGCAGTGGCAAGCTCGCGTCGAATTTCCATTTTGGCGTCCTCCCCGAGATAGCTTCCATCCAGTAGCCATGCCAACGTTGGTGCGTGCAGCTCCTGGAGAATAGAGACAGCGAGCTGACGGGAACTGAAGTACGCGCCGTGAGGAAGTGTGGCGAATGTTTCGACCAAGGGTATCCGCCCAAGTCCCCAGCATGCAGGCCTTCCAAACATCTCCTGCATCACCGAGCGCCTCATCGTTGTCTTGCCCACGCCGGATGGTCCAATAATGAACACCATATGCCCAGGACGATGCTGGTCAAGCGCCATTCGCAAGCGCTTGCGTGGGCCCTCGTAGGCTGGGTGCTGAACCATCTTCATCAGTAATCCTCCCGTTCATCGAACGGGACGATGTCCTGTGCGATCGTCGGTGGCACTGTTTCAATATCAAGACTCTCATTGGTGCTGGGCATCGGTTCGGGGGCAAGGTGCTCTGTTGCGGGCCTTGCCGCCTGGGCTTGCACTCGGCGCGAATAGCGAGCACGCGCGACTTCGTCTTTCCTTCTTGCCGATTGTGACCGCAGCGTGGGTGACCAGAGTAAATGGAACAGTCGTTCCTGATCCGACAACAGCGCATCGCTCTGCACCCTGTTGTGGAATGCCTTGAACCAGGTTCCACGAACCTTCACGTAGATCACACTCGGATCACAGCAATCGCTGCGAACCTCACTGGCATCCTCAGTTCGCAGCTCTTGTAAAAGCTCGTCACTGGTGAACCAACCATCCGCAGTGCGTACGCCACGCTGGCGGTCGATTCGCTTCTTGGTCTCCACCTTGATCGCAGTTCTGATTAGGAACCCATCGTCCCATTCGCACGGTGTTCCGACAGCGCCGTAGGCCGCGATCGCCTCAGCTTTATTCTCGGCTGGCGTTATATCATCTGGCCCCGGTGTCATAGGAAGATCGTGATAGACGAACTTCAGGAACTCCTCGTGCACACGGACAAAGTCCGTCCTCGCATTGTTTCGGCTCTTGAACCTGCCGTCGACCTTACGTCCCATCTGGTCGGGGCGCGTGCTTCCCGGGAATCGGTGTGCTACTTGTTCGTTGACCTGCTTGATGGCGTTCTCAGCAATGCCATTCCAGGCGCTGCCCGCCGTTGGAGAGAACCTTAAACTGATCTCGCCATGGCAGAACTCTTGCAGCCAGCGGGAGGTGTTCTCCGGCCCTCGATCCAGATGGATCAACTTGGGTAAGAAACACTGTCTTTTGACGTACTCACGCATGAGCAATGCCAAGGCGTCGGTTCTTGCTGAGCCAAATACCAATGCATGAGCCATCGGATAGCCCGTCGCTCCGTCTATGCCGATATAGAACTTTGCTTTGCTTGCTGGGAAGCAGTGAATCAGGTTCGGCGCGCAGCGAACATCTAGATCCGACGAATCCACGTGCAGTGTGTGGCCATATCCGATCGGAGGCAGCGAGCGATGGCGAGGATCGGTGCGTGTACGCGTCGCGTGGTAGGCGCGAAAGCCGCCCGTGGATAGCGCATGGCGTGTTGGGCTCTCGCTTCTTCGTCTGGCATCCAGTCGGCCCCTACCGCAAGGGTCAACTCCTAACCGAAGGCACTCCTCTTCGAACACATAGAGCAAGTCCTTCGGTCTATATACCCTCCCGGTGTTCCAGTGCAGCGCGATGACGGTCTCTATGGCTTGCTCGTGTTCCGGAAGCAGGCGCGACGCTCGGTTTCCGCTAAAGGCATATTTGGTAAGACAAGCCGAAAGCGCGGATCTCCCTTCGGCAACAGCCTTTCGAACCTGTCGCTGCAGAGCGCCCATCCGTCGTGTTGCGGGCAGACTTCCGGCCTCAATCAGCGCAAGCCTACTGAGTCGCTGGTGTGCCCGCTGGAGGTCTGTAGCGGTTGCCACCAGCAATGGATCGTCCACAGCTGGTTGCGACTGAGCTTTGACAATGGATTCAAGCAGTAGCTTGTCCGCCTCCTTGGCCTGCTCCTTCGTGCCATACAGATGGAAGCGGTCAGTCCTAGCCGCGGGAGTGCTCTGCCATGGCCCGAAGGCCGCCGATCTTCCCAGCATCCAAAGCGCTAGGCGCGGTGTGAAACCGGGCACCTCGGCGAGGAGACTGTCCAGCAGACGGGGGCGCTTGGCGATTAGCCCAGCTGCCTTGGATACTGCGGTAGCTTCATGTTGCTGAAGGGCATCACCGGCTACTGCGTAACACGCTTCAAGGTTCTGGAGGTACACACCGGTTGGAGTGGGCGGTATCCAGACTCTGAACGCCAGGCCATGCTGCTGCGCCCATTGGGCGTAGGGGGAATAGGTCCAGACCGCGTCCTGCTTGGCCCAAAGGGAGTCCGGAAGCGCCAGTTGGCGCTCCAGCCACGATAGCGGCTTGCACTCCACTAGCTCTACGTTGTCCCTGCGAAATACAAGAAAATCCACATGTGCAGTGCTGATGTGATTGCGCCCGGACGCCGTGGTGCGCTGAACGCGGCGGCATGGTACTTGTACGTAGTAGCCCAGCACCTCGGGATCAAGTTCAAGCTCATAGGCAAAGACTAACTCGCACGTGTGGCTTTCAACTGTTCGCGCACTACCGTTCTTGATTGAGTTGTGTCTAACACGAACGTTTCTCAGCGCCGCCTTGCCTACGGTTTTGGTTCCGCTGCCGGCAATCATGTTCTCGAGCTGCCGAATACTGAGCTCACTTGCTTTTATTCGGGTGTAAAGCTGGTGACGGTCTTCAAGCGATAAGCCACCGAATTGTGGGTCTGTGGACATGCCGATTCCTCATGCGCACCTCACGGGAGCACCGTCCAAAAGGCCTAGGCGAGCCTTACCAGCCGAGTCGGACATAGGTGCCCGTGACAGGCCTGCGCAGGCTTGACAGGGGGGTCAGGGAAGGGGAAAGTACCGGCAAGACCAGTGAAGTCGCCGACCTGAGAACCCGTGAGTCCTACCTCACGGGTTTTCTTTTTCCGAATCCCGGGAAGGGAAGTTCAGATGGGGCTAGGTCATAGGCTGCCTGCCTCCCTCGGAGATTGAGGTGCCTGAGACTGAAGGTACGCACTGACATCAGCAGCGTGTGCGAACCACCCGCGACGACCTTGTGGGCGAAACAGCGGCACTGGTAGACGACCTGTGGCTTGTGCCCGCCTGAGTGCCGCCGGGCTGTTAAAGCCGAGCAGTCGCGACAGGTCCTTAGCCGGAACCAGCCCGCCATAGGTTTGGGCCACCCAAGCCACAGACAAGGCATCGGGTCCATTACTTGATAGGCTCACGTAAGCTCCAGTAACGCTAGGTTCTCATTAACCTTAACGCTCCACCGTTGCGTTTTCATCCAGCGAAACTGCCCTTCTAACGGCTACTTTTTTTGGAGGTTTCTGATGGGGGAGTTGCACGAAGCTTGTCAAGCACTCCAGGCGATGCAGTGCTCTAATCTAGGCCGCCCAGCCGCTGATGCATCGGCCCGGCTGCACTCCAGGATTCTGTGGAATATATGGACTCTGGTGGAAGGCGGAGAGGAAGAGCTAAGAGCACGCTATGTTCTACGGCGCGACAGCCTAGATGGTCCGTTGATGATGCGCAGCGATGAGTTCAGCGCTTATCGGCAGGGCTTGCGATCACTATCACTCAAGCGACGCGAGCACCTCGCCCTGCACCACCCCCAACTCGAAGAGGCGCTTAAGTGGCCCTTAGCAGCCCTCAGCCATCGAGAATGGGATATGAGGACGGTTGTTGGCTGGAATCGCCTATTTGCATGCAGTGCGGGGCTGCTCGGGGACCGCTACTCATTTCCAGGCGATGAGGCCAGCACTGAGGAAAACCGCGTGCCGGTCATGGCCTATGACCTGGATCGCCTTTACCAACGAGGTGACATCTACGGCTTTCTGATGCTGGCTTGCGCGTATCGCTTGTTCCACCTGCAGCGGTTAGCTGATCGCCAGTGGTACGCGGCAAATTACCTGATTCGAGCACTGCCTGGAGCATGCCGAGACCCCAGAGTGCGTCCGTGCGCGCATGAGTTGATCATACTTACGAAGCAACTTCTTCGCCTCCTGCCCGACACGAGCTTTCCGATCCACGTGGATGACAGCGTGATCTCTAGTCAGATCCAAGCCGCAGTGCACGAACCCTGTTACTTGATGAGACGCGCTGCTGAAAGACATGGCATTCACATCCCAGAGCCTGTGAGCCCGGTCATTCCCTACCGCTACCGAAGGTGCGCCGCTCATCAACAGGCTTTGCTGTTCGCTAGTGACGGATAGGAGTCTGGCCCGGTGAGACCAGCCACCTGCGCCCGGAAAGCGGAGACGGGGAAAGATGGACACTGTCCGCGCGCACTTCCAGTCAAATAGACAGCTTCTGGCAATGAGCTATAGGTTGATCCAAATCCAGCCTTCGAAATGTGTCCATCGCTCCAGCGTTTATCGTCAACGGAGCCTTGTTCCCGCAAATCCACCGCATCGCCTGCATCAACTGCCCGTGGCTGAACACGACCACCTGCTCATTCTCGGAGTAGGACCAAAGAATGCGCAATGCCCGCTCAGCGCGGACGATTAGCTCAGCAAACGACTCAGCACCCGGTCCATCCACATAATTTGGATCACAACGGGACCAGTAGTCCGCTACCCACTGTTTGCGATCTGCCGACGAGGTGCCAACGCACCGCTCCGGCGACAGATAAGTGAACTCATGAACCTCAAGGGGAACGGCGACCATGTTGAAGCGCTCTGCCAGTGGTTGCGACGTCTGCCTTGCCCGGAGGAAGGGTGAGGTAAAGATGCGGTCAGGCGTAGCGGACCAGGTCATTGCCATCGCGCGAGCCTGCTGTTCCCCCGTGGCAGTAAGGGCAATGGATTCTGGGTCGGCGGTTGCAAATCCTGCATTAGCCATACTCTCCGCGTGTCTAACCATCACTAGCATCTTCCCTCTCCTCGCTCTACTTGCCTTCTGGACAGGTGCCTGTGATCCAGGGCCTGGGAGACAAACTAATTCTGACCATAGGCTGTCTCACCCTAATATCAAGAGTCACTAGGCCTACCGCCTTATTATCGCAATGGTTCTGGACCATTGACACTAGGGCAGGCTACGTTTGCGTGCCTTGCGCTGCACACCCTTTGCCGCTCAAAGAGGGGCAATGCTCGGTCAGAACCCTGACAGTCTGCACATACTATGGGCGTCCGGTGGCACCTACTTTGGTGATCGGTTCACGTTTCGCGGGAGGCGCCGTACCTTCCATGTCCTCACCCTGAGGGCCGAAGAATCCAGGAGATACACCATGCGTGCCATTCTTCATCGCGTTACCGCCATTGCCGGTTTCGCCGTACTTTGTTCCGCCGCTTCGTTCAGCTACGCCGCCGACACGGTGATGGTTGGCGGCGCCGCCATGTACCCGACCAAGACCATCGTCGAGAACGCGATCAACTCCAAGGACCACACGACCCTGGTGGCCGCAGTGAAGGCCGCCGGTCTGGTGGACACGCTCAACGGCAAGGGTCCGTTCACCGTCTTTGCGCCGACCAACGCGGCGTTCGCCAAGCTGCCTGCCGGCACCGTCGATACCCTGATCAAGCCTGAGCACAAGGCAGATCTGACCAAGATCCTGACGTACCACGTGGTACCAGGCACCTACACGTCGCAGAAGCTGATGGCCGATGCGAAGGCGCACGGCGGCATGACCACGCTGAAGACGGTCCAGGGAGAACCGCTGACCATCAAGCTGCACGAAGGCAAGCTATGGGTCGTGGATGCGAAGGGTGGAAAGGCCGGCGTTTCCATTGCTGACGTAACGCAGTCCAACGGCGTGATCCACGTCATCGACACGGTCCTGATGCCGAAGTGACGGGACGGCATTGGCGGGCATCCAGCGCGATGTCCGCCAAGGGCCGGGCTCACTCAATCTCGAGCAACGTAGCGCCACGCAGGGCGTGGCGCTACCGCGTTCAGCGTAGCGCCCGCCGCTCCGGACATTCATCCGGATCGAACAACCCGTAGGTGCGCATGATCTCGAGATTGATGAGAGCCCTGCGGTATCTCTGCGCGGCCGCCTCGCAGTACCAGGCGATGCTCGCGTCTTCGTCCTTGGGTACACCGAGCCCGGTGGAATAGATGTATCCCAGCTGCGTCTGCGCAGGCGCGTAACCCGCTGTGGCCGCCTTGCGGTACCAGTTGAACAACTGCAGCTCGTCCTTCTGCACCCCAATGCCTTTGCCGTAGATGTCGCCGAGCCTGCTCTGCGCGTTGGTATCGCCACCCTCGGCGGCCGCTGTCAGATCTTCCACAGGGCCGAAGGCCCCAGGGCTTTCTGCCTCGGTGCACCACACTTCATGTTCCCCGCCATACAGGCAGAGCGCCATGCGGGACTGGCTGACGCCGAGTTGCGACCGGTCCTGCAGCGCTGCCTTGCCGTACCAACGCTTGGCTTCGGCATCGTCTTTGGCCAGTCCGCCCCCGCCCCGCTGATACAGGCTGGCAAGGTTGTGCTGCCCGGCGGCAGACCCCTGCTCGGCCGCCTTGCGCAGCCAGACCAGGGCCTGAGCGTTGTCATTTTCCACGCCCTGACCGTTCAGATACATCATGCCCAGATCGGACTGTGCCAGCACTTCGCCCTGCTCCGCCGCCTTGCGCACCCAGACAATGGCCTGAGCCTCGTCTTTGGGCACACCGATTCCGCGCAGGTAGAGCGCACCCAGTTCGGATTGGGCAGGCCCGTAGCCCTGCTCAGCCGCCTTGCGATACCAAGCCGCGGCCTTCGCCGCATCTCTGCCGACACCGCCTCCGCTGAGATACAGATTGGCCAGTTGGTATTCCGCTTTCGCATCACCGGCTTTTGCAGCGGTCTGCACACGTTTCAGCAACGCGGCCTCGTCATCGCCGAGCGCATGGGCGCTGCAGGCGAACACCGCCATACCAACAAACAGCACTACGCGACCCAAGGGCCCGATCACGCCTTCCATGGACTTTCTCACTCGTCATCCGCTCCAGATGTTCTGGTGGGGATGATATCGGGTCTGCCGCTGGTCCACGAACACCTGTCGCCCAGTCTTCGTGTTCTCAGCCGATCCCGCTGTCGCTGCGATCCATTGCTGACGTGACGCAGTCCAATGGCGTGATCCATGTTGTCGACACGGTCCTGATG
>NZ_JBOIBY010000513.1:0-2117 GCF_050739655.1 Pseudomonas sp. | reverse complement strand
GCCGCAGGCTGCGATCTTTTGATTTTTAAATAGCAAGATCAAAGGATCGCAGCCTGCGGCAGCTCCTACAAGGTCCATGTACGGCAGTAAATCGCAGGCAAAAATAAACCCGGAACTCAGTCCGGGTTTATTTCAGTGCCTGGGTTCGATCAATGCAGGATCTGGCTCAGGAACAGCTTGGTGCGATCATTTTGCGGGTTATCGAAGAAGTCGTTCGGCGCGGCCTGTTCGACGATTTCGCCCTTGTCCATGAAGATCACACGGTTGGCCACGGTGCGGGCGAAACCCATTTCGTGGGTTACGCAGAGCATGGTCATGCCGTCTTCGGCCAGGCCGATCATGGTGTCGAGAACCTCTTTCACCATCTCAGGGTCGAGTGCGGAAGTTGGTTCGTCGAACAACATGATTTTCGGTTTCATGCACAGTGCACGGGCAATCGCCACACGCTGTTGCTGACCGCCGGACAGTTGCCCCGGGTACTTGTGTGCCTGCTCCGGAATGCGTACGCGTTCCAGGTAGTGCATGGCGATTTCCTCGGCCTTGCGCTTGGGCATCTTGCGTACCCACATCGGCGCCAGGGTGCAGTTCTGCAGGATGGTCAGGTGCGGAAACAGGTTGAAGTGCTGGAACACCATGCCGACTTCGCGGCGGATCGCTTCGATCTGCTTGAGGTCGTTGGTCAGCTCAACGCCATCGACCACGATGCGACCTTGCTGGTGCTCTTCCAGACGGTTGAGGCAGCGGATGGTGGTGGACTTGCCGGAACCCGACGGGCCGCACAGAACGATACGCTCGCCCTGCTTGACGTTCAGGTTGATGTCTTTCAACACGTGGAACTGGCCGTACCACTTGTTCACACCCTGCATCTGAATAATGCCTTCAGGGCCCACAGGCTTTTTATTTGCTTCGCTCATAAAAGAACTCCTAACGCTTGTGGCCTGTGTCGAGCTTGCGTTCCAGGTGCATGGAATAGCGCGACATACCAAAACAGAAAATCCAGAACACCAGGGCCGCGAACACATAGCCTTCAGTGGCCATGCCCAGCCATTTCGGGTCGGCGGCGGCTTGCTTGACGCTGTTGAGCAGGTCGAACAGGCCGATGATGATCACCAGGCTCGTGTCCTTGAACAGCGCAATGAAGGTGTTGACGATGCCGGGGATCACCAGCTTCAGGGCTTGCGGCAGAATCACCAGGCCCATGCTGCGCCAGTAACCGAGCCCCATCGCGGCGGCCGCTTCGTACTGACCTTTGGGAATCGCTTGCAGGCCACCGCGCACCACTTCGGCGACATAGGCCGACTGGAACAGGATCACGCCGATCAGGGCCCGCAGCAGTTTGTCGAAGTTCATGCCTTCGGGCAGGAACAACGGCAGCATCACCGAGGACATGAACAGCACCGTGATCAACGGCACGCCGCGCCAGAATTCGATGAAGGTCACGCAGACCACACGAATCGCCGGCAAGTTCGAACGACGGCCCAGCGCCAGGACAATCCCCAGCGGCAGTGCACCGGCGATACCAACGGTGGCGATCACCAGGGTCAGCATCAGGCCGCCCCACTGGCTGGTCGCCACCTGAGGCAGTCCGAATACACCACCATGCAACAGGCACCAGGCAATGATCGGGTACAGCACCAGAAAGCTCAGACCGTAGATCGCTTTACGCGGGAAGCGCGAGATGAACAGCGGCGCTACGCCGATGACCGCCAGCCACACGGTCAGGTCTACGCGCCAGCGCATCTCGGGCGGGTAGTAGCCGTACATGAATTGACCGAAACGCTGCTGGATGAACACCCAGCAGGCGCCGTCCTTCGTGCAGTCGGCACGGGTGGTGCCGACCCAATTGGCGTCGATGATCGCCCATTGCAGGATCGGTGGAACCACCAGGTAAATCAGGTAGAACGCGAACAGCGTCAGCAAGGTATTGAGCCAGCTGGAGAACATGTTCGCGCGCATCCACGCCACCACACCGATGCTGCTGCTCGGTGGTGGCATGTCAGGTTTGAAAGTATGAGTACTCATGCGCTTTTCCTTACCGCTCGATCAGCGCAATGCGCTTGTTGTACCAGTTCATCAGCAGGGAAATGCTGATACTGATCGCCAGGTACACGCTCATG
>NZ_JBOIBY010000512.1:0-3125 GCF_050739655.1 Pseudomonas sp. | reverse complement strand
ATCGAGCGACCGGGCCGGACAAGCGGCCCCCGACTGGTTATCATGGCGGCGTTTCTTTGCGGACGGCCACCATGGTTGATTCTTACGACGACTCCCTCGATACGGGAGAAAAAAGCAAATCCCAGGTTAAACGCGAGCTGCATGCTCTGGTTGACCTTGGCGAGCGCCTTACAACACTCAAGCCTGACTTGCTGGCAAAACTGCCCTTGACCGACGCCTTGCGCCGGGCCTTGGCCGATGCGCCCAAGCACACCGCGCACATCGCGCGTAAACGGCACCTCCAGTTCATCGGCAAACTGATGCGCGATCAGGACACTGACGCCATCCTGGTCTTGCTCGATCAACTCGATGCCTCCACTCGCCAGTACAACGAACGCTTCCATAACCTGGAGCGCTGGCGTGATCGCCTGATATCCGGTGACGATGCCACACTGGAAAAATTCGTCATCGACTACCCGGACGCGGACCGCCAGCAATTGCGTTCCCTGATCCGTCAGGCCCAGCACGAGGTTGCGCAAAACAAGCCTCCTGCTTCCAGCCGTAAAATCTTCAAGTACATCCGTGATCTGGACGAGACTCAACGCGGTCTGCGCTGAGTAATGCCCATCCCCCGTGTAGAAGCTGCCGAAGGCTGCGATCTATTGATCTTTTGAAAAGCAAAGATCGCAGCCTGCGGCAGCTCCTACAAAGGATTGCGTAATTCCTTACGACCCCGTGCCACCCACGGTGATCGCATCAATCTTCAGCGTTGGCTGGCCGACACCTACCGGCACCGACTGCCCATCCTTGCCACACGTCCCCACGCCACTGTCCAGCGCCAGGTCATTGCCGACCATCGACACTTTGCTCATGGCTTCCGGGCCGTTGCCGATCAGGGTCGCGCCTTTGACCGGCGCAGTAATCTTGCCGTCCTCGATCAGATACGCCTCGCTGGTGGAGAACACGAATTTGCCGCTGGTGATATCCACTTGCCCGCCGCCGAGGTTGGCGCAGTAGATGCCTTTCTTAACCGAGGCGATGATTTCCGCCGGATCGCTTTCGCCACCGAGCATGTAGGTGTTAGTCATGCGCGGCATCGGCAGGTGCGCGTAGGATTCGCGACGACCGTTACCGGTGCGCGCCACGCCCATCAGGCGGGCATTGAGCTTGTCCTGCATGTAGCCTTTGAGTACGCCGTTTTCGATCAGCGTGGTGCATTCGGTTGGCGTACCTTCATCGTCGACGCTCAACGAACCACGACGACCGGACAGGGTGCCGTCATCGACAATGGTGCAAAGCTTGGAAGCAACCATCTCGCCCATGCGCCCGCTGTAAGCCGAGCTGCCCTTGCGGTTGAAATCACCTTCCAGGCCGTGGCCGACCGCTTCATGAAGCAGCACACCCGACCAGCCGGAACCGAGAACCACCGGCAAGGTGCCGGCCGGCGCCGGAATGGCTTCCAGATTGACCAATGCCTGGCGCAACGCTTCACGGGCATAGCCCATGGCGCGGTCTTCGGCGAGGAAATAGCGGTAATCGGTACGACCGCCACCGCCATGACCGCCGCGCTCGCGACGGCCGTTTTGTTCAACGATCACACTGACGTTGAAACGCACCAGCGGTCGCACGTCCGCCGCCAGGCCTCCATCAGTGGACGCCACCAGAATCCGCTCCCAGACGCCGGCCATACTCACGGTGACTTGCTGGATGCGCGGATCGAGTGCACGGGTGGCGGCATCGACCCGCTTGAGCAGATCGACTTTCTCGGCTCGGGTCAGCACTTCCAGCGGATTGTCCGGTGCGTATAACTGCGCCACATCCTGGGTGCTGAACGCCTGAACGGTGCCATTCTGCCCGGCGCGGGAAATCGAACGGGCAGCGCGTGCCGCCGCGCCCAACGCTTCCAGAGTGATTGCGTTGCTGTAGGCAAAACCGGTTTTTTCTCCCGATTGCGCCCGCACGCCTACACCCTGGTCGAGGTTGAAACTGCCTTCCTTGACGATGCCGTCTTCCAACGCCCAGGACTCGGAGATTTGCCCTTGGAAATACAGGTCGGCGGCATCGATGCCCGGGCCGGCCAGGTCGCCAAGTACGCCTTGCAGGCTCTCGATCGTTACGCCGCCAGGCGCCAGGAGGTGTTCACTGACTGAGGACAACAACTCGCTCATATGCTTTACGCCTTAAATTCATCGTTCTGAGGCAGGTCGCTGGGCGCCCTGCGAGAAAAAGCGCCGGTGACTGGAGACCGGCATCCGCGCCCTGATGGACGCCTGTTCGCTGCTATCTCGTTCGGCCAGCAGCACGGCCTCGCCCTGTTCTTTTTGCGCCAGCACCCGACCCCAAGGGTCAATGATTGCAGCATGACCGAAGGTCTCTCGCGGCCCCGGATGAGTCCCGCCCTGCGCCGCCGCGAGTACATAACATTGAGTCTCGATGGCCCGTGCACGGATCAGCACATCCCAGTGCGCCGCGCCGGTCACCGCGGTAAACGCCGAAGGTGCGGTAATCAACTCCGCGCCAGCGGCGCGTAACTCGCTGTACAGCTCCGGGAAGCGCAAGTCATAACAGACTGTCAGGCCCACCCGGCCAACCGGCGTATCCGCCACCACCACACCACTGCCATAAGCATAGTCATCGGATTCACGATAACGACCACGATTGTCTGCCACGTCCACGTCGAACAGGTGCAATTTGTCGTAGCGCGCTACCGTTTCGCCTTGATCATTCACCAGCAGCGAGCAGGCATGCACCTTGGCCATCGGTTGACCCACCGGTGGTAACGGCAAGGTGCCAGCCACTATCCATAACCTGAGGTCGCGTGCGGTCTGTTTCAACCAGGGCAGGATCGGGCCTTCGCCCATCGCTTCGGCACGACCGATGTCGGCAATGTCGCGGCGCCCCATGGCAGCGAAGTTTTCTGGCAGTACAGCCAGCTTCGCACCAGAGGCCGCCGCCTGCTCAAGCAGGCGACGGGCCTGGGCAAGATTGGCCAGCACATCACTCTGGCTGACCATTTGAATCACCGCTACAGACATGGCCATTCCTTCTGAAATCAAAACAAACCTGTAGGAGCTGCCGCAGGCTGCGATCTTTTGATCTTTAACGTCAAAAAATCGCAGCCTGCGGCAGCTCCTGCACATTCGGCC
>NZ_JBOIBY010000511.1:0-1620 GCF_050739655.1 Pseudomonas sp. | reverse complement strand
TCAGTAGACACAGTGTTAGATGACACACCGCCTTCGCGAGCAAGCCCGCTCCCACATTGGATGTCTCAAGGCTGAATATCAGGCCTTCGACTTGCTAATGATATTCCCCGCATGCAACCCGCACTCTTTCTGCGTCGCTTCTTCCCACCACCAGCGGCCTTCACGCTCATGCTGGTTCGGCAGCACCGGGCGGGTGCAGGGTTCGCAGCCGATGCTGATGAAACCGCGCTCGTGCAGGCTGTTGTACGGCAGCTCCAGCATGCGGATGTAGCCCCAGATCTCTTCGCTGGTCATTTGTGCCAGCGGGTTGAATTTGTACAGGGTGCGCTCCGGGGTCGAGAACGCGGTGTCGATCTCCATCACCGCGACGGCGCTGCGGGTGCCTGGGCTCTGGTCGCGGCGCTGGCCGGTGGCCCACGCCTTTACGCCCGAAAGCTTGCGACGCAGTGGCTCGATCTTGCGGATGCCGCAGCATTCGCCGTGGCCGTCCTTGTAGAAACTGAACAGGCCCTTTTCCTTCACGAAGGGTTCGAGCTTGGTGTGGTCCGGTGACACCAGTTCGATGTCGATCTTGTAGTGCTCGCGCACCTGATCGATGAAGCGGTAGGTCTCGGGGTGCAGGCGGCCAGTGTCGAGGCTGAACACCTTGACGTTCTTGTTCAGCTTCCAGGCCATGTCTACCAGCACCACGTCTTCGGCGCCGCTGAAAGATATCCACAGGTCATCGCCAAACTCGGCGAACGCGAGTTTCAGGATGTCCTGGGCAGATTTGTTGGCATAGGTCGTGGCGAGTTCCACGACGTCGAACGTTGGGCTCATCAGGGCGGCTTCCTACAGGTCGGTGGCGCTGGGCGCTCTATATGGGGCCGATGGTAACAAAAAGCTGCGTCGGTCGGGGCGTCCTCTGCGTTGCGCGGTCGGGGAGGAGTCGCTAGAGTTCGGCCTCGCTCGACTCAATAAACAATACAAATGGGAGTGTCTTGTGGAAATTGCCTGTCTGGATCTTGAAGGTGTACTGGTCCCGGAAATCTGGATCGCTTTCGCCGAAAAAACCGGGATCGAATCCCTCAGGGCCACCACCCGGGACATTCCTGACTACGACGTGCTGATGAAACAGCGCCTGCGCATTCTCGACGAGCACGGTCTGAAGCTCGCCGATATCCAGGAAGTGATCGCCACCCTCAAGCCGCTGGACGGTGCTGTCGAGTTCGTCAACTGGCTGCGTGAGCGCTTCCAGGTGGTGATTCTGTCGGACACCTTCTACGAGTTCTCCCAACCGCTGATGCGTCAGCTGGGTTTCCCGACCTTGCTCTGCCATCGTCTGATTACCGACGATACCGGGCGGGTGACGAGCTATCAGCTGCGCCAGAAAGATCCCAAGCGTCAGTCCGTTTTGGCGTTCAAGAGCCTGTACTACCGGGTGATCGCCGCAGGGGATTCCTATAACGACACCACCATGCTGGGCGAGGCGGATGCGGGGATTTTGTTCCATGCACCGGACAATGTGATCGCCGAGTTCCCGCAGTTCCCGGCGGTGCACACGTTTGAAGCGTTGAAGCAGGAGTTCATCAAGGCTTCGAATCGCACCCTGAGCCTGTAAACACATCCCCTGTGTAGGAG
>NZ_JBOIBY010000510.1:0-2106 GCF_050739655.1 Pseudomonas sp. | reverse complement strand
GCCCTGGGGCGTGAAGTAATAAGTATCTCGATCGGCGGCGCTCCATTGCTCCAGGTAATGCACCTGTTGTGCGGGCGACCAGGCCGGCAATTTCGGGTTGGCGACGTAGTAAAGCACCACGGCCATGACCAGCCCGAACAGTACTGCGATGAGAGCCAGCAAGCGAAGGAACAGGCGCACGATAAACATCCTTGTCAAATGATCATGCCGTTATGCCCGAGTCCCCAGGGTGCGGCAAGAGGCCATTACGCCAGATGTTGCAGGTTCTGGAATCAGTCTCTGTCGGAACAAGATGAAAGAAGCTTCATCAGCCGAATTGTGAAATGCGTTTAAACACCTGAACTTATCAAATGTTTCCGGCTCTCATGCCGGTAGCCATTGGTCGTGGCGGCCTGATAAGCTCGCGGCTTTACTCGATTGCCCTTTAGGCGCATGAACAAGGAAATAGCATGAAACAGCATCGGTTGGCGGCGGCGGTAGCCCTGGTTAGCCTGGTACTCGCGGGTTGTGATTCGCAGACCAGCGTAGAGCTGAAAACCCCGGCGCAAAAAGCTTCCTACGGCATTGGCCTGAACATGGGCAAGAGCCTGGCTCAGGAAGGCATGGATGATCTCGATTCCAAAGCTGTAGCCCAGGGCATCGAAGACGCCGTCGGCAAGAAAGAGCAGAAGCTCAAGGACGAAGAACTGGTTGAGGCGTTCGCCGCACTGCAAAAGCGTGCCGAAGAGCGCATGGCCAAGATGAGCGAAGAGTCGGCCGCTGCCGGCAAGAAATTCCTCGAGGAAAACGGCAAGAAAGCCGGTGTGACCACCACGGCTTCGGGCCTGCAGTACGAAGTCGTGCAGAAAGCCGATGGCCCTCAGCCAAAGCCGACTGACGTAGTGACCGTTCACTACACCGGCAAACTGACCAACGGCACCGTATTCGACAGCTCCGTCGAGCGCGGCAGCCCGATCGATCTGCCGGTCAGCGGTGTGATCCCGGGTTGGGTCGAAGGCCTGCAACTGATGCACGTTGGCGAGAAGTACAAACTGTACATTCCTGCTGACCTGGCTTATGGCGCTCAAAGCCCAAGCCCGGCGATTCCGGCCAATTCGGTGCTGGTATTCGACCTGGAACTGCTGGCCATCAAGGACCCGGCAAAAGAAGACGCCGCTGCCAAGTAACCAGCGTCTGCTTCGATAACAACGCCTCGCTCATGCGGGGCGTTGTTGCATCTGGCGCCCGGCAGGGGTAAACAAAACGAACAGACGCTCTAGACCGGAGTCTCACGCATAGTAGCGTTGGGGGTAGACGCACAACGTCGCCAAGTCAATGAAATTATGGGTTTTTTTTGATGAGTAAAAAACGCCCGATCTGAACGCAAGCCTTGTAAAGCGGGGCTTACAGCGGTGAAAAGCAGCTCTGTTCACAAGGTTATCCACAATTTGTGTGGATAACATTTCAACGGGAGAAATCATGAAAGCACCCTGGAATTTCGCTCGTTTCCTGCCCCTGGCCGGGCGCCTGCTGGCACGTGGCCGATTGCCGACCCTGCTGTTCGCGGTCGCCAGCAAAGGCGCGAGCCAGGGCAATCGACTGGGCAAGCTCAAGGACGACTTGAAGCTGTTGCAGGCTCTCTGCCTGGCCTACTGGCGCGGTGAATATCGCGCCATCAGCCCCAAGGCGCTGATATCGGTGGTCGCGGGCCTGATGTACTTCCTCAGCCCGGTGGATGCGATCCCGGATTTCATTCCGGTATTCGGCATGTTCGATGACATTGCGGTATTGGCGTGGCTGATGAAAGTGCTCGACGACGAACTCAATGCCTTCCGCGCCTGGCGCAAACGGCAGGCGCCGGAGAAGCTCGCGGTGGTTGAGCGTCTGCCTGACACCCCCGAGCAGCTTCAACTTCAAGGCCCGAAAAAACACTGAGTCGATTGCGACCTGTTCACAGATTGATGCCCCCCGCGACCTTGGCCGCTGTTAGGATTACACTTCTAAGGAAAAGTGCCGACTCGCTAAGTGTTTTTGTCCTACGGGGTAGTCATGGATATTCAGATAATTACACGCGAAGGCGAGCCCGAATATGCGGTTCTGCCATGGGCTCAGTATCAGGCGTTACTG
>NZ_JBOIBY010000509.1:0-7087 GCF_050739655.1 Pseudomonas sp. | reverse complement strand
TGATGGCGTCCATGACTCGCCATTTGGCGTCGATCAGCTTGTCGCTCTGGATGCCGTTGGCGTAGGCGATGGCGTTGGACACGGCGGCGGCGTTTTCCGGTTTCATCATCCAGTCGATGAAGATCTTGGCGTTACCAGGATGCGGTGCGCTTTTCGGTACGGCGAAGTTGTCCTGGAACATCGCCACGCCTTCCTTCGGATACACGTACTTGATGGTGCTCTTCTGCAAGGTGGCCCGCGCCGTGGAACCGTTCCAGTTCTGCATCATGATCACTTCGCCTGAGGCCATGCGGTCGACGGTGTTGTCCGAGCTGTACATCTTCAGGAAGGGTTTCTGTTTTTGCAGCAGCTCAAGGATGCGCTTGGCGTCCTGCGGGTTTTCCGTGCATTCGTCGACGTTCAGGTAATGACTGGCGGCGTTGATCACGCTGCTGGAAGTATCGAGCGCGGCGAGTTGGCCTTGCAGTTCCTTGCGCGGTTCGAAGAACTCTTTCCACGATTCGTCGAGCTTGCCGCCAGGTACTCGGGCGCTGTCATAGGAGAACCCGGTGGTGCCCCACAAGTACGGCGCCGAGAACTTGCGGCCAGGGTCGAAGCTCGGGTCGCGGAACGCAGGTTTCACGTACTGGAAGTTGGGCAGGGTTGGCGAGTCGATTTCCAGCAACAGGTTCTGGTTGATCAGGGTGCGCATGATCGACTGCGATGGCACGATCACGTCATAGGCGGCGCCGCCAGCCTGCAGTTTCGCCAGCAGGGTTTCGTTGCTGTCGTAGCCGTCCATGGTGACCTTGATCCCGGTCTCCTTTTCGAACTTGGCCAGCAGGTCGACCGGGTAGTAGTCGGTCCAGTTATAGAAGAACAGCTCCTTGGGCTCGGCGGCCTGGGCGCTGAATGCGGTGAGTGCTGTGAAGCAACTCAAGGCCAGACCGGCTACCGCGAAACCGATGTTTTTCACTTTCATGGGTTTGTTCATAAAAGACGTCTCCAGGCTCATTGTTGTTTGCCGCGCTGTCCCAGCCAGAAGGCCAGCACCACCAGCACGATGGAAATCACCAGCATCAAGGTCGAGATCGCGTTGATCTCCGGCGTCACGCCGGCCTTGATGGCCGAGAAGATGTACACCGGCAGGGTCGTGGAACCGGGGCCGGCAACGAAGAAGGTCATGATGAAATCGTCGAGGCTGACCACGAACGCCAGCACCGACCCGGACAGCACCGCCGGCCACAACAGCGGCAGCGTCACCCGGCGAAACACCTGCCACGGGTTGGCGTACAAATCGTTCGCCGCTTCCAGCAAGCTCTTGTCCAGGTCATTGAGCCGCGCTCGGATCGGCAGGTAGGCGAAGGGAATGCAGAATCCTATGTGCGCGACGATCACCGTCAGCAAACCGAGCTTGATCCCCAGCGCCATGAACAGCAGCAGGGTGGCCACGGCGGTGACGATTTCCGGCAGGATCAGCGGCAGGTTGATCCCGCCCTCGACCATCTTCTGCCCGTAGAACGGCCGGTAAGTCGCCAGCGCCGCGAGCAGGGCAATGGCCGTGGCGCAGACCGTGGCGATACCGGCGACGATGATCGAGTTCAGCGCCGCCGTCTGGATCGACGGGTTGGCCAGGATCCGCCCGTACCAGTCGAGCGAGAACTCGGTCCACACCGTCGCCGAGCGGTTGGCGTTGAAGCTGTAGGCGATCAGCACAAAGATCGGCAGGTACAGATAGGCCAGGATCAGCAGGCTGACTTCACGGGTCAGCGGCAGTTTTTTCAGGTGCAGGGCGATCATGCGGTGGCTCCCCGACGAAGGGTTTTGGCGGCGCTGCGGCTATAGAGTGCGTACAGCACCAGCGACAGCAGCAGGATTCCCAACAGCAGGAACGACAGCGAACTGCCCAGCGGCCAGTTGCGTGCGGTGCCGAACTGTTGCTGGATCAGGTTGCCGATCATCAGCGTCTTGCCGCCACCGAGGATCGCCGGGGTGATAAAGGCGCCCAGGCTCGGCACGAACACCAGCAGGGAACCGGCAATCACACCGGGCATCGACAGCGGCAGAATGATTCGGCGCAACGCGTGCCAGCGATTGGCGCCCAGGTCATAGGCCGCTTCCACCAGACGCCAGTCGAGTTTTTCCAGGGTCGAGTAGATCGGCAGAATCATGAACGGCAGGAAGCTGTAGACCAGCCCGACGCTGACGGCGAAGTCGTTGTAGAGCAGGGTGATGCCACCGGCAGACGGGAACAGGGCATTGAGGCTCTGGGCCATCCAGCCGTGTTCGCGCAGGATGATCAGCCATGCGTAGTTGCGAATCAGCAGGTTGGTCCAGAACGGAATGGTGATCAGCAGCACCATGAGATTGCGACGACGCGGCGTCAGGCTCGACATCCACAGCGCCACGGGAAAGCCGAACAGGAAACACAGCACCGTGGTGCCACCGGCCTGGAACACCGAACGCAGCAACGCCTGGGCGTAGACCCAGTTCAGTTCCAGCTCACCATCAAAACCTTCCTGGAAAAACAGCTGCACGTAGCTTTGCAATTGCCAGTCGGCCTGCCAGTCGACGCCGCCATAGACGTTGCGCGGCAATAGGCTGATGTAGCCCATGATGCCCAGCGGAATGGCGATCAGGGCCAGCAGGGTCAGAACCACCGGGCTAAGCAACAGCGCCCGGTTGAGGGCGGGGGAAGTGCTGCTGACGCTCATCTCAGGCCTCCATCAGCAGACAGGCGTGGGGCGGCAGGTTGACCGCGACGCGATCACCTACTCCACGGCCATGGTTCAGGCCTTCGTTGTTTTCGCGCAGCATGACTTTTATGTCGTTGTTCAAGCGGCATTGGTAAAGCGTCGCGGTACCGACGTACAACACCGCCTCGATCACCCCGCGCAGATGGTGAGGTTGCGCCGGGTCGACCAGTTGCGAACGCTCCGGACGGAACGCCAGTTGCACGTTGCTGCCGTCGATGCCTTGGGGCAGGCAAGGGATTTCCACCGGCATGCCATTGGGAACGAAGATGTTCTGGTTGTGTTGGTCGCGCTTGAGGTGGCCGGGGAGGAAGTTGATATCGCCGATGAACTGGGCGACGAATTGATGCTGGGGCCGCTCATAGATGTCATTGGGCGTGCCGATCTGCAGGATTTTACCGGCCGACATCACGGCGATGCGATCGGACAGGGTCAGCGCTTCTTCCTGATCGTGGGTGACAAAAATGAAGGTAATCCCGGCTTCTTTCTGCACGCGCTTGAGTTCGACTTGCATTTCCTTGCGCAGCTTCAAGTCCAGCGCCGACAACGGTTCATCCAGCAACAGCACTTTCGGTTTCGGTGCCAAGGCCCGGGCCAGAGCCACCCGTTGCTGTTGGCCTCCGGATAATTCCGCCGGCTTGCGCCGCGCCAGATGCTGCATTTGTACCAGCGCCAGCATTTCATCGACACGCTGCGGGATCAGTTCGCGATCAATGCCCTGCATCTCAAGGCCGAAGGCGATATTCTGCGCAACACTCATGTGCGGAAACAGTGCGTAGCTCTGGAACACGGTATTGACCCGACGCTTGAAGGGCGGCAGGTCGTTGACCGGTTCACCGGCCAGACGAATCTCGCCGTCGCTGACGTGTTCGAAGCCGGCGATGGTGCGTAGCAAGGTGGTTTTGCCGCAGCCAGAGGGGCCGAGCAGGGTGAAGAATTCGTTGTCGGCAATGTCGACCGAGACGTTGTCCAGGGCGGGTGCCAAGGTTGGATCGTCTGAATACCGTTTAGAGACGTTACGCACTTCAATTGCAACTGGATGACCCATAATGGTGCATTCCTCTAATTATTGTATGCAAAATCTGGATGCAATTTAGAAATACCCGGATTAACCTGCTCATGCAAGCCCCTTTTTCATGGCTGTCTCGTCGCCATTGATAAGTTGCATAGCGCTATAGGAGTCATCGAATGACGGAAAAGAAATTGGAAACCACGGTCGACCGCGTCTACCAAGGGGTTTACGAGGCGATCAGCAAGCGTTCATTGCGTCCGGGAATGAAGCTGGGCGAGTCGTCGCTGGCCGAACTTTTCAATGTCAGCCGCACGTCGGTTCGGGCTGCGCTCAAGCAATTGGAAGCCGATGGCCTGGTCACGACCGAGCCCAATAAAGGTGCATCGGTGTCATTGCCCAGCGACGAAGAGATTCGTTCGCTGTTCGAAACCCGGCGCTTGATCGAGATCGGCATCGTCAGTGAGCTGTGCCGTCGGCGTGATACCGCTGTGGCCCAGGACCTGCGTGATCACCTGCTGCTGGAAGATGAAGCGCATCAAAGCGGGGACCACGAACGCTTGATCCACCTGCTGGGCGAGTTCCACATCAAGTTGGCCCGCAGCCTGAATAACCCGGTGTTGCTGGACTGGTTCCAGAAGCTCATCTCCCGGGCTTCGCTGTACGCCGCCGCGCTGGATGACGATAGCCACGAAGCTTGTCGCGACGACGAACACCTGCGGTTGATCGAGTACATCGAGGCGGGCAACCAGAGCGCGGCCATCGAGCTGACGTGCATGCATTTGAATGGCATCGAGAAGGCGATTCTCGACGTCGCGGCGACGTTGAAAAGCGGCTACAACCCGCTCAAGCATCTAATCGAGGTGTAATACCCCACACCTCCTACTGTTGATCGTTCCCACGCTCCGCGTGGGAACGCCTCAACGGACGCTCCGCGTTCGGCTCTTGATTGGGACGCAGAGCTGCTCTGGTATGGGACGCAGAGCGTCCCGGGCTGCATTCCCACGCAGAGCGTGGGAACGATCCGTACCGGGTGAAACCGAGGTGATGCGAATCAGCTATACCTCTATGAAACGAATACCGCGTGCAATACTCGAAGCAAACGGGGGTTACTTCCGGGATCAGGCCAACCGATGCAATTTCTTGAGGATAGCCATGGGTGTTGCGGCTGGAGCGGCGAGATGGCCGAGCGTATTCGTGCGTTCGACTGGAGCCGCACCGAGCTGGGACCCCTTGATACGTGGTCCAAAAGCCTGGGCAGCTCGGTGCAATTGATGCTCGCATCACCGCTACCGATGGTGATGCTCTGGGGGCGCCCCGGTTACATGATCTATAACGATGCCTATTCCGAGTTTGCCGGTGGACGTCATCCTTATCTCTTGGGCGCTCCGGTTGAGCTGGGCTGGCCGGAAGTCGCCGAATTCAATCGCCATGTGGTCGATACCTGCCTGGCCGGCGGCACGTTGTCCTATCGCAATAAAGAATTGGTGCTGCTCAGAAACGGTATCCCCGAAGACGTCTGGATGGACCTGTATTACAGCCCGGTGGCCGACGATGAAGGCAAGCCCGGCGGGGTCATGGCGATGGTGGTCGAAACCACCGAACTGGTGATTTCCGAGCGTCTGCGCCAAACCGCAGAAGATGCCTATCGCGCCGATAACGAGCGGGTACGCCTGGCGCTGAATGCCGGAGCCTTGCTCGGCTCATTCGTCTGGGACGTGAAAAACAATGTGTTGAGCGGCGATGAACGTTTTGCCCGCACCTTTTCCTATCCGCCCGGACAGAGCCTTGAGAACCTGCCGCAAGAGGTCGCCGAGGCGCGTATTCATCCTGACGATCATGTTCTGGTTCAGGAGCAAGTCCAGCAATCCATGCAGACCGGTGCACCCTTCAACGCCGAATACCGCGTAATGCGCCCCGACAGCAGCTACCTGTGGGTGCTGGCGAGCGGCGGTTGCGAGTTCAATGAGCAGGGTGAGCCGTTGCGTTTCCCCGGTGTGCTGATCGACATTAATGAACGCAAGACCGCCGAAGAGTCCTTGCTCAAGTTCACCCGCAATCTGGAGCAGCGTGTTGCCGATGAAGTCGAAGCGCGGCTGGTGGCCGAGGAGCAACTGCGCCAGTCGCAGAAACTCGAATCCATCGGCGGCCTTACCGGTGGCGTGGCCCACGACTTCAATAACCTGTTGCAGGTGATCGCCGGCAACCTGCATCTGCTGGCCCGACACGAACCGGACAATGCCAACGTGCAACGCCGGGTCGGCGCATCGATTGCCGCCGTCGAGCGCGGTGCAAAATTGTCTTCGCAGTTACTCGCCTTTGCCCGCCGCCAGCCGTTGTCTCCGGCGATCTGCACGCCACAGCAGATTTTCGACAGCCTTGGCGAGTTGCTACAGCGCGCGTTGGGGGAAACGGTTCTGGTCCATATGACGGCTCCCGCCGAACCCTGGCGGGTGTTTGTCGATCGCAACCAATTGGAAAACGCCATTCTCAACCTGGCAATCAATGCCCGCGATGCCATGAAAGGCGATGGGACCATTGACCTGAGCGCCGACAACATCAGCCTCGACCGGGAGTTCTGCGCAGGCAGAGGCATTGTGGCCGGTGATTATGTGCGGGTCTGCGTGGCCGATACGGGTGGCGGTATGCCGTCGCAAGTACTCGCGCAGGCGTTCGAACCGTTTTTCACCACCAAACCCGAGGGGCAGGGCACGGGGCTGGGGTTGAGCATGGTGTTCGGTTTCGTCAAACAGAGTGGCGGTCATATCGAGATTTCCAGCGCTGTCGGGCAGGGAACACGGGTGGAGTTGTATTTCCCGCGCAGTTTGCGCTCGATGGACGAAGAAACAACCACGCCGGACGTGCAGCCAAGGGGCGGACATGAGCGCGTGCTGGTGGTGGAGGACAACGAGGCGGTGCGTGCGTCGTCGGTCGAGTTGCTGCGCGAGGAGGGCTATCAGGTACTGACCGCCGCCAACGCCGACGTGGCGATGCAAATGTTGCTGGACGGTGTTGAAGTTGACCTGATCTTCACCGACGTGGTGATGCCAGGCCTGATCAAGAGTACAGACCTGGCGGCATGGGCCAAGGTGCAAAATCCTCCGGTGGCGGTGCTGTTCACCTCGGGGCACACCCGTGACATTATCTCGCGCAACCACCAGCTCAGCCCGGATACCCATCTGCTGAGCAAACCCTATGACCCGCAGGCGCTGACCCGAATGGTGCGCACCGTCCTCAAGGGCTGAACAATCCCGCTAATGGTCGGGGTAAAATACGCCTCTGATAGCGTAATGCTGTTCAGTTGAGCTTTTGTAGGAGCGAGCTTGCTCGCGAAAAACATGTAGGC
>NZ_JBOIBY010000508.1:0-2541 GCF_050739655.1 Pseudomonas sp. | reverse complement strand
CAGGTTTTGTGTGGACCACAAACTTTGTAATCGACACAAAACCTGTGGGAGCGGGCTTGCCCGCGATGGCGGACTTCCAGACGCTACAGGACTCAGCCCTTGGCCCCAGCCTCCAACATATTCTCCGGCCTCACCCAGGCATCGAACTGTTCATCCGTCAGATACCCCAGTTGCAACGCCGCCTCCCGTAGGGTCAGCCCTTCGGCGTAGGCTTTTTTCGCGATCTCCGCCGATTTGTCATAGCCAATGTGCGGGTTCAACGCCGTCACCAGCATCAATCCTTGCTCCAGGTGTTCGGCCATTTTCCCCGCATCCGGCTCCAGGCCGGCAATGCAATGCTCTTGGAAGTTGCTGCAGCCATCGCTCAGCAATCGGACCGATTGCAGCAGGTTGTGGATGATCACCGGTTTGAACACGTTCAATTGCAAATGACCCTGGCTCGCGGCAAAACCGATGGCGACATCGTTGCCCATCACCTGACACGCCAGCATCGACAGCGCTTCGCACTGGGTCGGGTTGACCTTGCCGGGCATGATCGAACTGCCCGGTTCGTTGGCCGGCAGCTTCACTTCGGCGAAGCCTGCCCGTGGCCCGGAACCCAGCAGGCGCAAGTCATTGGCGATCTTCATCAGTGTCACGGCCAGGGTTTTCAGCGCGCCGGACAGGGTCGTCAGTGGCTCGTGACCCGCCAGGGCGGCAAATTTATTCGGGGCGGTGATAAATGGCAGCCCGGAAAGCGCGGCCAGTTCCGCGGCGATGGCTTCGCCAAAACCATGGGGTGAGTTCAGGCCCGTACCGACCGCCGTGCCGCCCTGGGCCAGTTCACAAACCGCCGGCAAGGCGCTGCGGATGGCCCGCTCGGCATAATCGAGTTGCGCGATGAACGCTGATACTTCCTGGCCGAAGGTGATAGGTGTCGCGTCCATCATGTGGGTTCGACCGGTCTTGACCAGTTTCATGTGCCGGGCCGACAGCTCGGCAAGGCCACCTGACAGCTCGCTGATCGCTGGCAGCAAGTTGTGCTGCACCGCTTGAACAGTGGCGATGTGCATGGCAGTGGGGAAGCAGTCGTTGGAGCTCTGGGAGCGATTGACGTGATCGTTGGGGTGGACCGGAGATTTACCACCGCGCGGGTTGCCGGCCAGTTCGTTGGCACGCCCGGCAATCACTTCGTTGACGTTCATGTTGCTCTGGGTGCCGCTGCCGGTCTGCCAGACCACCAGCGGAAACTGATCGTCGTGTTCGCCATCGAGCACTTCATCTGCGGCTTGCTCGATCAGCCGGGCGATATCGGCCGGCAGATCGCCATTGCGATCATTGACCCGCGCTGCCGCTTTTTTGATCAGCGCCAGACCGTGCAGCACCGCCAGCGGCATGCGTTCATTGCCGATGGCGAAGTTGACCAGCGAGCGTTGTGTCTGAGCGCCCCAATAGGCTTCATCCGGGACTTCAACCTGGCCAAGGCTGTCGGTTTCGATACGGCTCATCAGTCACACTCCTGTAGGTCGGTTTGCGCAGTTTAGGCCGTGATCGACGGCCGGGGTTCCATCAGTCTGGATTCTGACCATTGAACCCCTCAAATTCAGGCGCAACAAGGCTTGGGGTTGAGTGACACACTTTTTTAGGCGCAGAATGGTCGTCCTTGGGGTTTTACCTCGTCTGCTAGAAAAGGAAACTCGATGACTCGTCTTCGTGCCATCTGTGCCGCGGTTGCATTGGCTTGTGCCAGCGGCCCTGTTTTTGCCGATACCGCCAGCCACAACGCCAGTGCCGAGGCTTTCCTGACCCTGGCACATGCTGACAAATTGGGTACTCCGGTATACATGCAAGTGCAGCAGATGTTTGCTCAGCGCTTCCAGCAAACCAAAGCCCCTGAATCGAAGAAAGCCGTACTGGAAACCTACCAGGCCAAGGCCAACGCCGCCCTGGACCAGGCCATCGGCTGGAACAAGCTGAAGCCGGACATGGTCAAGCTCTACACCACCAATTTCACCGAATCGGAGCTCAAGGACCTGGTTGCGTTCTACCAGTCGCCGCTGGGCAAGAAAGTCCTGGAAAAAATGCCGCAGCTGACTCAGCAATCGGCCCAGATGACCCAGGCCAAGCTGGAAAGCGCGGTGCCTGTGGTCAACAAACTGCTGGCTGACATGACTGCCGAGCTGGAGCCTAAAGGCGCCGCCGCTCCAGCCAAGAAGAAGCCTTGAGCGGAGTCCGGTATGACCATGCAACAACGCATCGAATCGACGCTGGGCCTGTTACAGCCTGAGCACCTGCAAGTGCTGGATGAAAGCCACATGCACAGCCGCGGGTTGCAGACCCATTACAAGGCCATCGTGGTCAGCGAGCAGTTCGAAGGCCTGAACCGGGTCAAGCGCCACCAGAAAGTCTACGGCACGCTTGGCGAGCTGATGGGCGAATTCCATGCGTTGGCGCTGCATACCTACACGCCGCAGGAGTGGGCACAAATGGACGGGGCACCGGCCTCGCCGACTTGTGCCGGTGGCAGCAAGCATTAAAAAGCAAAAGATCGCAGCCTGCGGC
>NZ_JBOIBY010000507.1:0-12430 GCF_050739655.1 Pseudomonas sp. | reverse complement strand
GCCTGCGGCAGCTCCTGCACATTCGGCCATGCTACTCCATAGGTCCGGAGAAAGGCTTTTCAAAAAGGCTTGTCGAAGGTGATTTTAGGCTCTTTCCATGGCCCCTTGACGGTGTACTTGACGCTCGCAAAGCGAGCCACGCGGTCGCCGATCAATTTGTCGATCAGGAACAGCGCGCCACCGATGGCCGGTGCACCCACGATCAGCGCGGCGATTGGCAGGTTGTTGGTCACCGGCAAGGTCACCAGCAGTTTCGCATCGATCTGATCGGCCACCATGTTCAAGGTACCATCGAGTTCAATGGTGCTCGACGGGCCGGTCACACGGATCGGCTCACGGGTGACATACACGCCGTTGGTTCCCACCAGCAGGCCTTTGACCCGGTCATAACTCAGGCCTTTGCCGAACAGATCAGAGAAGTCGAGTCGTAAACGGCGGCCAATGGAGTTGAAGTTGAGCAGGCCAAAAACCCGCAGCGCCTGAGCACTGCCTTCGACCTCGACAAACTGACCTTCGTTGAGCGACGCATCAAGGGTGCCGGAGAAGCGCTTGGTCGCCAGCCATGCCGGCGAACCGGGCCAGCGCCCGTCGACATTCATATGGAAATCCTTGCTGGTAACGCTCGGCGCGAACCCCCACCCCTTGAGTACATCCGCGAGATTCTTGCCGCTGATCCGCCCTTTGTACCAACTGCTGCTGGCCCCCGGCGCGCCTTCCCAGCCGCCGCTGCCCTGCAACAGAATGCCCTTGAGGCCCAAGTCGAGCGAATTGAGAGCGATGCCTTTGGGCGTCGGACGTACTTTCAACGACCAGCCGCCGACCAGGTCGTTACCCTGGAACAACTGATTGATGGTGATATCCATCGCCGGAATCTTCGTCGGATCTACAGAGGCCAGGGGGTCCGGTGAGTTCTCATCGGCCAGCACCGTCGGATCGGGGGCCGGCAGGCGCACGGTTTGTAGATTGATCACGATCGGTGCGGCTTTCGCATCAGGGAGATTGGCACTCCCCTTGACCTGCTGACTGTCGAGCTGCAGGGCCCATGCAGATGGTTTTCTAGTCAACTGCACCGAGGCCTGATCCAGCGTTGTACCGAATGCACTGAGTTTACCCACCTTGATGTCGGCACCACTGAGCAACTGCTTGGCACTGCCGCCCGGGTCTTGCCCGGCATACCTGCTCACCAGATCCTGCCAGGGGCCGATATCCAACTCAGACAGCACTCCGCGGACTCGCAAGCCTTTGGCGCCGGGCAACACAGCGTCGCCTTTGCCCAGGAACAATTCACCACGTCCGTCGGCAAAATTGCCGGTCGGTGCGGCAAAGGTAAAATTCGCCAACTCACCGTAGCTCACCCAGTAGCGCCGTTCTGCGCCTTGAAGGGTCATGCGCAATGTGGTGTCACGCCCCACATCTGCTGCCATGCCAAAGGGCGCTGGCAGATCTACAGCAACCCCTTTGAGACTGGAATTGACCATCAACTGGCTGTCGGCGCCATTCAGGGTCAGTTGCAGTTGATACGGGATCACGCCGCTCACCGGCAATGGCTGGGTAACGCTCAACCAGTCCGTGAGCTTTTTGACTTCGACCTGCCCCGAAGCCACGACTCGAGTGTTGAGCTTACCCGCACGTCCGTCGGCAAAAATCTGCGCGCTCACCGGCTTGTCGAACGCCCGGGCGGTAATGTTTTGTCCGCTCAGACCTTTGGTGCTGTCGAAGCGGAAATCGCCCTTGAGTTGAGTCAGTTCCAGGGGCGGCTCAGGTAGCTTCAGTCGTGATTTAGCAGTCTTGAAGTCAACCAGTATTTTCGGCTGCTCCCCTTTTGCCAGCGGAATATCGAGCTTGAGCTTGCCTTGCAGATCGCCCTCGCCTTCCCAGCCGGCAAACGTCTCGGCCGTACCGATCGGTGCCTCTTTGAGGATTTTCAGACCATCGCCCAGCCCCCCGGCGAACCCGCCATCGAGAAACAAGCGAGAGGTCTGTCCATCCGGAACGTGGGGAATGTTGACGTAGATGTCGCTGACCTGGGTGTCGAGCAATTGCCCCTTGCTGGCCAGGACCCGCACACCGCTGTCTTCGACGAACACATCGCCCGTTACCTTGCTGACGTGAGGCCAACCCGGTTGGAACGCCAGTTCGGCATCATGCACCTTGAAGAACAGGCTGATGCTGCGAGACGTGGCATCAGCATCGTGGTTGAGCGAACCCTGGTACTGGAAGAACCCCTGATCCACCGCCCCTTTGAGAATCGCCGTACGCAACCATTCATCCAGCGCCGGGCTGAGGACGGCCGGCAGGTACTTGGCGGTGTAGCGACCGTCGCCATCGACCATACCGACCCGCAGGTCCATGTAGTCTTCCTGGGTGTGATCGAAATGCAGGCGGATCAGGAAGTCACCGGCAATCTTGCCCTCCTCGCCCAGTACCTTCAGGTATGGCGCGATCAGGGTGAAACCTTCTTTGTCGAGTTTCCAGGTCAGGCGTGCGTTGGCCTGGATGTATTGCCATGGCTTGGCGAAAATCGGGTCCAGGTGCAGCATGAAATCCTTGCTGTCCATGCGTAACTCGCCTTGCCCCAGGTCACCGCTGATGCTGCCCGTTACATTTCGCGCCGCCGGAGCGCCGTGATAGGCGTCGAAACCGACCTGATCAAGATTGGCCGCGAAGCTGAATTTGCTGTTGTCGGTAGCATTGGGACGCACGTCGATCAGCACGTTACGCAGCACTCCCGTGACCTTGAGCCGTTCGACCACCGTGGCAAGACCTTCGGGAAACGGCGCCAGCGCATTAAGCAATGGCGTAAGAGGAGTCAGGTCGAGGCGATCGGCCTGCAGATGCCAGAGATCTTGCGATTTGTCGGAGGCTGCGGTTTGCTTGAGCTGCAGATGCGTCTCCCAGCGTGTCTCGCCGAGGTTCATGGCCAGCGAGTCCAGTGTCACCAACATGCCTTCGGCACTGCGCTGGAAATAGCCATTAAATGCCAGATTGTTGATCTTGATCGCTTTACGATCGGCGTACGCACCATTGAGTTGCGGCGCATTCAAGCGTACTGCTGCACTTTGCAGCGCACCCTGACCCCAGGTCGCCCATACTTCGCCGCCTGCCTTGATCTCGGAAAAATTCCACTGCTGAGTGAGGCGTTTGGGTAGCCATTTCGACCAGTCGCTTTGCGGCAGGCTCACATAAGCCTGAGCTTCGCCGTCTTTCCACTGACTGGCACGGATGCGCGTTCGCAGGCTCATGGCCATCGGCTGCCCGTCCGGCAAGGTCAGGCGCGCATCAAGTCGCTGACGAACGGCACCGGTTTTGAGGCTCACGCCGACGTATGTCAGTGTCAGCGGCGACTCGCCAAACGGCTGCAGGGTGACCTGGCTATCGAGCACCGAAAACTGCTGGATCATCTGCATGCGATTGAGCAATTGCTCGGGGTCGAGTGGCTGGTCGTCCTTCACTGGCAAGCCTTCCAGCGCCCAATGACCGTCCTCGCCTTCCTTGAGGCTGATTTTCAGACCATTGAGTTCCAGGTGAGCAATGCGCACTTCGCGAGCCAAAAGACTGGCCCACAGGTCAGGTACTACACGCACCTGCTCCAGATGCAGGGCATTGGCACCGTCACCCACCGTCACATCGTGAGCCGACAAAATGGGCGCGAAATCGCTCCAGTGACCTTGCAGTTCGCCAATTTGCAGCGACATGCCCAAAGCCTCGCTGGCCCTGGTTTCGACTTCGCCACGGTATTCGGCCACCAGCGGCGTCAGCTCCCGGCCGAGACTGACGTACAACGCCATCAACACCAAAACCAACGCGCACAGGCCCAGACCCCAGCGGGTCAGTGCGGCCAAAATGCGTGTCAGACGCTCCATGTCAGTTGGCCCCCATGGCAAATGTTTTGCAGAAAGCTGAAGCCAGCCGCTGTGGAAATATCAAGAAGCAGCGAATCAGAGCAACACCACGTCGTATTGTTCCTGGGAATACATGGTTTCTACCTGGAAGCGAATGGTGCGCCCAATGAACCCTTCAAGCTCCGCGACGTTGCCCGATTCTTCATCGAGCAGACGGTCGACAACTTTCTGGTTCGCCAATACACGATAGCCTTCCGCCTGATAGGCGCGAGCCTCACGCAGGATTTCGCGGAAGATTTCGTAGCAAACGGTTTCCGGGGTCTTGAGCTTGCCCCGCCCCTGACAGGCGTTGCACGGTTCGCACAACACTTGCTCAAGGCTTTCGCGGGTGCGCTTGCGGGTCATCTGCACAAGGCCCAACTCGGTGATCCCGATGATGTTGGTCTTGGCGTGATCACGCTCAAGCTGCTTCTCCAGCGTGCGCAGCACCTGGCGCTGGTGCTCTTCATCTTCCATGTCGATGAAGTCGATGATGATGATCCCGCCCAGGTTACGCAGGCGCAGTTGGCGAGCGATGGCGGTCGCGGCTTCGAGGTTGGTCTTGAAGATGGTTTCTTCGAGGTTGCGATGCCCGACGAACGCCCCGGTATTGACGTCGATGGTACTCATGGCTTCCGCCGGGTCGACCACCAGGTAACCGCCGGACTTAAGAGGGACTTTGCGCTCCAGGGCTTTCTGGATTTCGTCTTCGACGCCGTACAGGTCGAAGATCGGCCGCTCGCCGGGGTAATGCTCCAGACGATCGGCGATTTCCGGCATCAATTCGGCGACGAACTGTGTGGTTTTCTGGAAGGTTTCCCTGGAGTCGATGCGGATTTTCTCGATCTTCGGACTGACCAGGTCACGCAGGGTGCGCAGCGCCAGGCCGAGGTCTTCGTAAATGACGCTCGGTGCGCTGATGGTCATGATTTGGGCGTTGATCTGATCCCAGAGACGGCGCAGGTAGCGGATATCCATGAGGATCTCATCAGCTCCGGCACCTTCGGCCGCCGTACGCAGGATAAATCCGCCGGCTTCCTTGATACCTTCCTTGGCGACGCAATCGGTGACCACTTGCTTGAGACGTTCGCGCTCGGCTTCGTCTTCGATCTTCAGCGAAATACCGACATGTGCAGTACGCGGCATGTACACCAGATAGCGCGAAGGGATCGACAATTGTGTCGTCAAACGTGCGCCTTTGGAGCCAATCGGATCTTTGGTGACTTGCACCACCAGGCTCTGGCCTTCATGTACCAGCGCGCTGATGCTCTCGACCGCGGGCCCCTCACGCAGCGAAATTTCCGAGGCATGAATAAACGCGGCGCGATCCAGGCCAATATCGACGAAGGCGGCCTGCATGCCCGGCAATACCCGCACAACCTTGCCTTTGTAGATGTTGCCGACGATGCCGCGCTTTTGCGTGCGCTCGACATGCACCTCTTGCAGGACACCGTTTTCGACCACCGCCACGCGCGATTCCATCGGCGTGATGTTGATCAGGATCTCTTCACTCATGGCAGGGTCTCGTTCAGGCATGTTCACGATAGTGGCCGCATCTGGTCAGTACGACGCTTAACGCGCGTTTAGGGTTTGCCAACAGGGTATGCCGAAATGGTCCAGCAGTTCTGCGGTTTCGCACAGCGGTAAACCAACCACCGCTGAGTAACTTCCAGCAAGCCCGGCAACAAACACCGCGCCCAGTCCTTGAATGCCATAGCCGCCGGCCTTGTCCCGTGGTTCGCCGCTGGCCCAATAGGCCGCTGCCTCCTCATCACCGATGGCGCGAAAGCGCACCACGCTGCGCACTACCCGCGACTCGCAGCGCTCACCGTCGAGCAACGCAATGGCTGTCAGGACTTCATGTTCATTGCCGGACAACATCTTCAGCATGGCGCAAGCGTCAGCTTCATCAACCGGTTTGCCGAGAATTTTGCCATTGAGCACGACGGCGGTATCGGCCCCCAGTACACAGAACGGCGCATCGGACACCACGGCATCACGACCCGCCGCAGCCTTGCCGCGCGCAAGCCGCTCGACATAAGCCGAAGGGGATTCATGGTTCAAAGGGGTTTCATCGATGTCCGCGCTGATGGCGGTGAACGGCACGCCGATCTGCGTGAGCAGTTCACGCCGACGTGGCGAGCCTGAGGCGAGATAAAGCATTTTCATCAAGACATCTCCCTGTCGAGGTTTGGGCAAATGCCTGACCGAATCAGTTGATTTTGTAGCGGCGACGCAATCCACGCAAAGCGAAGCTGATCCAAGGCCAGAGCAAGGCGCTGACCAATGCCGGCAATACCAGCGCCAGCGTCGGCTGACGGTTGCCGGTCAAGGCGCTGAGCCACATTTGAACCAGTTGCGCGAGACCGAAGATCACCAGGATGACCAGGCTCTGTTGCCACATCGGGAACATCCGCAAGCGCTGTTGCAGCGCAAGGACCAGATAAGTGATGAGCGTCAGGATCAACGCATTCTGGCCCAGTAATGTGCCGTAGAGCACGTCTTCGGCCAAGCCCAGGCACCACGCGGTGACCATCCCGACTTTCTGCGGCAGGGCCAACGCCCAGAACGCCAGCAACAGGGCCAGCCACAGCGGGCGCAGGATTTCCATGAATTGCGGCAACGGCGAAACACTGAGCAACAGGCCGATGGCGAATGTCAGCCAGACGATCCAGCCATTTCGGGAGGCTTTGACACCGACCATTATTCTCGTCCCCCAGTGGTAGCCGGCGCGGAGACTGGCGGTTTGGCAGCAGGCTTCACGACGGCGGGTTGAGCTGTCGGTGGTTTTGCAGCAGCGGGTGCGGTCGCAGGCGGCTTAGTGGCGACCGGGTGCGCGGCCGTCGGCTTGACGGGCGTTGCGGCAGCCGGAGCAGCTGGAGCAGCCGCCGGAGAGGCTGGTGCAGCAACTGCCGCCGGGACGATCGCCGGCTTCGGCACGGTGGCCGGGATGATCGGCCCGCCACCTTGCGCATCCAGGGCTTCCTGGGCCTGGGCGGCATCGTTGGCACGCTCTTCGGGTGTACGGGTGTCGCTGAATACCAGCAACAGGTAACGGCTGCGGTTCAACGCAGCGGTCGGTACGGCGCGGACAACGGCAAACGGCTGGCCGGTGTCGTGAAGCACTTCCTTGACCGTCGCCACCGGATAACCCGCCGGGAAGCGCTGACCGAGGCCAGAGCTGACCAGCAGGTCGCCTTCCTTGATATCAGCGGTATCGGCCACATGACGCAGCTCCAGCCGCTCCGGATTGCCGGTACCGCTGGCAATCGCCCGCAGGCCATTGCGGTTTACCTGCACCGGAATACTGTGGGTGGAATCGGTGAGCAGCAGGACGCGAGAGGTGTACGGCATCAACTCGACCACTTGCCCCATCAGGCCACGGGCGTCGAGCACCGGCTGACCGAGAACCACGCCGTCGCGCTCACCCTTGTTGATGATGATGCGGTGGGTGAACGGGTTGGGGTCCATGCCGATCAATTCGGCGACTTCAACCTTCTCGTTGACCAGCGCCGAAGAGTTGAGCAACTCGCGCAGCCGCACGTTCTGCTCGGTCAAGGCGGCAAGCTTCTGCATGCGCCCCTGCAAGAGCAGGTTTTCAGTCTTGAGTTTTTCGTTTTCGGCGACCAGTTCGGTCCGGCTGCCAAACTGGCTGGCCACACCTTGCCATAGCCGCTGCGGCAGGTCGGTGATCCAGTAAGACTGCATCAGCACCAGCGACATCTGGCTACGCACTGGCTTGAGCAGTGTGAAGCGGGCATCGACCACCATCAGCGCGACCGATAGCACGACCAGCACCAACAAGCGCACGCCCAGTGAGGGACCCTTGGTGAAAAGCGGTTTAATAAGCCGCTCCTCCCAGGCAAATGTTCTGTTTATTCATACGGCAGCAAACCGGCCTGGATGCAGACTGACAGAAGATAAACGCGAACAGGCAGCACTGCAAAGTGCCGCCTGCGCGCTCAACAGCATAGAGGCGATCCGGCGACTTACTCGCTGGAAAGCAGGTCCATGGTGTGTTTATCCATCATTTCCAATGCACGGCCACCGCCGCGAGCAACGCAGGTCAACGGGTCTTCGGCGACGATCACCGGCAGACCGGTTTCCTGGGCCAGCAGTTTGTCCAGGTCACGCAGCAAGGCGCCACCACCGGTCAGTACCAGACCACGCTCGGCGATGTCGGAAGCCAATTCCGGCGGGGATTGCTCCAGAGCACTTTTCACGGCCTGAACGATCGTAGCCAGGGACTCTTGCAGAGCCTCCAGCACTTCGTTGGAGTTCAGGGTGAATGCGCGTGGAACGCCCTCTGCCAGGTTACGGCCACGAACGTCGACTTCGCGAACTTCGCCGCCCGGGTAGGCTGTACCGATTTCCTGCTTGATGCGCTCGGCAGTCGATTCACCGATCAGGCTGCCGTAGTTGCGACGCACGTAAGTGATGATCGCTTCGTCGAAACGGTCGCCGCCCACACGTACGGATTCAGCGTAAACCACACCGTTGAGGGAGATCAGCGCGATTTCAGTGGTACCACCACCGATATCCACGACCATCGAACCGCGCGCTTCTTCTACCGGCAGGCCGGCACCGATCGCAGCGGCCATTGGCTCTTCGATCAGGAATACTTCACGGGCACCGGCACCGAGGGCCGATTCACGGATGGCACGACGCTCAACCTGGGTGGATTTGCATGGAACGCAGATCAACACACGCGGGCTAGGCTGCAGGAAGCTGTTTTCGTGAACCTTGTTGATGAAATACTGCAACATCTTTTCGCAGACGCTGAAGTCGGCGATCACGCCGTCCTTCATCGGACGAATGGCAGCAATGTTGCCCGGCGTACGGCCCAGCATGCGCTTGGCTTCGGTGCCGACAGCAACGACACTTTTCTGGTTACCGTGTGTCCGAATGGCCACAACCGATGGCTCATTCAGGACGATACCGCGCTCGCGCACGTAAATAAGGGTGTTGGCAGTGCCCAGGTCAATCGAGAGATCACTGGAAAACATGCCACGCAGTTTCTTGAACATGGGAAAGGGACCCTAGGCAACGCGTGGGTAAAAAAAGTGCGGCAAACTCTAACAACGACAGGGATTTTGGGCAAGGCGCCAATATGTTAAATTGGCCGCTTTTCTGTGCACCAAGCCCCACAATCGCGGCCTTATGACCGCAGAAGTGCGGTAGTGTTCCGACAATCTAACACACGGACACCGTCCGTCCTGTTTTCCACTGGAGAACCCAAATGGCTCTAGAACGCTCCGACGTGGAAAAAATCGCTCATCTGGCCTGCCTTGGCCTTAATGAAGCCGATCTTCCAAACGTCACTTCGGCCCTTAATAGCATTCTCGGACTGGTCGACGAAATGCAGGCCGTCAATACCGACGGTATCGAACCCCTGGCCCACCCACTGGAAGCCAGCCAGCGCCTGCGTGCAGACGTCGTAACCGAGACCAATAATCGCGAGGCCTACCAGTCCATCGCACCAGCGGTCGAAAACGGCCTGTACCTGGTACCGAAAGTCATCGACTAATAGGGAAAGAGCCTGCAATGCATCAATTGACTCTGGCCGAGATCGCCCGCGGACTCGCCGATAAAAAGTTTTCTTCCGAAGAGCTGACCAAAGTCCTGCTGGCGCGCATCGCCCAGCTCGATCCGCAGCTCAACAGCTTCATCAGCCTCACCGAAGACCTGGCGCTCACGCAGGCGAAAGCCGCTGACGCTCGCCGGGCCAATGGTGAGAGCGGCGCCCTGCTCGGCGCGCCGATCGCCCACAAAGACCTGTTCTGCACCCAGGGCATCCGCACCAGCTGCGGCTCGAAGATGCTCGACAACTTTAAAGCACCGTACGACGCCACCGTCGTCGCCAAGCTGGCCGCTGCCGGGGCCGTGACGCTGGGTAAGACCAACATGGACGAATTCGCCATGGGTTCGGCCAACGAGTCAAGCTACTACGGTGCGGTGAAAAACCCGTGGAACCTGGAACACGTGCCGGGCGGCTCGTCCGGCGGTTCGGCCGCTGCCGTTGCCGCTCGTCTGTTGCCTGCCGCCACCGGTACCGACACCGGCGGCTCCATTCGTCAGCCCGCCGCATTGACCAACCTCACCGGCCTGAAACCGACGTACGGTCGTGTTTCGCGCTGGGGCATGATTGCCTACGCTTCCAGCCTCGATCAGGGCGGCCCTTTGGCGCGCACTGCCGAAGACTGCGCAATTTTGTTGCAAGGTATGGCCGGTTTCGATCCAAACGACTCCACCAGCATCGACGAACCCGTGCCGGACTACAGCGCCAGCCTCAACGGCTCGCTGAAAGGCCTGCGTATTGGCGTGCCTAAAGAGTATTTCAGCGCTGGTCTCGATCCGCGCATCGCCGAGCTGATCCACAACAGCGTCAAGGAGCTGGAAAAGCTCGGTGCCATGGTCAAGGAAATCAGCCTGCCGAACATGCAGCACGCCATCCCTGCGTACTACGTGATCGCCCCGGCAGAAGCCTCGTCCAACCTGTCGCGTTTCGACGGCGTGCGCTTCGGCTATCGCTGCGAAGATCCGAAAAACCTCGAAGACCTGTATAAGCGCTCCCGTGGCGAAGGTTTCGGGCCGGAAGTGCAGCGCCGCATCATGGTTGGCGCCTATGCGCTGTCCGCGGGCTACTACGACGCCTACTACCTCAAGGCGCAGAAGATTCGTCGCTTGATCAAGAACGACTTCATGACTGCCTTTAATGAGGTCGACATCATCCTCGGCCCAACCACGCCTAACCCGGCCTGGAAACTGGGCGCCAAGAACAGCGACCCGGTGGCTGCCTACCTGGAAGACGTCTACACCATCACCGCCAACCTCGCGGGCCTGCCGGGCTTGTCCATGCCTGCTGGCTTCGTCGACGGCCTGCCGGTCGGTGTGCAACTGCTCGCCCCGTATTTCCAGGAAGGCCGCCTGTTGAACGTTGCCCACCAGTATCAGCTCAACACTGACTGGCACACCCGCACCCCAACCGGCTTCTGAGGAGACACACATGCAATGGGAAGTCGTGATCGGGCTGGAGATTCACACTCAGCTCACCACCCGGTCGAAAATCTTTTCCGGTAGTTCCACCACTTTCGGTTCCGAGCCGAACACCCAGGCCAGCCTCATCGACCTGGGCATGCCCGGCGTGCTGCCGGTGCTGAACCAGGAAGCGGTGCGCATGGCGGTGATGTTCGGTCTGGCGATTGACGCCGAGATCGGTCAGCACAACGTGTTCGCCCGTAAAAACTACTTCTACCCTGACCTGCCCAAGGGCTACCAGATCAGCCAGATGGAGTTGCCGATCGTTGGCAAGGGCCACCTGGACATCGCCCTTGAAGACGGCACGGTCAAGCGCGTTGGCATCACCCGCGCTCACCTGGAAGAAGACGCCGGCAAAAGCCTGCACGAAGAGTTCAGCGGCGCCAGCGGCATCGACCTGAACCGCGCTGGCACGCCGCTGCTGGAGATCGTCTCCGAGCCGGACATGCGCAGCGCCAAGGAAGCCGTGGCTTACGTCAAGGCGATCCACGCGCTGGTGCGTTACTTAGGGATCTGCGACGGCAACATGGCCGAAGGTTCGCTGCGTTGCGACTGCAACGTGTCGATCCGTCCTAAAGGCCAGGTCGAGTTCGGCACCCGCTGCGAGATCAAGAACGTCAACTCGTTCCGCTTCATCGAGAAAGCGATCAACAGTGAAATCCAGCGTCAGATCGAGTTGATCGAAGACGGTGGCAAGGTGATCCAGCAGACCCGTCTGTACGATCCGAACAAGGACGAAACCCGTCCGATGCGCAGCAAAGAGGAAGCCAACGACTACCGTTACTTCCCCGATCCGGACCTGCTGCCGGTGGTTATCGAGAACACGTTCCTCGACGACGTACGCGCCACCCTGCCGGAATTGCCGCCGCAGAAGCGCGAGCGTTTCCAGGATCAGTTCGG
The DNA here is from genome assembly GCF_050739655.1 of Pseudomonas sp. Taxonomy (GTDB): domain Bacteria; phylum Pseudomonadota; class Gammaproteobacteria; order Pseudomonadales; family Pseudomonadaceae; genus Aquipseudomonas. Next base: position 611 of record NZ_JBOIBY010000507.1, on the reverse strand, counting down.
TCTGTCGGTGTACGACGCCAGCGTGCTGGCCACCAGCCGCGAGCAAGCCGACTACTTCGAAAAAGTCGCAAGCATCGGCGGCGACGCCAAACTGGCGGCGAACTGGGTCATGGTCGAGTTGGGCAGCCTGCTCAACAAGCAAGGCCTGGACATCGAACAGTCGCCGGTTTCGGCCGAGCAACTGGGCGGCATGTTGCTGCGCATCAAGGACAACACCATCTCCGGCAAGATCGCCAAGGTAGTGTTTGAAGCGATGGCCAACGGCGAAGGCAGCGCAGACGAAATCATCGACAAGCGTGGTCTCAAGCAAGTGACCGACACCGGTGCCATCTCGGCGGTGCTGGACGAAATGCTCGCGGCCAACGCCGAGCAGGTCGAGCAATACCGCGCGGCAGACGAAGCCAAGCGCGGCAAGATGTTCGGCTTCTTCGTCGGCCAGGCCATGAAAGCCTCCAAAGGCAAGGCCAACCCGCAACAGGTGAACGAATTGCTGAAAAGCAAGCTCGAAGGCTGATGCAAATGGAGCCAGCCTTCAAATCTGGCTCCACTCCTTGTGGGAGCCAGCCTGCTGGCGATAGCGGTCTGACATTCAACATATCTGTGTCTGACAC
>NZ_JBOIBY010000506.1:0-3192 GCF_050739655.1 Pseudomonas sp. | reverse complement strand
TTTTTGTACCTACATCGATGGTCTGCCATGCATTGTTCCGTTTGTGAACGCGCAGCCAGTAATGTGGCCTCCGTCTATGCAAGACAAGGTAAAGAAATAACATGGGCAGCATGCATCCCGTACAGGTGATCGCGGTGACCGGCGGCAAAGGTGGCGTCGGGAAAACTAACGTGTCAGTGAACTTGTCCCTGGCTTTGGCTGAGCTTGGCCGGCGCGTCATGCTGCTGGACGCCGATCTTGGGCTGGCGAACGTCGACGTTCTGCTGGGGCTGACACCCAAACGTACCCTGGCCGACGTGATCGAAGGCCGCTGCGAGCTGCGCGATGTCCTGTTGCAGGGCCCCGGCGGCATTCGCATCGTTCCGGCCGCGTCCGGCACCCAGAGCATGGTTCACTTGAGCCCGGCGCAACACGCCGGCCTGATCCAGGCCTTCAGTGATATCGGCGACAACCTCGACGTACTGGTGATCGACACCGCTGCCGGTATTGGTGACTCGGTAGTCAGTTTTGTTCGCGCCGCCCAGGAAGTGTTGCTGGTGGTCTGCGACGAGCCGACGTCGATCACCGACGCCTATGCCCTGATCAAACTGCTTAATCGCGACTACGGCATGAACCGCTTCCGCGTCCTGGCCAACATGGCGCAGAGCCCGCAGGAAGGGCGCAACCTGTTCGCCAAGTTGACCAAGGTGACCGATCGCTTCCTGGACGTCGCCCTGCAATACGTCGGCGCCGTGCCGTACGACGAAAGCGTGCGCAAGGCTGTGCAAAAGCAACGTGCCGTCTACGAAGCGTTCCCGCGCTCCAAGTGCTCGCTGGCGTTCAAGGCGATCGCACAGAAGGTCGACACCTGGCCATTGCCCGCCAACCCGCGCGGGCACCTGGAGTTTTTCGTCGAACGCCTTGTGCAACAAACGGCAGGACCGGTGTTATGACAGCCAGCGGCTACAACCTCTACAAGAAATCGGCACGCGATGCGCAGTACGAGCTGATCGAGCGTTATGCGCCGCTGGTCAAACGCATTGCCTATCACTTGCTGGCGCGTTTGCCGGCCAGTGTCCAGGTCGAAGATCTGATCCAGGCCGGGATGATCGGCCTGCTGGAAGTCTCCACCAAATACGACGCCAGCAAAGGCGCGAGTTTCGAGACGTACGCGGGCATCCGTATTCGCGGCGCCATGCTCGATGAAGTGCGCAAGGGGGACTGGGCGCCACGTTCGGTCCACCGTAATACCCGGATGGTCAGCGACGCGATTCGCGCAATTGAAGCTAAAACCGGCCGTGACGCTAAAGATCACGAAGTTGCGGCCGAACTCCAATTGAGTCTTGACGATTACTACGGGATTTTGAACGACACCCTGGGCAGTCGGCTGTTCAGTTTCGACGATCTGTTGCAGGACGGCGAACACGAAGGGCTGCACGAGGATGGCGCGAGCGCTCATCTGGAGCCGTCACGCGATCTGGAAGATGAACGCTTCCAGGCGGCGCTGGCGGACGCGATTGCCAATTTGCCGGAGCGTGAGCGACTGGTGTTGGCGCTGTACTACGACGAAGAGTTGAATCTCAAGGAAATCGGTGAGGTCCTGGGGGTCAGCGAATCCAGGGTCAGCCAGTTACACAGCCAGTGCGCAGCCCGTTTGCGGGGGCGATTGGGAGAGTGGCGAGCGCGCTGAAGGCAGTGTGGGGGCACTGCGACGTGGCTGGTGGGGTGATGAACCGCGCCGGTTTCGATCCGTTGTACTCCAGACAGTCATCGAGTGTTTTGCCAGATTGATTGAAATGGCGCGTCCAGGTGCTGGGCGCGTTTTAGTCTGCTTGGAGGTCGAATTGGACAAGAACATGAAAATCCTCATCGTTGATGACTTCTCAACGATGCGGCGGATCATTAAAAACCTGTTGCGTGACCTTGGGTTCACCAACACGGTCGAGGCCGACGATGGCACTACAGCCATTCCGGTACTCAACAGCGGGAGCATCGACTTTCTGGTGACGGACTGGAACATGCCTGGCATGACCGGTATCGACCTGCTGCGCCACGTGCGAGCCGATGAAAAGCTCAAGCACCTGCCGGTGCTGATGGTGACCGCTGAAGCCAAGCGCGAGCAGATCATCGAAGCGGCCCAGGCCGGTGTAAACGGCTATGTGGTCAAACCCTTCACGGCCCAGGCGTTGAAAGAAAAAATCGAGAAGATTTTCGAACGCATCGGTTGAAACGCGCCACGGGGGAGCTATGGGGCAGAACGAATCTTCGCAGGGCGATTTTGAATCGACCCTGAAAAAACACGCCGTCGAACTGGTCGCAAGCCTTGAAAAAGGCAGGTTCGGCGATGCTGTGCAATTGATCCATGAGCTCAATCAGACCCGTGACCGCGGCCTGTATCAGGAAGTGGGCAAGCTCACTCGCGAGCTGCACAGCGCGATCGTCAATTTCCAGATTGACCCGCACATGCCGCAAGCCGAGGAGGTGTCGCAAATTACCGACGCCACCGAGCGCCTGGGCTATGTGGTCAAGCTGACCGAGGCGGCGGCCAACCGCACCATGGATCTGGTGGAAAGCGCCACGCCGCTGGTCAACAGCCTGGCCGACGAAGCCCAGGGCCTGAGCACGGATTGGGGGCGGTTCATGCGCCGTGAAGTCGGGGCTGAAGAGTTCCGCGAGCTGGCCCGGCGTGTCGATGGATTCCTCGCACGCAGCAGCACAGACAACCGCGCCGTATCGAGCAACCTCAACGACATTCTGCTTGCCCAGGATTATCAGGACCTCACCGGTCAAGTGATCAAGCGTGTGACCCAACTGGTCACCGAAGTTGAAAGCAACCTGCTCAAGCTCGTACTCATGGCCAGCCAGGTGGACCGCTTTGCGGGCATCGAACATGACCGTGAAGCGATGCTTGCAGAAAAAGATCCTCAAAAACATCTCTCTCAGGGTGAAGGTCCGCAGATTCATGCCGATAAAAGAGAAGACGTTGTATCCGGTCAGGATGATGTGGACGACTTGTTATCCAGCCTGGGCTTTTAGAATTCAGGCATTTTAGGTTTTTGGGTTTTTAGACCTGTAGGAGCACACCCTTAATGAGCTTCGGCGCCGATGAAGAGATCCTTCAGGATTTCCTGGTTGAGGCCGGCGAGATTCTAGAGCAACTGTCCGAGCAACTGGTCGAGCTGGAAAGCCGTCCGGATGATGCGGACTTGCTCA
>NZ_JBOIBY010000505.1:0-3522 GCF_050739655.1 Pseudomonas sp. | reverse complement strand
ATGGTGTACATAAAGTTTGTATACGCCGCCGAACCCTGTGGGAGCGGGCTTGCCCGCGAAGAGGTCGGAACAGCCAACACAAAAACATCAGGCAGTAAAAAGCCCCGACTCATACGAGCCAGGGCTTTTGATTGAGCGCTACAACGACTTAACCGTTGAACACATCATCCACGCTTTTCAGCGGGTAGTTCTTCGGATACGGCAGGGTCGCTACGCCGGTCTCGATCGCAGCCTTGGCCACGGCATCGGAGATCAGGGTGATCAGACGGGCATCCATTGGCTTGGGAATGATGTACTCACGACCGAATTCCAGCTTGATGCCGCCGTAGGCGTCGCACACTTCCTGAGGTACTGGCAGCTTGGCCAGTTCGCGCAGGGCGTTGGCCGCAGCCACTTTCATTTCTTCGTTGATGCGCTTGGCGCGAACGTCCAGGGCACCACGGAAGATGAACGGGAAGCCCAGTACGTTGTTGACCTGGTTCGGGTAGTCCGAACGGCCAGTGGCCATGATCACGTCGTCACGGGTGGCGTGCGCCAGCTCCGGGGAGATTTCCGGATCAGGGTTCGAGCACGCGAACACGATCGGGTTGGCCGCCATGGATTTCAGGCCTTCAGCGCTCAGCAGGTTCGGACCGGACAGGCCGACGAACACGTCTGCGCCTTGAAGGGCGTCTGCCAGGGTGCGCTTTTCAGTCGCGTGAGCGAAGACAGCCTTGTACTGGTTCAGGTCGTCACGGCCGGAGTGGATCACGCCGGTACGGTCGATCATGTAGATGTTTTCGATGTTGGCGCCCATGCTCACCAGCAACTTCATGCAGGAGATGGCGGCAGCGCCGGCACCCAGGCAGACGATCTTGGCTTCAGGCAGGGTTTTGCCAGCGATTTCCAGGGCGTTGATCATGCCGGCCGCGGTCACGATCGCGGTGCCGTGCTGGTCATCGTGGAATACAGGGATGTCGCACTGCTCGATCAGAGCGCGCTCGATCTCAAAGCACTCAGGTGCCTTGATGTCTTCCAGGTTGATACCACCGAAGGTGATGGAGATACGTTTGACGGTGTCGATGAAGGCTTGCGGGCTTTCGGAGTCAACTTCGATGTCGAAAACGTCGATGCCAGCGAAGCGCTTGAACAGTACGCCTTTACCTTCCATCACTGGCTTGGAAGCCAATGGGCCGAGGTTACCCAGACCGAGAATCGCGGTGCCATCGGAAATGACTGCAACCAGGTTGCCTTTACCGGTGTACTTGTAGGCCAGCTCAGGATCGCGACCGATTTCGCGCACTGGTTCGGCTACGCCGGGGCTGTAGGCCAGCGACAGGTCGCGGGCGGTAGCGGTAGGCTTGGTGAGCTCGACGCTCAGCTTTCCTGGACGAGGATTGGCGTGATACTCGAGAGCGGCAGTTTTCAAATCAGACATGTGGGCATTCCGCTTTTACTGTTGGACAGACTGGTCAGCGAGGATACGCGCCTCGCAAAATCCCCACAAGACTGACCGGTCACCCCTGTCAAGCGCCCTGCCCTACGACTTTGGGCCAAGAGCCGCGGAACACAAGGGATAGACTGTTCACAATCAGAGCGAAAAATGTCTACAATTATTTTGTTACGGCGCAACCTGAAACATCGCCGGATCCGTCAGCGGCAACATCCATCGCACCTGACCATCCTTGAGGCCGCCACGGCGCGAACGGTCGAGCACCCAGCCACGAGCCTCGATCTGCTTGCCTTTGAGCACCTCAAGCGAAGCGACATCAAAGCGACCCAGCAGATTGGGTGCAACACGCAATACAACCGAATCCTGCAATTCGATCCAAACCCCGCCACGATTACGCTGAACCTTGCTCACGCGACCGCTGAGCACAGCAAAACCGGAAGCACTGATCTGATCCGCTTTCAGTACAGGTGACTGGCGCCAAACGCCAAGCCCGGCCTTGCGGGCACTGAGCTCCGCGGCTTGCTGACAACTGATCAGATCGACATTCGGTGGGATTGCCACCAGAAAACCCAAGCCTTCGGCGAGCATTTGCGCTTCGAGATTGGTCCCGTCGGCACCAAAGACATGGGCCAGGGTTCGGCCGTAGCGATCTTTGCTTTCTTTACCGGGCTGCAAACCCACGCGCCCGTCACTCGCCGACACCAGGGCTTCGAGGCGCTTGCGCGCAGCCACGGCGAACGGCTCGTCGGAACGACCCTTCTTACCAAGCTCCGGCGTGTTCAAGCCAATCATGCGCACACTGCGGCCATCGCTCAGGCGCAGCGTATCGCCATCGACCACTCGCTGAACCACGACGGATGACAGGTCGCCCGGTGTCGGACAGAAAGCCTGAGCACCGGAGAGCCAAATCGCGGACATAAAAAAGGCGCCCACAAGGGACGCCTTCTTCATCAGCATGGAAAAACCTGGACGGTTTCCCAAGTTGATTGGCCTTAGGCCTTTTTCGCGCCGAAAGCACCGAAACGGTCTGCGAAGCGCTGAACGCGGCCGCCAGTGTCCAGAGTCTTTTGCTTACCGGTGTAGAACGGGTGGCATTCGTTGCAAACGTCGATCGCCAGGGCTTTGCCGAAGGTCGAACGGGTTTCGAACTTGTTGCCGCAGCTGCAGGTAACAGCAACTGCTGGGTATTCTGGATGGATATCAGCTTTCATGGTGTCTTCCTCAGGCTAGCGTGCCGCCACCCAACACTATTGTTGAATACCGCACGTAATTAGGCCGCGGATTCTACCAGACAATCCTGATCACGCAAGCTGTCGCTTCTACCGACCGTCTGCTAGGCTCCCGCCCCAATACGCGCTCCCACAGGGGACATACGACCCCGCTTTTATCTTCCGCTGATCGAGATCCCCCGCGTGCCCGACGCCATTCTGCGCCTCGCCCTGCCTTCGCCGCTGCGCCGTCTGTTCGACTACCGTGCTCCCGCCGGCGTCCTGCGCAGCCAGCTGCACCCAGGCATGCGCCTGCGGGTACCGTTCGGCCGGCGCGAGATGATCGGAATTCTGGTGGAAGTCACCAACACCAGCGAAGTGCCGGCCGAGAAACTCAAGCCGGCCCTGGCCCTGCTCGATGCTACCCCACCGCTGCCGCCCGCACTGTTCAAGCTGTGCCTGTGGACCTCCCAGTACTACCAGCACAGCCTCGGCGACACCTTGAGCTGGGCGCTGCCGGTGCTGCTGCGCCAGGGTGAGCTGGCCGAAGCACGCCAGGAACGGTTCTGGTCCGCCGCGCCGGGCGCCAGCCTCGATGATCCGCGCATCGCCCGCGCCCCGCGTCAGCGCGAAGCCCTGGCTACGCTGGCCCAGCACCCCCACGGCGTTGCCCATCAATTGCTGAGCAAGCTGATGCTGAGCAAGGACAGCCTGGATTTGCTGTTGGCCAAGGAACTGGTGCAAGTCGAGATCCGCCGCCACGCTCCGGGTGCACGCCACGAACACTGGCTGGCGCAACCGGAACTCCCGCTGAACCCGGAGCAGCGCGCCGCCTATGAGGCGATTCGCGCCGGCTTCGACAGTTATCACGCGTTCCTGCTG
>NZ_JBOIBY010000504.1:0-6412 GCF_050739655.1 Pseudomonas sp. | reverse complement strand
GCCGCAGGCTGCGATCTTTTTATCTTGTGTTTTAAAAAAGCAAAGTAAAAAGATCGCAGCCTGCGGCAGCTCCAGGGATTTGGATTAATCCCGGTAAAACACCTGCACCAGGTGGTACCCAAACTTGCTCTTGATCGGCCCATGTACCACCCGCAGCGGCTTCTTGAAGATCACCGCATCGATCACGCCAACCATCTGCCCCGGTCGCACTTCACCCAAATCGCCTCCGCGCTTGCCGGAAGGGCAGGTGGAATACTTTTTGGCCAGCACATCGAACGCTTCGCCCTTGGCAATGCGTTGTTTGAGTTGCTCGGCTTCTTCCGAGGTTTTCACCAGAATATGGCGGGCTTGAGCTTTCATGGGACAGGTTCCTGCTAACTGGGTTTACAGCGGGGCGCGCGATTATGCCCTAACTCACTCGGGTTGGCCGATCATCGTGCGAATCTTGTTGGCCAGCAGATCAATGGAGAACGGCTTGGCCACCATGTCCATGCCTTCTTCGAGGAAACCCTGGCGTTCGGCAGCCATTTGCGCGTAACCGGTCATGAACAGCACCTTGAGTGCCGGACGACGTTGACGGGCGATTTCCGCCAATTGACGACCATTCATTCCCGGTAAGCCGACATCAGTGACCAGAAGGTCGACCCGCATGCTTGATTCGAGCAAGGGCAAGGCGGTCTTTGCATCCTCGGCTTCGAAAGCGCGATAACCCAACTCCGTGAGCAGACTCAACACCAGCATGCGCACCGCTGGATCGTCTTCCACCAGCACCACGGTTTCCCCGGCAATCGCCGCAGGCGCCTCGCTGATGACCGGTGACAGCACTTCTTCTTGCTCCACGGCATGCAGACGCGGCAGGTATAAGCGCACGTTAGTGCCCTGGCCGGGCATGCTGAAGATGTTGACGTGGCCGCCCGACTGTTGGGCAAAACCGTAAATCATCGACAAGCCAAGCCCGGTACCCTGGCCGATGGGTTTTGTGGTGAAAAACGGGTCGAACGCCTTGGCCAGCACCTTGGGCGTCATGCCGGTGCCGTTATCGCTGACGGAAATCATCAGGTAATCACCGGCCGTGACCGGCTCCAGGGTATTGATGTCCGTGCTGTCCAGATAGACGTTAGCCGTTTCGATCCGCAGTTCGCCGCCATCAGGCATGGCGTCCCGGGCGTTGATGACCAGGTTGAGCAGCGCATTTTCCAGTTGGCTGACGTCGGTGCTGACCAGCCAGACGTCTTCCGCCAATTGCAGCTCAAGCTCGATGTGATCGCCCTTGGTCCGGCGCAGCAGGTCTTCCAGCGAATGGATCAGGTCGTTGGCGTTCAGCGGCTTTCGATCCAGCGATTGGCGTCTGGAAAACGCCAGCAGGCGATGGGTCAGAGCGGCGGCGCGGTGGGCCGAGGACACGGCGGCCTCGGTGAAACGGCCGATCTCCTCTGTGCGCCCCTCGGCGATGTAACGCTGCATCAGGTCCAGGCTGCCGATAATGCCTGTCAGCATGTTGTTGAAGTCATGGGCGATGCCGCCAGTGAGCTGGCCGACCGCTTCCATTTTTTGCGCATGACGCAGCGCATCTTCGGCGCGTTCGCGCTCGAACATCTCGTTTTGCAGGCGCTCGTTGGTTTCGGCCAGTTGCTGGGTGCGCGCGGCGACCCGCTCTTCGAGGGTTTCATTGAGGTTGAGCAGGGCTTCTTCGGTGCGTTTGCGCTCGGTTTCGTCGATCACGAAGATATAAAAACCGTTGACCGCACCGTCCGCCCCGTGACGCGGCAAATAGTTCATCAGCGCATGGCGGATGCTGCCGTCACGATGCGGCGTATTGATGCTGAAACAACAAGGTCGGCCGGACAGGGCCTCTGCGATGTACTGGGCTCGCAAGGCGTAGGCGTCGTCCCCCAGTACTTCCCGAATCGTACGGCCATAAAGCTCCTGCGGCGTCAGGCCGTACCAGTCCAGGTATGCAGCGTTGTTCAGGCGAAAACGCTCCTCGCGGTCCACGTAGCTGATCAGGATCGGCATGGCATTGATGATCAACTGCAATTCGGTCTGACTCTGGCGCAACGCCTGCTCGGTGTTCTTGCGCTCGGTCAGGTCCAGTGCGGCGCCGAGGAAGCGGATTGGCCGGCCATGGTGATCCTTGTAGCAACGCCCACGGGCAAACACCCAGCGCAATTGGCCGTCGGATTGCAACAGGCGATATTCCTCGGCGTATTCGGTGCCGTGGGTGATGCAGTGCTTGATGCTGCGGGCGATCAGGGCGCGATCTTCGGGGTGTACACCGTGCAGGTATTCGCTGATTGGCAATTGGCTGGCCTTGACCGGATCGACCCCGTGCAGTTGGGCGAAATGGGCATCGGCAATGAAACGATCGTCGCCGATATCCCAATCCCAGGTGCCCACCGCGTCCGTGGCGGCAAGTGCCAGTTGCAGGCGTTCCTCGGTTTCTTTTTGCGCCTTGAGGCTGGCGGCCGAACGCTGCTCGAGCTCCAGGGCGATGCGTCGCCGTTCGTTGGTTTCGATGGCCGTGACCAGAATCCCGGCAACTTGCGCGTTTTCGTCTCGGATGGGGCTGTAGGTCAGGTCAAGCCAGAAGTCGGAATCCTTGCCGTCGCGTTGCAGGGTAAAGCGCTGCTCACTGTAGGTTCGCACCTGGCCTTGTAGGACGGCGCTGTAAATGGGGTCGGTAAAGTCTCTGAGTTCTGGCCAGACTTGGTGTGTTGGCTGTCCGAAAGCGTGCGGATGCTTGCTGCCGGCGAGGAGGGCGAAGCCGTCGTTGTAGATCTGAGTCAGCTGCGGCCCCCAGAGCAACAGCATCGGCATTGGCGAGTGAATCACGATGTCCACGGCGGTTCGCAGGCTCTGCGGCCAGGTGCTGGCCTCGCCCAGCGGGCTGTTTGCCCAGTCCAGTCGGGCAATCAAAGCCTGGGCATCGCTGCCCGTCGGTGATGCGTTCATCAAGATGTCCTGCACATAAGTCGGTGTGGCGACGTCTACTATTGTTGCTGGATTGTGAGTGACCGGTTTCAGGTCATTTTTTCATTGAATGCTTCGCGGGTGCTTTTTGCCATGGAAATCGATGCGTTATTACAACGCCTGGCCAGCCAGGATGGCTCTGATCTTTACCTGTCCACGGGTGCGCCGCCCAGTGCCCGGTTTGACGGTGTTCTGACACCCTTGGCCGAACATCCCTTCAAGCCGGGAGAAATCGCGGCCATTGCCGCGTCCATCATGGACGCCGAACAGCGCCTGGAGTTCGATCGACAGCTGGAGATGAACCTGGCGATCTCCCAGGTCGGCATCGGCCGCTTTCGAGTCAATATCTTCAAACAGCGCAACGATGTGTCGATGGTGGTACGTAATGTCAAACTCGACATTCCCCGTTTCGAAGGCCTGAAGTTACCGTCAGTACTGCTCGAAACAGTGATGCTCAAGCAAGGCTTGATGTTGTTCGTCGGCGCGACCGACTCGGGCAAATCTACCTCGCTGGCGGCTTTGATCGATTACCGCAACCGTCACAGCCGCGGGCATATCGTCACCATCGAAGACCCGATCGAGTACATCCACCGCCACAAGCAATCGATCATCAATCAGCGCGAGGTCGGCGTCGATACCCGCAGTTTCCACGCCGCGTTGAAAAACACCCTGCGTCAGGCGCCGGACGTGGTGCTGATCGGCGAAATTCGCGATCGCGAAACCATGGAACATGCATTGGCGTTTGCCGACACCGGGCATCTGGTGATCTCCACCTTGCACGCCCACAACGCCAATCAGGCGCTGGACCGCATAATCAATTTTTTCCCTGAAGAGCGGCGGGGACAATTGCTCAATGATCTGGGTAACAACCTCAAGGCCTGCGTTTCCCAGCGTCTGGTTCGCAGTCGCGATGGGCTGCGAAGGGTGGCCGTGGAGGTGATGTTGGGGACGCCGACCATTGGAGATCTGATCCGCCGAAACCAGTTTTCCGAGCTTAAGGGCGTGATGGAAAAATCATCGGCGGTGGGGATGCAGACGTTTGACGGGGCGCTGTTCGAGTTGGTTGTCGAAAGTGTGATCGATGAGGACGAAGCGTTGAAGCATGCTGATTCGGTGAACAATTTGCGTTTGCGGTTGAAGCTGCATGCTGAAGCCAAACCAGGTGCACAGGCACCACCCGGCGATTGGGGGCTCGTGGACTGACACATACCTGTACGGGAATTGGTGCTTGCAACTCGCCCCTTGTAGGAGCGAACTTGCTCGCGAAAAACCTACAGGCAACGCGGGGAATCAGGTTTCCCGCGTAATCGTTCACGACCTTCGCGAGCAAGCTCGCTCCTACAGAATATTGGTTTCAGTCCTGGAGTTCGGGGCGGTTGCGGAACTGTTCCAGCGCTTCGGGATTGGCCAGCGCATCGGTGTTCTTGACCTTTTGTCCATGCACCACGTTACGCACCGCCAACTCGACGATCTTGCCGCTGATGGTGCGGGGAATGTCAGTCACCGCGACAATCTTCGCCGCCACATGGCGCGGCGTGGTGTTGGCGCGTATGACCTGGCGGATCTGTTGTTGCAGCGTTTCATCCAGCGTCACGCCGTCTTGAAGGCGGACGAACAGCACCACCCGCACGTCATCCTGCCACTGCTGACCAATGGCCACGCTGTCGAGCACCTGTGGGACTTTTTCCACCTGACGATAGATTTCCGCCGTGCCAATACGCACGCCGCCGGGGTTGAGCACCGCGTCGGATCGCCCGTGGATCATCATCCCTCCATCGGTCAACTGCTCGGCGTAGTCACCCTGAGCCCAGACGCCGGGGAACTGGCTGAAGTAGGAGGCGCGCAGCTTTTCGCCGTCCGGGTCGTTCCACAGGCCGATAGGCATGGCCGGGAAGTGCCGGGTGCACACCAGTTCACCTTTTTCGCCGATGACCGGTTGGCCATCGTCGTTCCACACTTCGACGGCCATGCCCAGGCTTTTGCCCTGCATTACGCCCCGGCGCACCGGTTGCAAGGGGTTACCGTTGGCGAAGCAGGAAATGATATCGGTGCCGCCGGACATTGATGCCAGGCACACATCAGTCTTGAGGTCGCGATAGACGTAGTCGTAGCTCTGTGGCGACAGTGCGGAACCCGTGCAAAGCAGGGTTTTCAGGCTACTCAAGTCATGGCTTTGTCGCGGTTTTACGCCACTGCTTTCCAGGGTGGCGAGGTATTTGGGGCTGGTGCCGAAGACAGTAATGAGCTCGTCGTCAATCAAGTCGATCAAGCGTTCGGGAACGGGCTCGAACGGCGATCCGTCATACAGCACCACGGAACTGCCTGTCGCGAGGGCCGAGACCAGCCAGTTCCACATCATCCAGCCGCAAGTGGTGTAGTAGAACAAGCGTTCGCCGGGGCCAAGATCGCAATGCAGGCCGTGTTCCTTGACGTGTTGCAACAGCGTGCCGCCGGTGCCGTGGATGATGCACTTGGGCACGCCGGTGGTACCGCTGGAATAGAGGATGTAGAGCGGATGATCGAAGGGCACCGGGACGAAGTCCGGCTCGCCGCCGGGATCATAGAAATCGTCCCACAGCGTCACATTGGCCTGGGTGCTGAAGTGTTCAATGTGTGCGTCCAGCCGCGTGTATGGCACGAGGACCATCTGCTGCAGCGACGGCAGGCGTTCGAGAATTTCGTTGAGCTTGTCCCGTTGGTCGATCTCTTTGCCGGCGTAGCGGTAGCCTGCGCAGGTCACGAGCACTTTCGGCTCGATCTGGCCGAAGCGATCAATCACCCCTTGGGTACCGAAGTCCGGCGAAGAGCACGACCAGATCGCCCCGAGGCTGGTGGTGGCGAGCATGGCCACCAGGGTTTGCCAGGTGTTGGGCATGCACGCCGCGACTCGGTCGCCAGCACCGACGCCTGCGGCGATCAAACCGTTCTGAAAGCCTGCGACGTGCTCGGCCAGTTCAGCCCAGGTCAAATGTTCGCGCTGTCCGTTTTCTGCTACGGCAATGACTGCGATGGCATCGTCGCGGCGGCGCAGTAAGTGTTCGGCGAAATTAAGGGTCGCACCGGGAAACCACTGGGCGTCGGGCATTTGTGAACCCTCCACCAGCACCGCGTCGGGTTGCTGATGGAAGCGGATATCGAAGAAATCAACGATCGCCTGCCAGAAGTCCGGGCGCTGATCGATGGACCATTGGTGCAGGGCCGCATAGTCATCGAGGTGTATGTGATGGCGCTTGATGACGAAGCTCCGGAAGGCCTCCATGCGAGTCTTGCCGATGCGTTCGGCGCTGGGTTGCCACATTATTTCGGACATGATTTGCCTCTTCTTGTTTGTTTGCACAGCAATCCCCTGTAGGAGCGAGCTTGCTCGCGAAGGTCGTCAACGATAACGCTGGCTGCCTGACGCTCGGGGGTGTTCTGTCGTTCTTCGCGTGCAAGCTCGCTC
>NZ_JBOIBY010000503.1:0-19069 GCF_050739655.1 Pseudomonas sp. | reverse complement strand
GTACTGGGATTCGGTCACGGTGCGCCGAGCGAGATGACGTCTGAAGAGGCCCTGGAGGTGGCGCGCAATGCCACGCCGGCGGATCTGCCGGACGAGCAGTTTGCCGATCCGAACGGGTTCCAGGCCGGTCAGCAAGTGGTGATTGCCGCGACTGACTATGGCGTTGATCCGGTAGCGGGGGAGCTGCTGTTCGCCGGTCGCGAGGAATTGATCCTGCGTCGTAAAGATGAGCGCGGCGGTTGGGTGCATGTGCATTTTCCGCGGTTCGGGTTTCGCATCGGGGCCTGCTAAAAGCGAAAGATCGCAGCCTGCGGCAGCTCCTACAGGGGATCGAAGTAGCCTTTGGTTCGGAATTGACCATGAGCAACAGCAGCAAGACACAGCCCGCCGAACCCCACTTTCTCGGCACCCGGATTCGCGGCCTGCGCAAACGCCGGGGCATGACCCTGGCGGAACTGGCGCAACAAAGTGAACTGACCGCGGGCTACATCAGCCAGCTGGAACGCAACCTCGCTTATCCATCGATTCCGGCGCTGTTCAACATTGCCCGCAGCTTGGGCGTGACCATCCAGTGGTTTTTTGCCAGCGAAGCCAACACCGCTCCCGAAGATGAGGGCATTGTGGTGCGCAAGAACAGCCGCCTGAGCGTCCATTACGAAGACGGCATCGTCGATCAACTGCTGACGCCACAACCCAACCAGCAACTGGAAATGCTCCACTCGCGTTTCCCGCCGGGTACCTACAGCCAGCAAAGCTACAGCCACGAAGGCGAAGAAGCCGGGTACCTGTTATCCGGCCAATTCGAATTGTGGGTTGGCGAGCGTTATTTCCAGCTCAACGAAGGCGACAGCTTCAGCTTCTCCAGCCAGGAGCCGCACCGCTACGGCAACCCTGGCGAAGTGGATGCGGTGGTGATCTGGGTGATCACGCCGCCGACGTTCTAACGTCGGCCACGCCCGCTGGCTTGAGCGGTACTCGCGCGTTTGAGCGTGTCGCTCGGCAACTCCTGGAACAACGCACGATAGCTGCTGGAAAACCGTCCCAAATGCCAGAACGACCAGTGCATCGCCACTTCGGCCACGGTGGTTTGTGTCGGCGTGCTGGCGAGCAGTTCACGCCGCGCACTGTTGAGCCGGCGCAGGCGCAGCCATTGGGTCGGCGCCATGCCGGTGAAGGTCTTGAATGCATGCTGCAACTGACGCAGTGAAACACCGGCAACCTGGGACAGTTCCAACAAGTTGAGGTGTTCTTCCGGGGTATCCGCCGCCCATTCCCCTACCCGCTTCATGATCGCCCGTTCCCCGGCCCGGCGATGCAATGCGCCCTGGTCCAGGCACACGCAGGCGTTGTCGAGGATAAACAGGCAATCGTCCAGCAATTGCTGAGTTAGCGCTTCGCGGCTCGGCGGATCGAACGTCTGCGACAACCGCGTCAACGTACCGCTGAGCCAGCGACTGAACAGCGCGTTTTGCTGCGAATTGAGTGGCGCCATGAACAGGCCTTCGAGCCTGGCGACATCCAGCGCATGACGCTGGACAAACTCCGGGCCGAACACCACGGCAATTTCCTGGTAGTTCTCCGGGGTAATCCAGATGTTGCGGCTTTCGCCATTCAACACATACAGCGCGTTGTCGCTGCGATCGAAACAGAACGCCAACGAACCCTGGGGCGCGCTGAAATTCTGCTCGACCCGGGTATTCATGTGTTCTTCGTAAATCTCAACGCCCTGCAGATCCAGATAGCGCACAAGGCCGGCGAAATGCCCTGGCGACATCTGTTGGTAATGCTGGGTCCAGCCCGGCGTGGCACGGATTTGCTCGGCGACATCGGCGGTATTGAACGCTTGAACCTGCAGTGAATTGCACGTCGACATGGGTGACCTTACGCACTCTTTTGGTGCGCTTTGTGCTGCTTAAAGTGGATAGATGGAAGCGTGAGGCTCGCCCAAGATAGTCGTCAACGCGCTACAGGGGAAGTGTCGGATCGATGAAACCGGCTTTGCCTGGCGTTAATAAAACCAATAACGAGGTCTTTATGAATGTCCCTTTCGATCAGCTGTTCACTTGGCTGAAAGATCACAAGATTACCGAAGTCGAGTGCGTCGTCAGCGACCTGACCGGCATTGCACGCGGCAAAATTGCACCCACCAACAAGTTCCTGCATGAGCGAGGCATGCGCCTGCCGGAAAGTGTGCTTTTGCAAACGGTAACCGGGGACTTTGTCGACGACGACATCTACTACGACCTGCTTGACCCGGCGGATATCGACATGGTCTGCAAGCCGGTATCCGATGCAGTGTACGTCGTGCCTTGGGCGATCGAGCCGACCGCCATCGTGATTCACGACACCTTCGACAAGTTCGGCAATCCGATTGAATTGTCGCCGCGTAACGTACTGAAGAAAGTCTTGCAGCTATACACCGACAAAGGCTGGAGGCCAATCGTCGCACCGGAAATGGAGTTCTACCTGACCCAGCGCTGCGAAGACCCGGACTTGCCACTCAAGGCGCCGATGGGCCGTTCCGGTCGTGCCGAAAGCGGTCGTCAGTCGTTCTCCATCGATGCCGCCAACGAATTCGACCCACTGTTCGAAGACGTCTATGACTGGTGCGAACTGCAGGGTCTGGACCTCGACACGCTGATCCACGAAGACGGCCCGGCGCAGATGGAAATCAACTTCCGCCACGGCAACGCACTCGACCTGGCCGACCAGATCACCGTGTTCAAACGCACCATGCGTGAGGCCGCGCTCAAGCACAACGTCGCCGCGACGTTCATGGCCAAGCCGGTCGGCGATGAGCCAGGCAGCGCCATGCACATCCACCAGAGCGTGGTCGACATCGCCACCGGCAAGCCAGTGTTTGCCGATGCCGATGGCAACATGAGCGAGTTGTTCCTGCACTACATCGGCGGGCTGCAAAAGTACATTCCGAAAGTGCTGCCGATGTTCGCACCGAACGTCAACTCGTTCCGCCGCTTCCTGCCTGACACCTCAGCGCCGGTGAACGTCGAATGGGGTGAAGAAAACCGCACCGTCGGCCTGCGTGTACCGACTTCCAGCCCGGAAGCCATGCGCGTGGAAAACCGCTTGCCGGGTGCCGACGCCAACCCGTATCTGGCCATCGCTGCCAGTCTGCTGTGTGGTTTTCTTGGCATGGTCGAGCGCATCGAACCGAGCGCCGCCGTACAGGGCCGCGCCTATGAGCGCCGCAACCTGCGCCTGCCAATCACCATCGAAGACGCCCTGACCCAGATGGAAGAGTGCGACACCATTAGCCGTTACCTGGGCGACAAGTTCGTGCGCGGGTATGTCGCGGTCAAGCGCGCCGAGCACGAAAACTTCAAACGGGTGATCAGCTCCTGGGAGCGTGAGTTCCTGATGCTCAGCGTCTAAAACAACAAAAAACCAACTACTGATCGTTCCTACGCTCCGCGTGGGAATGCCACAAGGGACGCTCCGCGTTCCAGCTCTGGAAGGGAACGCAGAGCGTCCCGGGCTGCATTCCCACGCAGAGCGTGGGAACGATCAATTCCAAGAAGGTATCGATATGCGTCTATTGAAATCCATAGCCCCGGTCGCACTGGCGACTCTGTTCAGCGCCGTTGCCCAGGCTCAACCCCAGGTCAGCGTGTACAACTGGACCGACTACATCGGTGAAACCACCCTCGCCGACTTCCAGGCCAAAACCGGGATCAAGGTGATCTACGACGTTTTCGACTCCAACGAAACCCTGGAAGGCAAGCTGCTCGCCGGGCGCACCGGCTATGACGTGGTGGTGCCGTCCAACCACTTCCTGGCCCGTCAGGTGAAGGCCGGCGCCTTTCTCAAACTAGACCGCGAGCAACTGCCGAACTTCAAGAACCTCGACCCGAAGCTGCTGGCCCTGCTTGAGAAAAACGATCCTGGTAACGAGCACTCGATCCCGTACCTGTGGGGCACCAACGGCATTGGTTACAACGTCGACAAGGTCAAGCAAGTGCTGGGCATCGACCGCATCGATTCCTGGGCCGTGCTGTTCGAACCGGAAAACATCAAGAAACTCAGCCAGTGTGGCGTGTCGGTGATGGATTCGGCCGATGAAGTGTTCCCGGCCGTACTGAACTACATGGGCATGGACCCGCGCAGCGAGAACCCCGAAGACTACAAGAAAGCCGAAGCCAAGCTGCTCAGCGTTCGGCCCTACGTCACCTATTTCCACTCTTCCAAATATGTCTCGGACCTGGCCAATGGCGACATCTGCGTAGCCTTCGGGTACTCGGGCGACGTGTTCCAGGCCGCCAACCGCGCCAAGGAAGCCAAAAACGGCGTGAACATTGCCTATGCCATTCCCAAGGAAGGCGCGAACCTGTGGTTCGACCTGCTGGCCATTCCCGCCGATGCCAGCAACCCGAAAGAAGCCCACGCCTTCATCAATTACCTGCTCGACCCGCAAGTGATCGCCAAGGTCAGCGCCTCGGTCGGCTATGCCAACCCGAACCCGGCCGCCAAGCAGTACATGGACCCTGAACTGGTGAACAATCCGGAGGTGTACCCACCTCAGGAAGTGCTCGACAAGCTCTACATCTCCACCACCCCGCCCCAGTCGATCATGCGCCTGATGACCCGTTCCTGGAGCAAAGTGAAGTCCAACAAATGAATCAATACACACAGGAACACACGCGCTCCTATTACGCCGCTTCGGCCCATGGCATGGCGGACCTTCCTGAGCTGACTGCTGACCTCGTGGCCGACGTCTGCGTGGTTGGCGGTGGCTTCACCGGTATCAACACGGCCATCGAACTGGCCCAGCGCGGACTCTCAGTGATCTTGCTGGAGGCTCGGCGAATTGGCTGGGGCGCCAGCGGGCGCAATGGTGGTCAGCTGATTCGCGGCATCGGCCACGATGTCAGCGGTTTCGCCAGGCACATCGGTGCCGAAGGCGTGCGGTATCTGGAGCACGCTGGCATCGAATCGGTGCAGGTGGTGGGCAATCGTATCCGCGAACACGGCATCGATTGCGACCTGCGCTGGGGGTTCTGCGAACTCGCCAACACCCCGGCGCAGTTCGCCGGGTTGAAGAGCGAGTACGCACAGCTCAAGGAATCGGGGTATGCCCATGAAACCCGCCTGGTGGAACCGGAACAGATCCGTCAACAGGTGGTTAATTCAGGCGTGTATGCCGGTGGCCTGGTCGACATGGGCTCGGGGCATCTGCATCCGCTGAATCTGGTGCTCGGTGAAGCCAGGCTCGCGCAGTCCCTTGGCGTGAAGATCTTCGAACAAAGCCCGGTGCTGGAGTTGATCCACGGCAACACCGTGCAAGTGCGCTGTGCTGGCGGTACGGTTCGCGCCGGCAGTCTGGTGCTGGCCTGCAATGCACACCTTGAAGAACTGGAACCGAAACTCAGCGGCAAGGTGCTTCCGGCCGGCAGCTACATCATTGCCACCGAACCCCTGTCGCCGGAGCTGGCGGCGCAGCTGATCCCGCACAACCTGGCGCTGTGCGACCAGAAAGTCGGCCTGGATTACTACCGGCTTTCGGCGGACCGTCGCCTGTTGTTCGGAGGCGCCTGCCATTATTCCGGGCGTGATCCCAAAGACATTACGGCGTACATGCGACCGCAAATGCTCAAGGTCTTCCCGCAGCTGGCGAACGTGCGTATCGATTATCAATGGGGCGGCAAGATCGGCATCACCGCCAATCGTTTCCCGCAGGTCGGGCGTTTGAGCCAGCACCCGAACGTGTTTTACGCCCAGGGCTATTCGGGGCATGGCCTGAACGTGACGCACTGGTGCGCCAAACTGCTGGGCGAGGCGATCCATGCCGGCCACAGTCAGGGCTTCGACGTGTTCAGCGCCGTGCCGCACATGACCTTCCCCGGCGGTCGCGCCCTGCGCTCGCCACTGCTGGCCCTCGGCATGCTGTGGTACCGGATGCGCGAAGTGCTCGGTTGATTGATCGTTCCCACGCTCTGCGTGGGAATGCCTCACGGGACGCTCCGCGTTCCAGCCTCACCACTTAGGTAAGGAGACCATTCTTGTGACGCAGAGCGTCACGGGCTGCATTCCCACGCAGAGCGTGGGAACGATCAAATTATCCGCCGGTCCGTAGTTCGATCAGTGTTTCGATTTGCTCAATTGCAAGTCACTTCTATATTGAGGGGGTGCTCATCAATTCTGCATTCATCGAGCCTGGCCCATGGCAACGACAGACCAATTGATCATCTGCGAGCACTGTGACTGCGTTTTCGAAAAAGTGACGCTCGCCAAACATCAGAAAACCCTGTGTACGCGCTGCGGCGGCGTACTTCAGCGCTATAACGGCCTGACCGTGGAGCAGCGCCTGGCGCTGACCTTCACCGCCTTGATGCTGTGGATTTTTGCCAACTTCTATCCGGTCATGAGCATCAGCCTCAAAGGCCTCAAGAACAGCGCCACCCTCTGGGACTCGGTGCTGGCATTGAGTCTTGGCCCCATCACCTTCATCGCGATGGTCGCGGCGATCGCCATGATCATCGCGCCCATCATTCAGCTGGCGCTGCTGATCTGGGTCTTGGGTTACGCCCTCTCCAACCGACGCGCACCTGCCTTCAAATTCTGCATGCGCTGGCTGGAAACCCTCAGGCCCTGGAGCATGCTGGAAGTGTGTTTGCTGGGTGCGATGGTCGCCGTGATCAAACTCGCCGGGTTGCTGGACGTGTTGCCGGGCATTGGCCTGTTTGCCCTGGCGATCCTCAGCCTGATGATGATCCGCATCGCGGGCCGCGATATCCGTGAATTATGGGACATCCAATGACAACGCCTCCGGTTGCCGACGAACTCAATCTATGCCTGTGCCACACCTGCGGCCTGGCCTGCGACGTGACCCACCATCCGCACGAATGCGAGCGTTGCGGCGCACCGCTGCATCGGCGCAAAACCGACTCCTTGACTCGCACCTGGGCCTACATGCTGGCGTCCCTGGTGTTTTACATCCCGGCCAATTTACTGCCGGTGATGAACACCAAAATGCTCGGCAGCGGCGCTGACAGTACGATCATGAGCGGCGTGATTGAGTTTTGGCAGCACGGCGCCTGGGACATCGCCTTGATCATCTTTATCGCCAGCATCGCGGTGCCTGGCGTCAAGTTCGTGGCCATCACCTTGTTACTGGTGACTGTGCAGCGCGACAGCGCGTGGGCGCGCAGAGAGCGGTCGCAGCTGTACCGCTTCGTCGAGGTGATCGGCTACTGGTCAATGCTCGATGTGGTCGTGGTCGCCATGGTGGCCTCGCTGGTGAAGTTTCAAGCCCTGGCCGACATTGAGCCGCGCCCAGGCATTCTATTCTTTGGTCTGGTGGTGGTGTTTACGATGCTGTCGGCGATGAGTTTCGACCCGCGGTTGATTTGGGATAACGAACGGGAAGTTCCACAAAATCAGGAGGTCAAGGATGCAGTCGCAAACCACTAACGAATCACGTGCCCCGGGACAGGCCCCCATCAAGACTCGGCGCTTCAGCATTTCGCTGGTATGGATCGTGCCCATCGTGGCGGTGCTGGTGGGTATATCGCTGGTGGTGCACAGCATGATGCAGGAAGGCCCGACCATCGTCGTGACCTTCAAGACCGGTAATGGCCTGACGGCGAACAAGACTGAGGTCAAGTACCGCAACGTGGTCATCGGCCAAGTCACGGACGTCGACCTGAGCAATGACCAGAAAAGCGTCAACGCCACCATCAAACTGTCCAAACAGGCCGAAAGTTTCACCCGCGAGGATTCGCAGTTCTGGGTAGTCAGACCGCGCATCGGCGCTGGCGGCGTGTCGGGGATCGATACGTTGTTGTCCGGGGACTACATTGGCGCCGATACCGGCCAGGCCAAGAACCGGGCGAAAAACTTCAAGGGTCTGGAGAACCCGCCAGCGATCACCTACGGCGAGCCGGGCAAGCGCTTCACCTTGCGTACCGAGGATCTGGGATCGCTGGATATCGGCTCTCCGGTTTACTACCGCAAGATCCCGGTCGGCCAGGTAGTGGCCTACGCGCTGGACCCGGACGGTAAAGGGGTGAATATCGATCTGTTCATCCACGCCCCAAACGATCAGTACGTCACCGAGAACACCCGGTTCTGGAACGCGAGTGGTATTGATGTGAACGTCGGCGCCAACGGCTTTGCGGTCAAGACCGAGTCCTTGTCATCGTTACTGGTCGGTGGCATCGCGTTCCGCGCCCCAGAGTACAGCCCTGGCGACAAACCGGCCGCCGAAGAGTATGCCTACGAACTGTTCGACGATCAGCAGACCGCCCTCGCCCCGCCCAATGGCAAGCCGCAGTACCTGGCCTTGCAGTTTGACCAGGCCCTGCGCGGCCTCAAGGTCGATGCCCCGGTGGAATTTTTGGGCATGGAAATAGGCAAAGTGGTGTCGATCAATCTGGATTTCGACGAGAAAAAGCGCTCTTTCCCGCTTAACGTCGGCATCGTGATCTACCCGCAGAGATTGGGCCAGGCTCATACCAAGATGCTCAGCGCGCTGAATCATAACCCCAATGACGAGGCCGCAAGTATACGTGTGCTCGGCACGTTCATTCAGAACGGTCTGCGTGCCCAGGCCCGCACCGGCAACCTGCTGACCGGTCAACTCTACATCGCACTGGATTTCTACCCCAAAGCAGAGAAAGTCGTCTTTGATCCAAGTGCACGCCCGATCATGGTCCCGACCGTTCCGGGTAGCCTCGAACAACTGCAGGAAAAACTCGAAGCCATGGTCGACAAGATCAACAAGCTGCCTGTGGAGCGTATTGCTGGCAATCTTGATGGCAACCTCGTGGAAATGCGCAAAACCCTGACCCAATTCAATGCCAGGACCCTTCCCGGCGTGCAATCCACCCTGCTGAACGTTAGCAAGACACTGGAATCGGCCAATACCACCCTGCAATCGGCCAACTCGACCCTGGCCGAAGATTCGCCGCAACGGGAAAAACTGGGGGAAACCCTGGACGAACTGGGACGCACATCAAGATCCTTGCGTGATCTGTCGGATTACCTGGGCCGTCATCCCGAATCACTGTTGCGTGGCCGCCCCGAGAATGCCGCACCTATGGACCTGAAAGCGCCACCGCGCAACTGATGACAGGAGCTACACCATGACTTTTGCGTCGAAGTTCACGTTGGCGGCTGCGCTGGTACTGCTCGCGGCCTGCCGCAGCGACCCGATCCAGTTCCACACCCTGACCCCGGCCCAACCCGGTGGAAACCCGCGATCGACGTCGGATATCCATATCGAAGGCCTCACCGTGCCGCCCCAGGTCGATCGCCCACAGATTGTGGTCCGTCAGGGCAACACCGGCATGGCGATTCTCGAAACTCAATGGTGGGGCGCCACGCTGGTAGATGAGTTGCGTAGTGCATTGGACGACCAGATGGTCAACAGCAATCCACAGCGCAAGATGTCGGTGCGCGTGGACGTACAACGCTTCGACTCGATCCCCGGCCAGTACGGATTGTTGGATGTAAAATGGCGCCTGCGTGGCGTCAACGGCGATGAAAACACGCTGATTTCCTGCCGCAGCACATTGCAGACACCTTCCGGCCCATCCATTGATGAACTGGTGGCAGCCCAGCAAAACAACGTCAAGCGCCTGGCCGCCGCGATCAGCCAGGCGGCAAACAGTGCACAAAAAACCTGCCCGAACTCCTGACGCTGCCACAGGTTAAGCAGGTTCGATGAATTGACGTTTTTTTCTCATTTGACCCTTTACATTTGCCGCGCTGCAAACATGCAAATGATTCCTATTGATCTACACTAATCGACAAACTTTCTCGTCGTATCCAGATGCTTGTTTCCCAATAAAACCGGAGCTGCCACAGCATGATGTCCCGAATCCCTTCTTTCCTGAAAAAAGCCCTGCTGGCCACCGCTCTTCTGAGCGCAGGCCAGGCGTACGCAGCCGATGGCGTCGGTATTGTGGTTTACAACGCGCAGCACGAAGGCCTGACCAAGGCCTGGGTTGAAGGCTTCACCCAGGAAACCGGGATACCAGTCACATTGCGTAACGGCGATGACACCGAAATGGGCAATCAGATCGTGCAGGAAGGCGCCGCCTCTCCCGCCGATGTGTTTCTGACCGAGAACTCGCCGGCCATGGTGCTGGTCGACAATGCCGGTCTGTTTGCACCGGTCGACAAAACCACCCTTGAACAGGTCGATTCCGCTTATCGCCCGGCCCACGGCAAATGGGTCGGGATCGCCGCTCGATCCACGGTGTTCGTCTACAACCCGAGCAAACTGACCCAAGACCAGCTGCCCAAGTCGATCATGGATCTTGCCGCGCCAAGCTGGAAAGGCCGCTGGGGTGCATCGCCGGGCGGTGCTGACTTCCAGGCGATTGTCGCTGCGATGCTTGAACAGAAAGGCGAAGCCGCGACCCTGGAATGGCTCAAGGCGATGAAAACCAACTTCAGCGCTTACCGTGGCAACAGTTCGGTGCTTAAAGCGGTGAATGCCGGGCAGATCGACAGCGGCGTGATCTACCACTATTACAGCCTCGTCGATCAGTCCAAGACCGGTGAGAACAGCAAAAATACTGCCCTGCACTACTTCAAACACAAGGATCCGGGTGCGTTTGTCAGCATCTCCGGCGGCGGCGTACTAGCCTCCAGCAAACACAAGGAAGAAGCGCAAGCGTTCCTGAAATGGATCACCGGCAAAGATGGCCAGGCGATCCTCAAGAACGGCAAGTCCTTTGAATATGCCGTGGGCAAGGATGCTGAATCCAACCCTAAACTGGTGCCTTTGTCGCAGCTCGATGCACCCAAAGTGGACGCCTCGAAACTTGACAGTAAAAAAGCCGTGGAGCTGATGACTCAGGCCGGACTGCTCTAAGTGATGCCTGAAATCCTGCCTGCGGGCGTCGCCGAGACGATTCCCGCAAACATGCGACGACGATCCCGCGGTGTCTTTGCGGGGCGCGGTGGCGCGTGGGTGGTCGGTTTATCGGTGCTGGTTTCACTGCTGGCGCTGCTACCGATTGCCTACGTCATCGGCGTGTCCCTGCAGACCGGTTGGTCGACCGTCATCACGCTGGTGTTCCGGCCTCGGGTCGGTGAGCTGCTGGTCAACACCGTATTGCTGGTGCTGCTGACGATTCCCCTGTGCATTGCGCTGGGGGTGACGCTGGCCTGGCTGACCGAACGCACCAATCTGCCGGGACGGCGCTGGTGGTCGCTGTTGGCGACCGCGCCGCTGGCGGTGCCAGCCTTCGTGCACAGCTATGCCTGGGTCAGCTTGGTGCCACCGATTCACGGCTTGTTTGCCGGGGTGCTGGTCTCCGTCATCGCTTACTTTCCATTCCTGTACCTGCCGGTCGCCGCAACCCTGCGCCGACTTGATCCGGCCATTGAAGACGTCGGCGAATCCATGGGGCTCAAGCCTTGGGCAGTGTTCTTTCGCGTGGTGCTGCCACAATTACGGCTGGCCATTTGCGGCGGTGCATTGCTGGTTGGCCTGCATCTGCTGGCCGAGTACGGCCTGTACGCAATGATTCGCTTCGACACCTTCACCACGGCGATCTTCGACCAGTTCAAGTCCACCTTTAACGGACCTGCCGCCCACATGCTCGCCAGCGTGCTTGCACTGTGCTGCCTGGCGATGTTGACGGCGGAATCGGCATCCCGCGGCACCGCGCGTTATGCCCGTGTTGGCTCGGGCAGTGCCCGTGAACAGCGGATCGTAAGCCTGGGCATAGTGGCGACTGTTCTGGCGCTGGGTTTACAGATCGTCACCTGCGTCCTGGCATTGGGTGTTCCGTTGTTGACCCTGGGCAAGTGGTTGATTGCCGGAGGTGTGCAAGTCTGGGATTTGAACGAACTGCTGCCGGCACTTCAACAGACGCTGTTGTTCGGCGTGGCAGGCGCAGCCCTGACGACTTGCGCGGCGATACCGATTGCCTGGCTGTCGATTCGCTATCCGGGGCGGATGCAACGCGTCCTGGAAAGCTGCAACTACATCACCAGTTCGTTGCCGGGCATCGTCGTGGCGCTGGCTCTGGTGACTGTCACCATCCACTTCGCCCGACCGATCTACCAGACCACCATCACCGTACTGCTGGCTTACCTGCTGATGTTCTTGCCTCGCGCCCTGGTGAGCTTGCGTGCCGGTATCGCCCAAGCGCCCGTGGAATTGGAAAACATGGCACGCAGCCTGGGCCGCTCGCCTGCCCGGGCATTGTGGCTGATCACCTTGCGTCTGGCGGCACCCGGTGCCGCCGCGGGCGCCGCGCTGGTATTCCTGGCGATCACCAATGAACTGACCGCCACCCTGTTGCTCGCCCCCAACGGTACGCGCACATTGGCCACCGGATTCTGGGCCATGACCAGTGAAATCGATTACGTCGCCGCAGCGCCCTATGCCTTGCTGATGATCGTATTGTCGCTGCCGCTGACCGGTATCCTTTATCACCAATCCAAGAAGACGGCTGGCCGATGAACACGCTTGAATTGCACTCATTGAATAAAACCTACGGCAGCCACCGAGCCCTGGACAATGTCAGCCTGTCCGTGCCCAGCGGTAGCCGAACGGTGATTGTCGGCCCTTCGGGCTCAGGCAAAACCACGTTGCTGCGCATGATCGCCGGCTTTGAATTTCCGGATAACGGCCGGCTGACGCTCAATGGTCAGACCCTGGTCGACAGCACCCATGAGGTACCAGCGCACCAACGTTTGATCGGCTATGTCCCTCAGGACGGCGCGCTGTTTCCGCACATGACCGTGGGCGCCAACATTGGCTTTGGCCTATCGACCAAAGGCAATGAAAAACAGCAGCGGGTAGCCGAACTGATGGACAGCGTGGCGCTGGATGCAAGCATGGCCGAACGCTGGCCCCACGAACTGTCTGGCGGCCAGCAACAACGGGTGGCTTTGGCACGGGCACTGGCGCAACAACCACGCTTGATGTTGCTGGACGAACCGTTTTCGGCCCTCGATACCGGCTTGCGGGCAGCCATGCGCAAGATGGTTTCGCGGTTGTTGGCCGACGCCGGGGTGACCACCATTCTGGTCACCCATGACCAGAGCGAAGCGTTGTCATTCGCCGACCAGTTGGCCGTGATGCGCCATGGTCGCCTGGTACAGTCGGGCCACCCACTGGACCTTTACCGCTACCCGGAAGATGAACAAACCGCGCTGTTTCTCGGTGATGCGGTGGTCATGCCGGCGCGCATCGAAGCCGGCTGGGCTCACTGCGACCTGGGGCGGATTCCGGTCAACAACCACCGCAACAACAGCACCGCGCAGATCATGTTGCGACCCGAGCAGTTGCAACTTGTCAGCCTGCTGCCCTCGGATGCTGAAGTCTCGGGGTGCCGCGCGGTGGTCACCGACCGGGATTTCAGCGGCAACACCTGCACATTGACCGTGGAGTTGCAGCAATCGACCAGCGGCGATCAACCGGGCCGATCGTTGTTGGTGCGCAGTTCTGGCATGTACGCGCCGCCGGCGGGCAGCGCGGTGCATGTTTCGACCATTGGTCATGCGCATGTGTTGAGCCAGTCTTGAATCCTGTCGATCAAAGTCGACGCTCTTCCAGCAGTGTTCTGGGCAACACAAATCCTTCAAAACTGCGTTGGGTTATCGGGTTATTAGCCTTCTGCGCCCCAATCCGATAACGCATCAACCCATCGGCGACGGCAAACGTCAGGTCCACGCTGGTCTCAGTCCGCCCATTGAGGTGCCCGCGGCTGAGCAAACGGAACAACGACCATGGCCCCCGATAGCTCAGGCTGGCGGTATTGCCGGTACTGTGTACCAAAGTCAGTTGGCTGCCACTGCTGCTGACCAGGCTGTTTGGCCAGACCAGCCCTGTTCGCTGCGGTGCGCCATGCTGGTAAGGGATCAATTGACCATCGACGCTGAGCATGCTGCTCAGGCGGGTCGCGCTCAGAGCCATGGGTTCGATGGTCAGTTGCACCGCCAGATGGCCGCGGTGGTTGAAGAAGGTGTCTCGAATGCGCTCGACCTTTTTCAGCTGCTCCAGCACGTCACTGCGCACCAGATAACCGCCGAGACTTTCGGAGTACAAGGCATCGAGGTTGTCCTTGAGGAACACGCTCAAGTACTGGTCGTGAAACTGTTGCAGGCGCCCTTGCGGGCCGAAGAACGCTTCGAAGTCCTCCAGTGAGGCGTCTTCGCCGCTGGCCTTGAATGGGTAGCGACCCGCCAGGCGGTCTCGGTAGAAGCTGTAGATTTCACTGTCCCAGCGTTTTTCCAGTTCGCGCAAGGCGGCAATTACAAGCACTTGTGAGGTTTGGTCGGCGAGCTTTTTCACCTGTTGGTTCAGCGGTTCGGGCAGGCCCAATGCGACGCGCTGCAAGTTGGCAATCGGATCGGCACCGTTCAGGGAGAAGCGATTGAGCACGGTTTTTAGCGCCGCCTTGCCAGGGGCAGGATTGTCGTGCACCGCTTTGGCATAGTCATAGACCGCGCCGACCGAACGCAGGGTTTCTTCGTAATAGGACGGCTGCTCACCTCGTGCCGAGATCAGTTGCGTCAGGCTGGAAAATGCGCGCCGAATCCCTGCCGCTTGTTGTTGGCCGTCTGACACCTTGTCCAACGTGAGCGGTGCCTGCCCTTCGACCAACGGCACCGACGGATAGATCACGCTGTTGTCCCGTAGGGTTTCCAATAAGCGCCGTAGCGGCGCGGCGGGTCCAGTGACTTGTTCCAGCACAGCCACGCCATGGCTGAGGTCGTCAAAGTCGGTCACCGCGAACTGATTCAGTGCCCGTCGCCAGCTGTCCACGTAGTCGGCGCTGTACAAGGCGCGGATACGTTGGGTCAGCACCTTTCGGTCTTCTTCCGAGTAGTCCAGCCTTTGCCGTTCGCCGAGTACCCACTGGTCGATCATGGCAAGCTCGATAATGTCCTCGGCGCCCGGCTCGAAGTAGTCCCTGAAACCTTTGGCAGTGAGCAGCGGTGCCAAAAGCAATCCGTTCCCTTCTTGATCGGTGTTCAGGGGACGGTAGACGATATCGAAAGCCGGCCCCACTTCGTTGCGCAAATTCAAGGGGTGATGCAAGCGCTCCAGGGCATCCTGCTTCAGGCTCATGTAGACCCGTTCGGCCATGGGCAGCTCGCGCAATTGCTGTTGCACCTGGGCAATGCGCTCACGGTAATGCGGCAGATCGGCATCGGCGTATTTCAACGCGTAGCCCAAATGCCTCATCAAATCCGCCTGCAACTGACCCTGGCCTGGATAGGCGCGTTGCCACTGCCTGGCGACCCATTCTTCGACGATGGCCGGGCGGCGGTTTCGCCGTTCTTCGAGCATGCGATAAACACGCAAGGCCGCCAGTTGCTCATTGCTGCCGCTGGGGGCGGCATTGATTGCGCCCACTACACCGCTGGCAATTGCCGGCAGGAAACGTTTGGACAGCAGTTTCAGATAAGCCTCATCCACCGTCGGACCAATCGCCCGCCCTTGATACAGCCCCATATCCGAAAGCAAGGGCCAGGCCTCGCGATAATCCCCATAGACCAGCACCGCATCGCGGATCTGGTCCAGGGGGACCAACAAGTTGCGACCGGTGGTGTCGATCTGGGCGTCGATGTCCCGTCCACTGAACTCCTGACTCTTGGCCAATACACTTGCGGCCTTGTCACGGTTGATGCCGAAATAGAACTCCCAGGTCGCGATGGCCACCAGACAACCCAAGCAAGCAACGCTGAACCCTGCGATCAGCAGCCGTCGCTTGTTGCGCGCTACCTTGATGTTGTCGCCGGCCAACCCCGCTTCGGGGTAGATCACCCGCTGGAACAGTTGCTGGGCAAAGTAAACGGCAGTGCTCCCAGCCGGTTTGACCCCTGGTGGTGGAGGCGGCAGCTCATACGCGTTCCCCGCCTCTTTGACAAAGGCGTTGCTCAGGGTGCCCTGCTGAATGACAGATGAAAAATACAGCCCTCGCACCAGCGCCGGGGTGGTGAAACGATCACTTCCAAGCATTTCGCTCATGAAGCCAAACAGTGCCGGGCGCAGCCCCGCCATCTGACGCAACAGGCCCAGCAAGCGATCGCGCTCACCCTGCGTGCGTGACGCGCTGACGCTGTCAAAAATCTGTTCGCTCAGGCAAGCGACAAAGGCCTGATATTGGTGGGTCAGTTCCGCCAGCCAGGCGTCAAAATCATCGACCGCATCCAGGCTGAAAGTGAAGCCCAGCAGATCTTCGCGGCCACTGCGCGACAACCTGGAGAAAAACTCTTCGAAGCCCTCCAGCAAGTCGAACTTGCTCAGCGTCACGTACACCGGCAAGCGCGTCCCCAACTGCCGTGTCAGTTCAAACAATCGTTTGCGCAGTAGGTACGCGCGGGCCTTGCGTTGCTCGGGGCTTTGTCCCAATAACGCCTGCACATCGACCACCAACACCACCCCGTTCAGCGCTCGACGACTGCGGTTGCGTGACAGCCAGTCCAGCAGGTGCAGCCACAAGCGCGGGTGGGTTTCGGCAGGTAGCACCGGCCTGACCTTGCCCGGCTGCTCGACGCTATCCGCCTTTGGCTCCGGGTGGCTGAGAAACTCACCCGGCGGGTCGATCAGTACCGCCTCATCACCAATCCACCAATCCACCGGATAGGCAAGTTGCTCCTCCTGATGCGCCCTCAAGCCGGCCTTGGTCACATGGGACAAGGCAAAGCTCTGATTGGAACGGGTAATCAAGCTGGTCTTGCCGGCATTTTCCTCTCCGAGCACCAGATACCACGGCAGCTGATAGAGCGAACGGCGACGCTCCATGTTGTTCAACAAGTTGCCCAGGCTGCGGTCCAGTGCCCGTTCCTGCGCTTCGATATAAGGCAGGCAGGGATCGGCTTGCAGCGTGGCCTCATGCTGACGTTCAAGCTGCAGGCGCTGGTAACGACTACGCACCCGCCACGCCCAGATCAGCAGCGGCACCACCAGCACCACGACACTGGCCGAAACCCGCATCGCCAACTCACCCAGCGGCTGGTGTTCGCGCCAGGTCCAGTGCGGGCCCAGCCACCAGATGGCGATCAGCAAGAACACACTGCCCAACAGCACCAGCACTGGCAGCGCCTGGTTGAACTGGCGCAGGACCAGCAGGCCCCAGCGCTTGAGATAATCCCAGACCGTTTTCATGAATCGCTCCTAGCGAATTTTTAAAGTTCGTTGCTTACAAATCGGGATGCGCGTGAACCCGTCATCCCTGTTGCTCTTGTTAGTCCTCTTCCCCTGGCCGCGGTTTGGCCTCCTGCAAGCGAGCAGGAAAGGTAAAAGTCATCAGGGCGCGGTCCTCGATTCCAGATCGATGTCGGCGGGCCACTGCACCTTGGGCGCCAGGCGGCGGGCGAGGTTGAAGCTCACGTCTTCGTTGTTCCAGTCGCGCGGTGGGCGGGGGAAATGGGGTAAAGCTTGCGGACCTTGCTGCATGAACAGCAGGGCCATGGCCCAGTACATTTCGCCCTCCTGAATGCCGTGGGCAAAATGGAAGCGGTCGATGACCTGGTTGGTGCCGGGTTTCACCACGGCCAGGGTTACAGTTTCGATAAGGCCGCCAGTGCCCATGGGACCGTAGATGCTGCACGCCTCGGCACGCAGGTCATCCCAGTCGTAGATCTCAGAGCGAACCCTCCAGGCGGTTCGACTGAAGGGGCGAAGGCCATCGTGATAAAAGCGGTAGACGTAGACCTTGCGACGCAGGCGGTTGAAGCGGATGGGTTCGTCGCGGGGGGAGTCCACGTCCATTCGCCAAATATACACACCACTCCAAACTCCAATAACGAGGAATGCAGGAATGATTAAAATGATGATCCAATCAGAATTCCATATTTCAAGTGGAGAGCTTAGTGGATAACAAGTCAGTACGAAAACTAACATCGCAATCCATGGTCCAGCCCCTCGTGTTCTAACTGTAGAACGCCGCAATTCAAGATAGATTGAGCCCACATGGTTGGGCGGATTCGACAGTACAGGCGGATAGGGCTCGGTGCTGGGCGCCTGATCGGGCGTAGGCAGATCACGCTTCCAACCGGGTGCATGAGGGTCGAGTAGCGGTTCAATGAAGGCCATTATCGGTCTCCGGAAAGTTTGGCAAAGGTGGTCAGCGTGAGGGCTGCATAGCCCTCCGGCACAGTGCGATCACCGTTTTCCAGTCGCCATCGGGGCCGAGAGAGAAAGGTAAAAGTCATCAGGGCGCG
Source organism: Pseudomonas sp. (assembly GCF_050739655.1). Lineage (GTDB taxonomy): Bacteria > Pseudomonadota > Gammaproteobacteria > Pseudomonadales > Pseudomonadaceae > Aquipseudomonas. The sequence continues at coordinate 910 of NZ_JBOIBY010000503.1, read as the reverse complement.
CTCCTCGACTCCAGGTCGATGTCCGCGGGCCACTGCACCTTGGGCGCCAGGCGGCGGGCGAGGTTGAAGCTCACGTCTTCGTTGTTCCAGTCGCGCGGAGGATGGGGGAAATGGGGTAAAGCGTGCGGACCTTGCTGCATGAACAGCAGGGCCATGGCCCAGTACATTTCGCCCTCCTGAATGCTGTGGGCGAAATTGAAGCGATCGATGACCTGGTTGGTGCCGGGTTTCACCACGGCAATGCTGACGGACTGGATCGAGCCGCCAGTGCCCATGGGACCATAGACGCTGCACGCCTCGGCGCGCAGGTCGTCCCAGTCGTAGACCTCCGTGCGAACCCCCCAGGCGGTACGACTGAAGGGGCGTAGGCCATCGTGATGAAAGCGGTAGACGTAGACCTTGCGACGCAGGCGGTTGAAGCGGATGGGTTCATCGCGGGGGGCTTCCACGTCCATTCGCCAAACATACACACCACCCCAAACACCAATAACGACCGTTACGGGAAGGCAAAAAATGACGATCCAATCAGAATCATTCCAAGCTTCAAGTGGAGAGATGGTCATTAATAGATAACAAGTCATCAGGAAAAATAACATCGCAAACCATGGCCCAGTCCCTCGTATGCTGGCTGTAGAGCGCCGCAATTCGAGGTACACGGGGTCCACATGGTTGGGCGGATTCGACAGCACCGGCGGATAGGGCTCGGTGCTCGGCGCTTGGTCGGGCATTGGCAGATCGCGCTTCCAACCGGGTGCATGTGGGTCGAGTAGCGGTTCGGTAAACGCCATTAGCGGGCTCCGGAAAGGTTGGAAAAGGTGGTCAGCGTGAGGGCCGCATAGCCCTGCGGCACGGTGCGATCACCGTTTTCCAGTCGCCATCGGGGCCGAGAGAGAAAGGTAAAAGTCATCAG
>NZ_JBOIBY010000502.1:0-3168 GCF_050739655.1 Pseudomonas sp. | reverse complement strand
CCTCCAGACCGCAAGCGCGGGCCGCTGCGTTTTTCGTTCCGAGCAGCATGAATCTGTTGGCGGATCTTGCTGCACTTCACGTGGTTGCCAACGATGCGAGGCCGATTGCACTGATCGCAGACGGATTGGAACTCCAACACGCCGGAAGTGAGTTTGCCGGTGCTTGTCGAGGCCATGGTCAAACCCCCATCGTCAACAGCGCACGGGGTTGATGCCCCACGGCCTGGTGCAATTGAGCCGACTTGCCAGCTGCATACCCCGCAGAAATGGCGCCTTCGTCTCTGGCCCTCACTCGGCGACGCTTGAGTTCTGCCTTTTCCAGATCCGGGTGGTGTTTTGCCATGTACGCCTCAATGGCCTCGGCGATACTGTCTTCAACACCCGCGAACTCGTCGACCTTGTGGTACACGGCATCGATCCAGCCATTGGCAAAGTGGTCACCACGAGCCACCTTCGTCGAGCGTTTGCAGCGTTTATTCTTCGGCACCGACAGGAACTCCCGCCGAGCCTTTTGCAATTGCCTCTCCAGCACCTCATAGGCATACCCAGCCAGTTCCGGTGCTGCGGCGCACCCGACGAAAATGAACCCGCCACCGGTCAGCCAGCCATGCGTGATGATCATCCGCGTACCAAACGCATGGGCACATACTTGGGCCAATCGCACACGCCAAGTCGGGGGCACACCGTCCGAGCCGGCTGCGATGTTGACCTCACACGCCATGCTGGCCAGCACATCACCCATCTCAAGGTTGTACAATTCCATCAGCTTGTGAGCTTGGCGCAGTGCAATCTCAGCCTCGTGCGGGTTGCTGGTTTTGGACTTCGCCATCTCCAGGCATTTCTTGATCTTTTCCAACAAACGATCGTCGTCCATGTCACACCGCCGCCAGATCAAGGGGAATGGCTCGGTATTCATCAGTACCGTTGATCCGCTCATAAACGCGGATGTATACGGAGCTGCCGGATACCAGAATGGAGTCCCTCACGGCCTGCATTGCGCTCTTCCAACCGGCGTCATCGATCTCCAGTCGCAGCAGATCGAGCACGTCTGAGGTTTTAATCTGGCCGTTACGGTTCGGGCTGAACACACGGTCGACGATAGCCATCAAATGGTTGTCCGCACCTTTGCTCCAGGCCTTGATGCAGTCGTACACCAAGACCTTCGCCACCTCCATTTCCTCGGTAAAAGCCAGCCGATCTGCGTAAGAACGCACCACCTTGAACTTGCCGTCATAGGTGGCAATTGTGACATTGCCTTTCTTCCCACCCATCTGCACGCCGTAGCGTTCACCGGCAATGCTGATCAGATCCGCAACATCACCAAGCGCCTTTTTCTTGAAATTCTTCAAGGCCAGGCTCAGCGCCTTTGCTTCCTGGGAAAGACCAATCGCTACCTGATCACGCAACTTGTCCTGCTCGCGCACCTGGTCAATCGGTACTAGGTGCCCAACAGCGTTACGGACAAAGCCTGCCGGAATGTTGATGTCAGTCATGCTCATTGATCCTGCTCCTTCACCAAAGTGAACCAAACAACACCTACACCGCGAATCGTTGCCGTATTGCGCGCAAATCGCCCTTCAGCGACGCAACGTACGCCGCGAAGCTCATGGGCAAATCGCCGCGACAGCAGATCCAAACTGTGGTGATCGACGAAAATTTTGTTGTCCGAAAGCACCAGTGCCTTGATGACGATCCCCGCGTCACGCATGTCGCGGGTCAGGCTATTAAAAGTCGCCAGCTTGGTCGGAAATTCCTCAGTGAGAATGCTCAACGGCCGTATTACTGCCGGTGGCACCAGGTGCAATGCGACCATCTCACACCCCCTTCACAACGTCGGCGGTGACGATTGGCACGCCTAGCTGGGTCGCCAGATTCATTGCTGCAATCACCAGGTTGCCGATGGCCAGCGGGTACAACAACGACACCGTTTCGTCACGGCCACCACGCTTGCTCGGCTGAGACAGTCGTGCAGCAATGGCTTGAATTCCGCTGGCGTCAATGACTTCACCCAGTACCTTGCCAGCACGGTCAAACCGGAACTTCAAGAACTCTTCCAAACGGCTGCCTTCGACGGGCGTTAGGATGACGCGCTCGCAACGCTGCACCACTTCACGCACATCGGCGTTACGTTCGCTGAGTTTCACGCCCAGTTCCGGCTGCCCGATCATGATGATGCTGACCAGTTTGGTGAAACCGACCTCCAGCTCCAGGATGCGTTTGAGGTGCTTGAGCGTCGGGATCGGCAAGCTGTGCGCCTCCTCGATCACCAGGCAGTGGCGAAAGCCGGCCGCGTGCGATTCCTTCAAAGCTTTGTGAAGTTGAGCAAATCGCGCCTCGGGACTGCTTTTGGGTTTCGCCAGTGGTGCAACCGCAGCCATCATCGACTCGGCAATGTGGGTGCTTTTCAGCGATTTGCCCTTAACGTCATTGTCCTCCGAGGCCAGGACATAGGGCTCGATGGTGATCACAGGGTCATTGTTCTCGGCAATCCGGTTCACCAGGTCACGGCGAAGCGTGCTTTTACCTGCACCGGATTCCCCTTCGACAGCAAGGAAGCCACCGTGACGTGCCGTCTGATACATGACCTCGCGAACGTAGCGAATATCGGGACTGACCCACATGTCCTGGGCAGATTGCAGTTCATCAAAAGGATCTCGGAACAGGCTGAATGCCTTGCGTGTATTTGGCAGCAGGGTCTGCTTTGGCAGTAACATAGGTTCGTCCTCCCCGGACGGCTCTTTTTTAAGGGCCGGATCTGTCGTGTTGGCGCACGGCAGATCCACTTCTTCAAAGGCGTTGGCGATGTCGGCATCGTTGACGCCGGATTCGGTCAGGAACACACGAATGCGTCCCTGAAGTTCGTCACTGTCCAGACTGCGCGGCCACTGGCCGTGGTTCAGCAGCTGGGCGACCGTGGCACCACTGAGACTCAGCGACTCGGCCAAGGCCGATTGAGGGCGACCTACCTCCTGTAGAATTTTCTTCAGCTTCAACATCACTCACCTCCAACCGCTGCCAGCACCAGGCTGAACGGTTTGCGCATGACCTCAACAGGCCGTTTCAGCTCCGCCTCGATGGCATCCAGCTGCTCTTGGGGAATCCCCTCCGGGTATTTCTGCTGCAACCAACTGAAGCTTTCAGCGGACCAGAGATTGGCCAGGCGTGGTT
>NZ_JBOIBY010000501.1:0-27200 GCF_050739655.1 Pseudomonas sp. | reverse complement strand
CTGGAGGTCGGCGCCAGGCTCAGGGCCTGCGGCCGACACAACTCCCTGTGGGAGCGAGCTTGCTCGCGATGAGGTCGGCCCATTCGACATCTCTTTGACTGGGCCACCGCTATCGCGAGCAAGCCCGCTCCCACAGGGGATTTTGTCGGGCCTGAGTAAGGAATCAGGCCCCGACATCCAGTGGCTTTAGTTGCTCTTCACCGCATACTCCGGCTTCTTGTCGTTGCCCGGGATGAACGGGCTCCACGGCTGGGCGCGGATCGGGCCTTCGGTCTGCCACACAACGTTGAACTGACCATCGGCCTGGATCTCGCCAATCATTACCGGCTTGTGCAAGTGATGGTTGGTCTTGTCCATTGTCAGGGTGTAGCCCGACGGCGCGGCGAAGGTCTGGCCGCCGAGGGCTTCGCGGACTTTGTCGACATCGGTGGACTTGGCTTTTTCGGCGGCTTGCGCCCACATGTGGATGCCGACGTAAGTCGCTTCCATCGGGTCGTTGGTCACCGCTTTGTCCGCGCCCGGCAGGTTGTTTTTCTTGGCGTAGGCTTTCCAGTCATCGACAAATTTCTTGTTCGCCGGATTCTCCACCGACTCGAAGTAGTTCCAGGCCGCAAGGTTGCCCACCAGTGGTTTGGTGTCGATACCACGCAGTTCTTCTTCACCCACCGAGAACGCCACGACCGGGACATCGGTGGCTTTCAGGCCCTGGTTGGCCAGTTCTTTATAGAACGGCACATTGGAGTCGCCATTGACGGTGGAGATAACCGCCGTCTTGCCACCGGCGGAGAACTTTTTGATGTTGGCGACGATGGTCTGGTAATCGCTATGGCCGAACGGGGTGTACACCTCTTCGATGTCCTTGTCGGCCACGCCTTTGGAATGCAGGAACGAACGCAGGATCTTGTTGGTGGTGCGCGGATAGACGTAGTCGGTGCCGAGCAGGAAGTAGCGCTTGGCAGCGCCGCCTTCTTCGCTCATCAGGTATTCAACGGCGGGGATCGCTTGCTGGTTCGGCGCGGCGCCGGTGTAGAACACGTTCGGCGACATCTCTTCACCTTCGTATTGCACCGGGTAGAACAGCAGGCCGTTGAGTTCTTCGAACACCGGCAATACCGATTTGCGCGACACCGAGGTCCAGCAGCCAAACACCACGGCGACCTTGTCCTGGGTCAGCAACTGACGGCCCTTCTCGGCGAACAGCGGCCAGTTCGAGGCAGGGTCGACCACTACAGGTTCGAGCATCTTGCCGTTCACGCCGCCCTTGGCGTTGATCTCCTCGATAGTCATCAATGCCATGTCTTTGAGCGACGTCTCGGAGATCGCCATGGTCCCGGACAATGAATGCAGAATACCGACCTTGATGGTCTCGGCGGCCTGGACCGTCCAGGTCATGCCCATCGCGGCAATGGATGCCGAGAGTGTGAAAGCCTTGATCAAACTGCGACGCTTCATTGTGCGATCTCCATGAACTTATGAATTTTCTTGGTGGCAGATGCGGACTACTGAAGGGTCTTTAGCAAGGGCTGTGCCCGGTCGGGAAAAGGCAGGGAAATGTCGTATTAGAGCGGTTTCACGGTTTGGCGGCGCACCATGAGGGGACATGATCAGTGGTCTGGTGCACTGGGGTGCGTCACATTGGGGCGAGGATGTATTGGCTGGAACCGATTACTTGTGGGAGCGGGCTTGCCCGCGATGGCGGTGGTTCAGTGATAGAAATGTTGGACGTTACGTCCTCATCGCCGGCAAGCCAGCTCCCACAGGATCGTCGTCGTGCGCAAATTCACCGTTCACCACCGATCCACTGTGGGAGCTGGCTTGCCAGCGATAAGGCCATCACATTCAACATCTATGGCGCCTGACAAGCCGCCATCGCTGGCAAGCCAGCTCCCACAGGGATTTTTGCAGCCGTGTGATCAGCGGCGGCGCATCAGGCCGATGAAAAACAGACCGCCAATGGCCGCGGTTGCGACGCCGATGGGCAGGTCTTCCGGAGCGATCATCGTGCGGGCGGCCACATCGACCCACACCAGGAAAACACTGCCGAGCAGCACGCACACTGGCAGCAATCGTCGATGCTCAGCCCCAACCAGGCGACGTGCAATGTGCGGCACCATCAACCCGACAAATCCGATGGAGCCGCTGATGGATACCAGCACGCCAGTCATCAACGAGGCGATCAAAAACACCCGCAGGCGAACGGTGCGCGCATTCAATCCCAGGGTGACGGCAGTCTGTTCGCCGGCCATCAGTGCATTCAATGGGCGCGCCATTCCCAGCAGCAAAACCAGCCCCAGCAGCACACTGGCCGTCGGTACGGCGAGCAGTTCCCAGCGCGCCAACCCGAGGCCGCCCAGCATCCAGAACATCACCGCCGAACTGGCGCGGTGGTCGCCCATGAACAGCAACAAGTTGGCGATTGCCATCATCACGAACGACACCGCCACGCCACAGAGCAACAGGCGATCACTGTCCAGTCGACCGTGGCGGCTGGCGATCATCAGCACCACCAGCATGCTCAGCAGCGCACCGATAAATGCCGCGATCGGCAAGGTCAACAGGCCGACGATTTCGCCGACATGCAACACCACGATGACTGCACCCAAGGTCGCGCCGGACGTGACACCCAGCAAATGAGGATCGGCCAACGGATTACGCGTCACCGCTTGCAAGACTGCGCCGATCAGCGCCAGGCCAGCGCCCACCAGTGCGCCAAGGAGCATGCGTGGCACGCGGATCAGCCAGACGATATGCTCCTGCCCGGCGCTCCAGTCCGGCACGCCGAAACCAAACAGCTTGTGCAACAGAATCCGCCACACCACGTCCACCGGCACCCGCGCCGGGCCGAAACCCAACGACACCACGCAAGACACCAGCAACAGCGCGCCGAGGGCAATCAGCAGCAAGGCGTAGCGACGATTGATCATGCGCCGTGGAAACCCTTGGCCAGTGTTTCCACTGCCAGCACGTTGTCTATCCCCGGCGTGGCCTGCACATAAGGAATGACGATGAATCGCTGGTTTTTGATCGCATCCACCGATTTCAGCGCTTTATTACTGCGCAGAAATTGAATCTTCTGTTCGGCGCTGACTTCGCCGTAGTCGACGATCACGATCACCTGCGGATTGCGCTCGACCACGTTCTCCCAATTGACCCGAGTCCAGCTCGCGTCAACGTCATCCAAAATATTTTGCCCGCCCGCAGCGTCGATCAGGGCTTGCGGCATGCCCAGGCGACCGGAAGTCATGGCGCGATCTTCACCGCTGTCATACAGGAACACCCTTGGTTTATCGGCGGGCAGGTCTTTGCGAATATCGACGACTTGCGCCTGCATCCCGCTGATCACGGCATTGGCGCGATCCTGCACGTCGAAGATTTTGCCGAGGTTTCGCAGGTCGTTGTAGGTGTCCTCCAGGCTCGCCGGTGGGCGCTTCATCACGAACGCGCAGGACTCGGTCAGCTCGTAGACACTGATGCCCAGCGGTTGCAGGGTTTGCGGCGTGAGATCGCCGCCTACGCGCATGCCGTAATCCCAGCCGGCGAAAAAGAAGTCAACGTTGGCATTGAGCAGGGTTTCCACCGACGGGTACTTGGCCGCCAGCTCCGGCAAACCGTCGAGGATGGTCTGCATTTGGGGTGTCACCGCCTTCCAGCCGGACACGCCGCTATAGCCGGCCATCTGTGGCTTGAGGCCGAGGGCGAGCATCATCTGGGTCATGTTGATGTCGTGGCTGACCGCATGTTTTGGCGCTTGCTGGAAGGTCACTTCTCGGTTGCAACTCTGGATCGTCAGCGGGTAGTGAGTGGCCTCGGCAAATGCCTGAGTGCTGCCCAGCAACAGGGCGAAGCAGAAGGTGGAACGCAGAAAATTCATGGTTGGGTGATCCAGGTAATTCGAGGGTAGCCGTGCAAGGGGTGTTCATCGATCAGTGCTTCGACGCCGAAGACATTGCGCAACAGCGCGCTGGTCAGGACATCTTTTGGCGTGCCGCTGGCAACGATGCGACCATGATTGATCACGTACAGCCGGTCACAAAACGCGGCGGCCAGATTCAGGTCGTGGATGCTCGCCAGGGTGCCGATGTTCAAGCGCTTGACCAACTGCAACAGTTCTAATTGATAGCGCGGGTCGAGGTGGTTGGTCGGCTCGTCGAGGATCAGCAGTTGTGGTTGCTGGGCCAACGCTCGGGCAAGGATCACCCGCTGCTTTTCACCACCGGACAGGGTGGAAAAGGCGTGGTCTTCGAAACCCTTGAGGCCGACGGATTGCAACGCCTGATCAATCATTCCGGCGTCTTCCAGGGTGTCGCCGTCGAACAAGCCTTTGTGCGGTGTGCGGCCCATGGCGACCACTTCATTGACCGTAAGGCCGAAGGCATCGGGAAACTCCTGCAGCACCACCGCGATGCGTTGCGCGCACCAGCGTGCGGATTGTTTCCAGACGTTGTGGTGGTCGAGCCTGACCTCGCCGCTTTGCGGTTTGCTGAAGCGCCAGGCACAACGCAGCAGGCTGGTCTTGCCGCTGCCGTTGGGGCCGATCAATCCGACAAATTCCCCGGAGGCCACGTGCAGCGAGGCATCACGCAGCTGGAACTGGTGATGACAGTGACCGTGACCGAGGGGTGACCAGGCGAGGTTTGTGAGATGAAGCGAGGTCATGCAGTGGCTCTTGAGGTGAAGCTGATGGCCCCATCGCTGGCAAGCCAGCTCCCACAGGGTTCGTGCACACTCTGTGGGAGCTGGCTTGCCAGCGATGGGGCCCGAAAAGGGTGATGTGCGGGGGAAGTCTACATTGCTAACGCCCCCGCGCATCTCGCCTCTTTCAAGATGAAGATGAAGCCGATTCAGCCTGCCGGGTAAAGCGCGACAGCACCACGCGATCAAGCACCCAAACCACCACCAGCGAAGCTCCCACCAACGGGAACGCCACCGCCAGCGCGAACATGATGACCATTGCGGTTTTCCATTTCGGCAGGTCGTGGCGCAGTGGCGGTACACCCAGTTTTCCTTGTGGGCGGCGCTTCCACCAGATCACCACGCCGCTGACGGCGCTGAGCAGGATCATCAGGCAGATCAACAGCACGATGATCTGGTTCAACACGCCAAACATCTTGCCTTCATGCAACATCACGCCGATTTCCGTGGCGCGGGCGACGGCACCGTATTGCTCGTAGCGCACATCGGCCAGTACGTCGCCGGTGTACTGATCGACATGCAGGGTGGCGTCGTTGCGCGGATCGTCGGCGAACACGGCGATGGTGAATACGCCGGTGGCCGTGGTCGGGAAGGTGATGCTGTAGCCCGGCTCAACCTTGCTTTTCACGGCGATGTCCTGCACGTCTTGCAGGCTGATGGTCGGCGCGGCAGGGCCGGCCTGGGCGCCACCGTGGGCCATGTGTTCGGCATGATCGCCGGACATTGGCATCGGAGTGTTTTCCATCGCCCAAGGCACGGTCTGGCGGGTGGCGCTGTTGAGACTGCGCGCTTCGACATCGGATTTCGGCACGTTGTCCCACATGGCTGCCGGGAAGACGTTCCACACCGCTGCATATTGCTGGCCCCAGAAACCGGTCCAGGTCATGCCGCTGAGCAGCATCACCAACAGCAGCGAGGCGCCCCAGAACCCGGTCACGGCATGCAGGTCACGCCACAGCACGCGGCCGCGACTGCTCAGACGTGGCCACAGAATGCCCGCTGCCTGACCGCGTGGCCACCACAGGAACACCCCCGAAACCACCAGCACCACACCCCAACCGGCAGCCAGTTCTACCAGCCGGTCTCCCACGGTGCCGATCATCAGTTCGCCGTGGATCGCCCTGGCAATCGCTTGCAGGTTCTTCTTGGCGTCTTGCTCGCCAAGGATGTCGCCGTGGTACGGGTCGACGAACACATTGAGCTCGGTGCCGTCCTTGATCACGACAAACTGGGCGCTGCGTTCGGCGTCGACAGGCGGCAGGTACTGTTTGATCGTTGCTTGCGGGTATGACTCCTTCACGCGCTTGAGCAAGTCATCGGCCGGGATCGTGTGATGGCCTGCCGGGACGTTGAGCATGCTGCTGTACATCAGCGAGTCGAGTTGTGGCTTGAACAGGTAGATGGTGCCGGTCAGGGCCAGCATCACCATGAATGGCGCAACGAACAATCCGGCATAGAAATGCCAGCGCCAGGCCAGGTTGTAGAAATTCACTTTGGGCTGTTTCATCATGTGTGCTCCGCATTGGCGAATTAATTGTTTTATTAAAAGATCGCAGCCTCGTTTCACTCGACAGCTCCTACAGCAGCGGCTGCGATCTTTTGATTTTTTGTTTTTAGAAACTCATATCCACCTTGGTCCAGAGCGTTCGCCCCGGTTCCTTGATGGCTTGCGGGTCGTTGGCCGGGTAGCCGAAACCGGCGTTGCCGGCCAGGTTCAAGTGTTCGGCGTAAGCCTTGCCGAACAGGTTGTCCACGCCAGTACTGACCTTCCAGTGCTGGTTGATCCGATAGGCTCCATTGAGTGAGAACACACCAAAGCCCGGCGTCTTGTCGAAGTCCTTGCCGACGACGTTGCCTTTGTTCTGGTCAATACGGTTTTGCTCGGCGACCACCCTCCACAGTGCGCCGGTGCTCCAGTTGTCTTCGCTGTAAGTCAGGCCGAAGCGCGCATCTAGCGGCGGCATTTGCGGCAAGGCATTGCCATCGCTGCTGTTCTTGCCCCAGGCGTAGGCCAGGGTCGCGTCGGCTTTCCAGTGTTCGGTGAAGTTGTAGGCAGCACCCAGTTCGCCGCCCATGATTCGTGCGTCGATGTTTTCGGCTTGCGAGGTCATGCCCATCATGCCGGGCGTGTAATCGAACAGGATGTAATCGCGCACCTGGCCGATGTAAGCCGAGGCCCAGGCTTCGAGCTCTTCGGTCTTGTATTGCAGGCCGAAGTCGAGCTGGGTGGTTTTTTCCGGCTTGATCGAATCGAAGGCATTCACCGAGCCCGCAGGGCCAGAATTGGGCGAAAACAGCTCCCAGTAATCCGGGAATCGTTGGGTGTGCCCAAGGCCGGCATACAACGTGGTCGGGCTGTCGGCCAGGTCGTGTTCATAGCGGATGAAGCCGCTGGGCAGGGTTTCGGCGCGGGTGTCATCGGCGGTCGGGTTCGGGCGGGTCATCATTCCCGAACCGGTGGTCTGCCGAAAATCCTTGGCCGAAGCGCGGTCCAGGCGGGCGCCGCTGATCAAGCGATCACGCTCGGCGGCGTACCAGGTCAGTTCGCCAAACACCCCGTAGTTATGGAAATCGGCATCCTTGGTGTACGGCAGGTCCTTGTAGGTGTCGACGCCCATGGCGCTGCGCTGGCGGTGTTCGTTGGTTTGCGCATCGATGCCGCTGATCAGTTGCACATCGGCCCAGCGCCAGGTGCCCTTGATGCGCGCGCCGAGGGTACGGCGGTCGACGTTGGACGCCATCGGGCCGGCCATCATCCCGGTGCCGGACGGCGTGCGCAGGGTGTAGTTGTCCATCACGTGGTCGGCGTAGTTGTAGTAGACCTGTGCTTCGAGCTTTTCCAGCACGTCGCTGATGTTGGATTTCTCGAAGCGAAGGCCAAGGCTTTCGCGCTTGAACTGCGAGCCGTCCATGCCGCGCCCGGCGTAACGCGCCTCGCCGTCACCCTTGCCGGCGGTTAACTCCAGCAGCGTATCGGCGTCCGGGGTCCAGCCGAGCGCGACATCGCCGTTCCATTTCTCATAGCGAGACGGCACGGTGTCGTTGTTGCCATCGCGATAATCGTCGGCGTGGGCGGTGTTGCCGATCACGCGTACATAGCCCAGAGATCCGCCGGCAGCGGCGTCCACCAGCTTGTCGAAACGGCCGTTGGAGCCTGCCAACACGCTGGCATTCACCCGTGTGCCGAGTTCGCCGAAGCTTTCCGGCTCACGGTCGAACAGTATGGTGCCGGCGGAAGCACCCGGCCCCCAAAGCACGGTTTGCGGGCCTTTGATCACGGTCAGCTTGTCGTAGGTTTCCGGGGAGATATACGAGGTGGGTGCATCCATCCGCGCCGGGCAGGCGCCGAGCATCATGCCGCCATTGGTGAGGATGTTCAGGCGCGAGCCGAACATGCCGCGCAATACCGGGTCGCCGTTGGTGCCGCCGTTGCGTATCTGGGCGAAGCCCGGAATGGTTTTCAGATAATCGGAACCGTCGCTGGCCGGCACCGGTTGGCGCGGCTCCTTCGGGTTGGTGACGATGGTCAGCGGCGAACTGGGGGCAATTGCGGTGATGACTGTCGGGCTCAGTTCTTCACTGTGACCTGCGTGTTCATCGGCCAGCGCGGCAGGCGCCATCAACGCACTGCACAGAATCGCAGTGGCGTGCCTGAAACGAATGCTGGATTCGTTCTGGATTAAAAAGGCTCGGGCAGGGCTCAAGCCTGTGTCAACAGAAAACCTGGACATGACAATTTCCATCGAACAGTCGTAAACCACACGGCCGACAACCTGAAGCTGTCTTCTTAACCGTGTGAAACCTGAGGTGGGGGTTTACGCGACGATGGGTGGGGCGCGGGAACGGGCGCCGGGGAAGAAGGTTTGCCGGGCGTGGCCCAGGCGCGGGGAGGGCGTGGTGAATGTGTTGACGGGTGGAATATTGAAGGCGGCGAATGAGCCGCCACCGGTCAATGCCGGGCAGTTGAACAGCAGGCTGCAATAGCCGCACTTTTCCCAGATCGCATGGTGCCCGGACGCTGGAGGGCAATGCTCGGCAGTCGGTTGTGCACCGTGATCCCCGTGCTCCATCGCCGACATGTCCATGCTCATGTCCATCGACATGTTCATGGTCATCGGGGTGCGTTGATCCATCGGCATCGGCATCGACTGAGAAATCAGTGGACCGATAAAGATCATCAGCATGGCGAACAGGCTGATCCAGCTGCCGCGCGTCAGGTTCAACGACTGGCGGCGGTGTGCGGATGACCTGGCGCTAAGCGGGCGCATGGGCGGATTCGGCTCAGCGGGTTACTGAGCGTGGACGTGTGGTTGCGTGCCATCGGGTGCCTGCTTCTGCACCACTACTTCGACCTTCAAGTCACCGGCTTTCTCGAAATGCAGGGTCATCGGGAAGCGCTTGCCATCGCTGAGCTGGCTACGGTCCTTAAGGTTCATCAGCATCACGTGGTAGGCCATCGGCGCGAAAGTGACCTCGCCGCCTGCGGGGATTTCCACACTCGGTACGTGATTCATTTTCATCACATCGTTTTGCATCACGTGCTCATGCAGTTGAGCTTCGCCCGCAATGGGCGAGTCGACGCTGAGCAGACGGTCGGCTGCGCTTCCCTTGTTGTGAATCACGAAATACGCCGCGACGTTTGGCGCATTCGGCGGCAGTTCCTGTGACCATGGGTGAGCGATTTCCAGCTCGCCAATCTTGTATTCGTGGGCATTGGCAAAGCAGGCAGGCAGCAGCAACGCAGCCAGAACGATGAGTTTTTTCAACATGGCAGTTCTCCAGAGCGATTCAAAACGCAGATCAATTGCGAAAGGAAATCACACTAGAGGAGAGGCGCGGGGATTAAGGCTGGGCCATTGCTGGCGTGGTGATGGTGTGTTGAGCGTTGCGGGGGGCAGGCTTCGATTGGCATCGAACTGCGTGTAATACAGCTGTGGCTCATGACCGGGCAGCGCCACCAATGGCGCGGAACCGCTGCAGCACCAGCAATGCTGCATGTTCGAATGATCGTCGTTTTGCGGGGCTTTGCGCTCGGTGTCGCCCAGGGAAATCGCCACCATCTTGGTGCCGCTTGAGGAGCAGAAACTGCCCCACAACAATTGTTCGGCTGGCGATTTCGCCGTCTGCGCCATCGCACCGGACATCGGCATGGCGAGCATGTTGAATAGCACTGCGAAGCAGGCGATCCAGGCAATTGCGAGCCGTTGTCGGGACATGGGACAAATCCGGTGGATGGGCGATCAGGCGCGGCTATTTAGCCTGATCAGTGCCGATAAGTAAAAAGACCGCGTGCGGTGTGGTGTCGCACTTAAAAAGCATGGCTCAGTGCGCACGCACCGCATGTACTTGTATATCTACTCCCAGCGTAGCGCGAATTACGGCAAATATCGCAGCCAGGTTGTCCATGCTTGGATTGCCTTTGGCAGACAACATTCGATGCAGGCTTTTGCTGGGCTTTGCCGTTTCCTTTGCCAACTCCTCGAACCCGACAGTGGCGTTGATCAGGTCACGCAAGATGATCCTGGCCATTTCAGGTTCGCCGTTAAGAAACAGAGTAGCAGCCTCATCCAACAATGCCTGGGCGAACTCGGGGTCACGTTGGGCACGCTCGGCGATGGTATGTTTGTAGCTTCGGGTGAGCGCCATGACGTTATCTCCGGTGCCGTTCAGCTTTTTTTCGGGATCGAAATTCGGCTATCAATACTTTCGCCTGTTTGATGTCAGCTTTTTGTGTGGACTTATCGCCTCCACCAAACAGGATGATCAGGCGTTTGCCTTCTTGAACAAGATAGATCCTGTAACCCGGTCCCCAATTTATCCGGTACTCGCCGAGACCGTCGAACCACTTGATGTTTGATGTATTTCCTAACTCCAGACGCAGCAGTGCAGTGGATACCTTAAGTGCTGCATGGGCATCCAAAGGTGGAAAACCAACGGCCAAAAGGGCTCGTTTCGTTGTCCTGCAGGTATTCTTCGAGTGTGATCACGTGCGGCCCTGAAGGTAACAAATAGGTTACTTATTCTGCAAGCCGGTGATCCTGCCCTACGAAATGAAGAGCGACAATGCGCCAAGTGTTTCCTCTAGCGTCAGAAACTCCCGAGTTACCTCCGGCAACACTGGCCGCTTCAAAACAATCACCGGCACCCCACGCTCCCGCGCCACCTCCAGCTTCGGCTCGGTAGCGCTGCTGCCGCTGTTCTTGCTGATCAATACGTCGATATTTCGCTGTTCGAACAGCGCGCGTTCTTCGTCGATCAGGAAAGGTCCACGGGCGCCGATAACTTCGCAGCGCTCGTTGCCGGGATAAACGTCCAGCGCACGCAGGGTCCAGAATTGCTCCGGGGGGATTTCATCCAGATGCTGCAATGGCTCGCGTCCGAGGGTGAACAGCGGTCGCCGAAAGGGTTTCAGGGCTTGGATCAGCTCGGCCCAGTCGCTGACTTCGCGCCAGTCATCGGCGGCCTGCGCTTGCCATGCCGGGCGCCGCAGTGCCCAGCAGGGAATGCCGCTCAGGCCTGCGGCGCTCGCGGCGTTGCGGCTGATTTGTGCGGCGTAGGGGTGAGTGGCGTCCAGCAGCAGATCGATGCCTTGATCGCCAATGAACTGCGCCAAGCCTTCGGCGCCGCCATAACCGCCAACGCGAATCTGGCAGGTCAAGTCCGTCGGTATCCGTCCGATACCGGCCAGGCTATAGATGTGTTCCGGCCCCAGTGTCCTGGCAATGGCCAGCGCTTCGGTCACGCCACCGAGCAACAAGATTCGTTTCACTGAAAAGCTCCCGCATGCCCAACGATCCCGCCCTGGCGGTCGATGGCAAAGACTTCCACCTGAACCTGTGCCGGCACCACGCTGCGGGCAAAGTCCAGCGCGTGCTGGCAGACCGCATCGCCCAGGGCGATGCCGGCGGCGCTGGCCATGGCCAGGGCTTGCTGGCTGGTGTTGGCTTCACAAATGCCTTGCTGCAATGTCGTGTCGGCGCCGATAGCGGCGGCCCATTCGGCCAGTTGTGGCAGGTCGATGCTCGAGTGCCGACTGTGCAAGTCCATGTGCCCGGCCGCCAGTTTGCTGATCTTGCCGAAACCGCCGCAGAGGCTGAGTTTATCCACAGGTACTTTGCGCAGGTGCTTGAGGACCGCGCCGACAAAGTCGCCCATTTCGATCAGGGCAATTTCCGGCAGGTTGTAGACCCGGCGCATGGTGTCTTCGCTGGCGTTGCCTGTGCATGCGGCGATGTGCAGGTAGCCATTGGTTTTCGCCACATCGATGCCTTGGTGGATCGAGGCAATGTAGGCCGCGCAGGAAAACGGTCGGACGATGCCGCTGGTGCCGAGAATCGACAGGCCGCCGAGAATTCCCAGCCGCGGGTTCATGGTTTTAAGCGCCAGTGCCTCGCCGTTCTCGACGTTTACCGTGACCTCGAAACCACCGCTGTAGCCGAGCTCGTCGGCGAGGCGGGTCAGGTGATCGCTGATCATTTTGCGCGGCACCGGGTTGATCGCCGGCTCACCGACCCCCAGCACCAGTCCGGGGCGGGTGACGGTGCCGACACCACGTCCGGCATTGAAGCGAATTCCCGGCTCAGTGCTCAGGCGCACTTGTGTGTACAGCAGGGCACCATGGGTTACGTCGGGATCGTCGCCAGCGTCCTTGATGGTTCCCGCTTCAGCACCGTCATCGGTCCGGCGGCAGAATTCCAGGCGCATCTTCACTGCTTTGCCCTTGGGCAGAACGATTTCCACCGCATCGGCTGCTGCGCCACCCAACAGCAGGCGAGCCGCCGCAAGGCTTGTCGCTGTGGCGCAACTGCCCGTGGTCAGGCCGCTACGCAGCGGCGCAGGTTGTTCGGCGGTTTCGTCACGCATCGAGAGGCTTCGTCATGTCCAGCACGGTAATCGGCAACGCTTGACGCCAAGTATCGAATTCACCCAGCGGTTGCGCTTGAGCGATATGAATGCGCGTCAGCTCGCCGCCGTGCTGTTCACGCCAGGCCATCAGGGTCATTTCACTTTGTAGCGTGACCGCGTTGGCGACCAACCGGCCGCCGGGTTTGAGGGCGGTCCAGCAGGCTTGCAGCACGCCTACGCGGGTCACGCCGCCACCGATGAAAATCGCGTCCGGACGTTCAAGCCCTTCGAGGGCTTGCGGCGCGCGGCCACGAATCAACTGCAGGCCGGGAACCCCAAGAGCGTCACGGTTGTATTCGATCAATAGTTGCCGACCTTCATCGGCCTCGACGGCCAATGCCCGGCAAGCGGGATGGGCGCGCATCCATTCGATACCGATCGAACCGCTGCCAGCGCCGACATCCCACAACAGTTCGCCAGGGACCGGGGTCAGGCGTGCGAGGGTGATTGCGCGGACATCGCGCTTGGTCAGTTGACCGTCATGCTTGAATGCCGAGTCCGGCAAACCGGCCAGCCGTGACAGGCGTGGCGTATTCGGTTCAACGATGCAGTCGATGGCGATCAGGTTCAGGTCCGCGACCGCAGGGTCGGCCCAGTCATTGGCGATGCCATCGATACGCCGTTCGGCTTCGCCGCCCAAATGCTCCAGCACGGTCATCCGGCTGGGGCCGAAGCCACGCTCACGCAGCATTGCGGCGATGGCGGCGGGGCTGCGGCCGTCATTGCTCAATACCAGCAAGCGCACGCCGCTGAACAACTGCGCGTTGAGTGCGGCGATGGGGCGGGCAACCACCGACAGGGTGACCACGTCCTGTAACGGCCAGCCCATTCTGGCGGCAGCGAGGGAGCAGGAAGAGGGGGCTGGCACAATGAGCATTTCATCGCTGGGCAATTGCCGGGCGAGACTGGCGCCTACGCCGAAAAACATAGGATCGCCGCTGGCCAGGACACAGACGGATTCGCCACGGTTCGCCAGGACCGGATCGAGGGAAAAAGGGCTGGGCCACAATTGCCGGTCGCCGCGAATGCAGGCTGGCAACAAATCCAGTTGCCGCTGAGCACCAATGATCCGCGACGCTTTCAGCAGAGCGTGTCGTGCATGTTTGCCGAGCCCCTTGAAGCCGTCTTCTCCAATGCCTACCACTGTCAGCCAGGGGGTCATGCCGTTCCTCGTCTATCAATCAAAGCCAACTCATTGCCGCGCCCGACGGTGTCGGCCCGGCGGCTGCGCATCATAGCGCGGCATGGATTGCATCCGCCTGCCGTCAGCGAGGAAATTGTAGGTGATGGCGATGAACGCCCATTGACGCGGCCCCCAGTCTTAACGGGCCAGTTTTTTTCGCAGGTCGAATCGCTTCATTACGACTTCTTGCAGCTTTTTTTCAAGAAGCGATCTTTTACTGTCGAGAATACGTTTGTCCAACTTCAGATAGGCCCGACTTTGAGTGATTTTTGCGGCCTGTTCTTCCCAGCTCCAGAACAGAAAACTATTCTTTTTGGCGTACGCCACCAACTCAAGATTGAACACCGCTATTTCAAGAAACCCCTTTGAATCGTACCGTGCAGGTATCACCTGAAAACGTTCGCCCATCAGACTTTCATTGTCCAGCGAGATCAGTGCCGGTTTGTCGGGTTCCAGTGCGTCGAGGGTGTCAATCATGGCATTTCCCTGACGGGTGTCCTGCATGCCTTGCGCGCTTGTGACCAGAAACTGCGCAACGCTTTTCGACACGTCGTAACGGGTGCGCGTAAAGATGGCGTCTTGATAGGCGGACCAGCCTAAAAAATCCAATGTACGAAGATACTCTTGCAGCCACGCTGCCGAGTTGGCAAAACGACTGCTGACCCTGTCAGCGGATTGTGTGGCTATCTGAGTGCAATGGCTGAGGTCTTGATAATCCTGCGGTAAAAGTTCGTCGATACATGAAACAAGGTTGTGGCCGGTCAATATTCCATTTGAGTTTCTACTGTCCATGAGTTGCTTCCGATTTATATGGGTGTGAAGTCAGTGAGTTTTCTTGCCCGTGAAAAGTACAGGCTCCGTTATAGCCTTTGAATAAAAGTAATCCGCTGAATTGAAACCGGCTGTTGTAGGAGCTGACGAGTGAAACGAGGCTGCGATCTTTTGATGTTCAAAATCAAAAGATCGCAGTCTGCGGCAGCTCCTACAGGAAAAATGCGTTAATGCCGCCTCGCTTGCTTTTCGTCGTCAAGCGCCCCGGGTTTTTCATCCCACCGAACAAAGCAGGCATAATGCTGCCCTTCCAATTGCGCCGGCCATCCTGTGAACCCTCGTCAGCAATCCAACCCTTTGCGCCCCTCGGCCTGTCCCGGATTATTGCGGATCGTCCAGGCGTTGGATGGTGGGATTTGCCGGATCAAACTCAACGGTGGTTCCCTCCGTGCGCAGCAGGCCGTCGCGGTGGCCGATGCAGCCGAGCGCTATGCCGGTGGCGTTATCGAGGCGACCAATCGCGCCAACCTGCAAATTCGCGGAATTGGCAGCCAACAGTCAGCCTTGATCGAAAGCCTGCTGGTTGCCGGGTTGGGACCTACCCATGCGGCAGGGGACGATGTGCGCAATCTGATGCTCAGCCCTACGGCCGGGATCGATCGGCAGATGCTCTTCGACACCCGCCCGCTGGCTGAACAGATTCTGGCCACCGTGCAACAACATGAACGCTTCCATGACCTCAGTGCCAAGTTTGCCGTGCAACTTGATGGCGGTGAGAGCTTGGCGATGCTCGAACACCCCCACGACGTGTGGCTCTCGGCGTATGAGCGAGAGGGCGTGACGCGGCTGGCGTTTGGCCTGGCCGGGTGCCCCACGGATACGCCAACAGGATCGGTCGCACTCGACGATGGCCATCGTCTGTTGGTCGCGGTGCTTGAGTTGTTCCTGGAGCTGGCGAGCCCCGAGCAAACGCGGATGCGTCATTTGTTGGCCGAGCATTCGATCGAAACGGTTCTGGCCCGACTGGCCGAAGGTGTCGCCATCCAGGCCGTTACCCATTGGCGGCGCACCTTGCAATCGAGTGTTTTGCATATCGGCGCCCACGGCCAGATCCAGGCGGATGTTGACTATGTGGGCGCCGTGCCACCGCTGGGGCGACTAAATCCGGTCATGCTGCGTGGTGCGGCACGTCTGGCAGACGAGTTCGGTGACGGCAGCCTGCGGTTCACTCCGTGGCAAAGTCTGCTGTTGCCCAATGTTCGTCATGAACACGCCGCTGAAGTCATCCGACGCCTGGAGCAATTGGGCTTGATGTGCGATCCCGAGCAATCGTTGACGCGCATGATCGCCTGCACCGGTTCAAACGGTTGTGGCAAAGGCCTGGCCGACACCAAAGGCGATGCCCTGCACCTGGCCGCGCTGCTGCAACGCCATGGGCATTCGCTGAATGTGCATGTCAGTGGGTGCTCGCGATCCTGTGCCGCCGCGCATACCGCCCCCGTCACATTGCTGGCCGTCGGCCCCGGTCGTTACGATCTCTATTTTCGCGATGCAGCGCAGCCAGGTTTCGGCGCGCTGCACGCTTGCAACCTTACTATTGAAGCGGTCGGCGCCTTGCTCGACGCTCGCTCACGGAGCCCCATTGATGCTTGATTACATCCGCGACGGTCAGGAGATCTATCGCAACTCCTTCGCGATCATTCGCGCCGAGGCCAATCTGGAGCGAATTCCGGCTGATCTGGAGAAACTCGCGGTCCGTGTGATCCACGCCTGCGGCATGGTCGAGGCCATCGACGGTCTGCAGTTTTCCGATGGTGCGGGCAAGGCCGGGCGCGACGCGCTGGCTGCTGGCGCGCCGATCCTGTGTGATGCGCGAATGGTTTCCGAGGGCGTGACCCGCGCGCGGTTACCAGCGAACAATCAGGTGATCTGCACCTTGCGTGACGACAGCGTCCCCGAACTTGCCCGTGAGTTGGGCAACACCCGCTCCGCCGCCGCACTGGAACTGTGGCGACCGCATCTGGAAGGCAGCGTGGTGGTGATCGGCAACGCGCCGACCGCGCTGTTTTATCTGCTGGAAATGCTCGATGCCGGCGCACCGAAACCGGCGTTGATCCTCGGTTTCCCGGTGGGCTTTGTCGGTGCCGCCGAATCCAAGGCAGCGTTGGCGGCGGATAGCCGTGGCGTGCCTTTTGTCATCATGCAAGGTCGCCTGGGCGGTAGCGCCATGGCCGCCGCCGCCGTCAATGCCCTCGCCACGGAGATCGAATGATGCAGCAACCTGGACGTTTGATCGGCCTTGGCGTCGGCCCTGGTGATCCGGAATTGATTACTGTCAAAGCCCTGCGCCTGCTGCGCGAATCGCCGGTGGTGGCGTACTTCGTGGCCAAGGGCAAGAAAGGTAATGCCTTCGGCATCATCGAGGCGCACTTGCAAGAAGCGCAGAACCTGTTGCCGCTGGTTTATCCGGTGACCACCGAAGCGTTGCCGGCGCCCTTGTCCTACGAGCGAGTGATCAGCGATTTCTACGATGAAGCCGCGCAATCATTGGCTGAGCACCTCGATGCCGGTCGCGATGTGGCGGTGATCTGCGAAGGCGATCCGTTCTTCTACGGTTCCTACATGTACCTGCACGACCGCCTCGCCGAGCGTTATCAGGCCGAAGTCGTGCCGGGTGTGTGCTCGATGCTCGGCGGTGCCTCGGTACTCGGTGCACCGCTGGTGTATCGCAACCAGAGCCTGTCGGTGTTGTCCGGTGTGTTGCCCCATGATGAGCTCAAGCGGCGCCTGGCGGATGCCGACGCGGCAGTGATCATGAAGCTGGGGCGCAATTTCCCCAAGGTCCGTCAGGTGCTGGAAGAGCTCGGCCTGGCCGAACGTGCGCTGTACGTCGAGCGCGCGACCATGGCCAATCAAAAGATCGTGCCGCTGGATCAGGTCGAACCCATGTCTTCGCCGTACTTCTCGCTGATCATTGTTCCCGGCGAAAGGTGGCAAGGCTGATGACTCGTCCAGTTCCGGCGATTGTCATTCTCGGCAATGGCAGCCTCGTTACCGCACGCAACATTCAGCAGGTGTATCCCGGCGCCCTGATCCACGGTCTGGCCGGACGGGTTGACGGTGCCGATCGGGTCTACCATGAGTTCGGTGGCGCCCTGCGTGAGTTTTATCAACAGGGCACGCCGATCATTGCGTTGTGTGCGGCCGGAATCGTCATCCGCACGCTGGCGCCGTTGTTGCTGGAAAAGGGCGCTGAGCCGCCGGTGCTGGCGGTGGCCGAAGACGGCAGTGCAGTGGTGCCTCTGCTGGGCGGCCTCGGCGGAGTGAATGTCATGGCGCGGGAAATTGCTGCAGCGTTGGACGTCTGCGCGGCGATCACCACCAGCGGTGAACTGCGTTTTGGTACTTGTCTGCTCAATCCTCCCAGCGGTTATGCCTTGGCAGACCTGGAGCTGGGCAAGCGCTTTGTTTCCGATTTGCTGGCCGGCGAAACGGTGCGTATCGAAGGTTCGGCGCCGTGGCTGGCACACGCGCAATTGCCTGAGGATGCTCAGGCGCGACTGGCTGTGCACGTCAGTCCTGAAGAACGGACGCCGGCGGCTAACGAACTGCTCATTTATCCACGCAGCGTGGTGGTCGCGGTCGAGGCGGATGTTGCAAGTTTGTCGAGCTCGGTTCGTGAGGCTTTGCGTGAGGCCAAAATCGCTGTGCAATCGGTGGCTTGCCTGTTGGCGGCGGACACCGCAATGGCCAGCCCGGCCCTGCGCGAAGCGGCGCTTGAGTTGGGCGTGCCGTTGCGGTTTGCCAATGCCGGAGCAAGCGTTGGCGAGTTACTCCGCAACGCTGTGGGGCAGCCTGTCTCCCTGCATGGGGATGACTGCATTGCGATTGCTGTGGCCGAAAATCCACTGGACCCGCTGCAGGTCGGCCGCCCTCGCGGGCGTTTGGCCGTGATCGGCCTGGGGCCGGGTTGCGCAGAACTGATGGTGCCGGCCGTGAAGACAGAGCTGGCTCGGGCCAATGATGTGCTGGGTTATGAAACCTATGTGCGCATGGCTGGGCCTTTCCGAGATGATCAGGTGCTGCATTGCACCGACAACCGCGAAGAAATGCAGCGAGCACGGCATGCATTCGAATTGGCGGCCCAGGGGCGGTCGGTGGTGGTGGTTTCGTCTGGCGACCCTGGAGTGTTTGCCATGGCCGCCGCCGTGCTGGAAGCGCTTCATGAGTCCACCGATCCGGCGTGGCACAACGTTGATCTTGAGATCCTGCCGGGCGTCTCCGCTTCATTGGCGACGGCTGCCCAGGCCGGTGCGCCGTTGGGGCATGACTTCTGTGTGCTGTCGCTGTCGGACAACCTCAAACCTTGGTCGATCATAGAGAAACGTCTGGATCTGGCGGCTCAAGCTGATCTGGCCCTGGCGTTCTACAACCCGATCTCGCGTTCACGCCCATGGCAACTTGGGCAGGCGCTGGACATCGTTGCCCGTCACCGCGAGCCTCAGACACCGGTCGTACTGGGGCGTGATATCGGCCGACCAGGGCAGACTTTGCGGGTCACTACGCTCGGGCAGTTGAGTGTCGACCAGGTGGATATGCGCACGATGGTGCTCATTGGTTCTTCGACTACGCGGGTCATTCCTTGTCCGGATGGCCGTACTTGGGTGTACACGCCGCGCAGCTATGGCGATAAGCTCACGCCCATTTAATGCTTGATTAATTTAAACCCGGTCATCCCATTTTTTTGGTGGTGGCTGGGTTTTTGTTTGCCTGGCGCTTTTTATTTGTACATATGCTGTATTTGCTTGTGGCTTGTTGCTCGAAGTGCGCAGGACTAGATTTCATGTGTTCCCGGATGGAACGTTTATTAATGAATAAGGATGTTATGCATGAATGTTTTTGAAAGTTCGGTTAGCGTTTCGCAAAGTGTCGATTTCGTGAAAGCATGCGTACAAAAGCGCAATAAAGCTCGGGTCGAAAGGCCGCGCCCAAGGGCACTGGTGCCAACAGTGGTTTCTACCCCCACCAAGGAGCTGGATGCTCTGGTGCTGGGCAATAGCCTGATTGGCTATGGCGACAAGATAAGCCTGGAAAACATGGCGATCATTGAAAATCTGATCACCATGTCGAAGATGGAAGCGAACTACGAAGTGCCCGGCAATAAAGACCCAAAGGCCTGGTACCACGCATTTACCAAATGCATGGAAGATCTTGGATGTTTTGTCGCGGACAAAGGCTACACACGATACAGCGCCACTTCGCTGAAGATAACGATGGATAATGTCATGGTTGATATTATTCAGGCCGCCGTCGAAGCGGCAAAGGCTGCCATCCCTGGCGCTACCGTGCTCAGTGCTGTAACGAACTCTACCGTCGCTGCATTGAAGAAAGAGCCTGAAGCGATCAACTTGTTGAACACTGAATCGAAAGGTGCTGAAGGGGTGAGGTTATCCACAATCCCCTGCGAACAACTGTCGAATGGAATTATCCTGATTGCGATAGGGGCAATTGATCATCAGGGTGGAAGTGATGATGGCGGAGTTCTTTTCGTGGACTGGAAGACTTCGTCGCTCGGCATTTTTCACGGCAAGTCGTTCATCACCTTCAATCCGGCCCGCTATGCGGAAATAAAGTCGGATATCGAAGAGTATCTTGGCATCCATCGCAAGGAAGTTCTGGTCAAGCGCTTCAGTCGGCGTAAATAACCCTGCCGGGGTTGCCGCAGGCTGCGATCTTTTGATCTTCATGGAGCAACATCAAAATATCGCGGCCTGCGGCAGCTCCTACGGAACCAGGTACCCCTTGACCCCTGTGAAAATAATCTGTGCCGCGAGCGCACACACGAACAACCCCATCAAACGGCTGACAATCTGCAAGCCCTGCTCACCGAGAATGCGCTCGATGTGATTGGACAGGTACAAAACCACCCCAACAGTGAAGCTGGCCAGGGCAATGCTGACGATGGCCGTGAGCTTGTCATCCCAGTGCGGCTGGCTTATGCCCATCACCAGCAAGGCACCGATGGTGCCAGGGCCGACGGTGAGAGGAATGGTCAGCGGGACGATGGTCACGTCCTGTTGCACGTTGTCTGTCTGCACCGCTGACTTGCCCTGGGCCATCCCCAATGCGGAAATGAACAGCACGCTGCCGGCACCAATGCGAAAGGCATCCACTGTGATGCCGAAGACGCTGAAAATGACTCGACCGAACAGGTACAGCAGAACGCTGGAGATCAGCGTGGCAATCGCCACCTTCCAGGCCAGTCGACGCTGTTCCTTGCGCGAATAGCCGCGGGTCAGGCTGATGAAACAGGACAATACGAAGAAGGGGCTGTAGAGCACCAGCATCTTCAGGTAAACACTGAACAACACGTGGAGCATGGTGCAAGCTCACTGGCGAGGGAAGTCGAGGGGAGTCTATCAGGCGTTGCAGAGTCTGTCGGCTCAGGAGGTTGGGGTCACGGTGCGGTTCTGCAGATCGCGTTGGGCAACCCAGTGTTCAATCAGTTCGCGCAGCTGCGAAAGCTCCACGGGTTTGGCCATGTGTCCGTCCATGCCTGCCTGGCGCGCGCGTTCTTTGTGCTCGGCGAGGATGTGTGCGGTGAGCGCCACCACAGGTGTGCGAGTTCGTTGGTTACCCACTTCCCAGGCACGCAATTGCTGGGTGGCGGAGAAGCCATCGAGGATTGGCATCTCACAGTCCATCAGCACCAGGTCATAACGTTGAGCTTTCATGGCCTGCAAGGCTTCTTCACCATTGCTGGCGGTGTCCGGCTGCAGATTGAGCTTGCCCAGCATGCCCCGGATAACCTTGGTCGAGATGCTGTTGTCTTCGGCGACCAATATGCGGAAATCGCTTGGGACCTTGATGGGCAGGGTAGGGCTCGATGGAAAGTGCGGCATGACAGCGAGCCCTTTGTTGCGCTGGGTCAGCTCATCGGCCAGAGTCGTCTTGAGGGTGTAGCCGGCCACCGGTTTTGCGAGGATACGCTTGACCCCCGAGTTGCGGGCGATGATCTTGCTTGGCGCATTGCTGATGCCGGTCAGCATGATCAGCAGGATGTCGTTGTTCAGGCTCGGATCTTCCTTGATCTTGGCGGCCAGTTGCATGCCGGTCATGCCGGGCATGTTCTGGTCCAGCAGGACCACGTCAAAGTAGTCACGCAAATGCGCCTTGGTGCGTAGCAACGCCAACGCTTCCTTGCCGGACGGGACGGCGCTCACGTTCAGTCCCCAGGCACTGCATTGTTGCACCAGTACCTTGCGACACGTGTCGTTGTCGTCCACCACCAGCACGCGAGCACCCTGTAGCGGGCCGTCGAGATCCGAGGTGGGATGTTCGAGACGGTCAGGGTCCAGCGGCAGTGTCAGCCACAAGGTGCTGCCCTGAGTGGCGCCACTCTTGACGCCAAACTCGCCTTGCATCAGGCGAATCAGCTGACGGGCGATGACCAGCCCAAGATTGCCGCCCAGGCGATTGGCCGAGAGGAAGTGCTTGCTGTGCAGTTCAGCGTGCATCAGTGCATCGCGCTCTTCGGCGTCCATGGGTTCGCCGCTGTCCTGGACGGCGATACGAAGCCGCGGTTTGGCGCTGCGTTCATCAAGCGCGACGACAATCAGGATTTCGCCTTCATCGGTTTTCTTCAGTGCGTTTTCAAGCAGGCTTAGCAGGGTTTGGCGCAGACGTGTCGGGTCACCGCTGATGACTCGCGGCACTTGTGGCTGGATGAAGCTGATCAGTTCGACGTTTTGCTGTTCAGCCTTGGCGCGGAAGATGCTCAAGCAATCTTCGATCAAGGCGTTGAGATCGAACTGCACGTCGTCCAGTTCGATCTGCCCGGATTCGAGCTTGGATATATCGAGAATTTCGTTGATCAGTGTCAGCAGTTCGTTGCCGGCGCTGTGGATGGTTTGCACATAGTCACGCTGCTTCACGGACAAGGGTGTCCCCAACAGCAGCTCGGTCATGCCCAGCACGCCGTTCATTGGCGTGCGGATTTCATGGCTGATCTTCGCCAGGAACTCGGCTTTGGCGTTGATTTCCGCATTGCTGGCCGCCAGGTCGCGACTGACGCTGAAACGATCTTCAGTGATGCTGCGTTGGCGCTCACTCAGCGCAATGCTCATCAGCAGGCCGCTGATGCAGATGAACACCAGGAGGGTGGTGACCAGGCCATGGGGCTCGACCAATGTCAGCCCCAGCAGCGCCGGCAGGATGATCAGCGTACCCAGGTTGAAAGCGACCATGCCCGCCACGAAAAACCGCGCCGGGCGATAACCTTTTTGCCAGTGAAAGGCGCTGACAAACAGCATGCTCAGGCCTGCGAGGGCGACCAGGCCGTAGGTAATGAGGTTCAAGGGCAATGTGTTGACGAACAGCAGCAACAGGCCACAGGTCGTGATGAACAGGATCTCGCCCGCCATCAGCTTGTTCAGCGGGTGTGGGCCCAGAGGGACAAAAAAGCGATAAGCGAACATCAGGCCGCACGGGGCGGTCAGCAACAAGGCGAGGTAAGCCCCTGGCGTCTGCACGGCTTGCCAGTTCGGCAGCCATGGCCCGGCAAGGTTCAGCAACAACATCAGGCTTAGCATCAGCAGCGCTTCGCAGGCCGCCAGCCAGACACTGCTGCGCGAACGTGTGTAGGCGTAACGGATGAGATTGTGCAGGATCAGCATGCCAACGCAGCCCAGCAACAGTCCGTAGATCAACGTCTGGTTTTGATTGGCGGCGGTCATGACCGCCGATTGCACGGTGATGTAGGGCCGCAGCTGGTTTTCGGAGACCAGTCGCAGATAGATCTCAAGCGAATTGTCGCTTTGCGGTAATGGCAGCATGTAGTCGCTGCTGGGCAATGGCCGCTCGCTCAGTGATTGTTTGTTGCCTGTGTTCGCTTGTTCGATCAGCTTGTCGTCGTCCAGCACATACATATCGAGATGTGACAGGTCGGGTGCGAATACCCGCAGCAACTGTTCATGTTTGCCGGGCGCCAGTCGGAAGCGGATCCAGAGTGCGCCGTCGGGCTCGGCAGCGGTGAGGCGGTCGAGTTCGATGGGGCTGAATTGATTGGTGAAGCGGGGGGAGCGGATGTCGCTCAGTTGCAGGTCGCCCTGTTCGTCGAGCAATACCGCCCAGCCACTGCCTTGCGCGGCCTGGGCCGGGAGCATGCAGAGCAGAGTCAGCAGTGTGACGGTGAAGCCTATGGCAATCCTGAGCCAGCGCACGGCGAAATCCCTTCGTAGGTTGATGCCAGAATATAACTATGCGCGGCGTCGGAATAGCCGGGCAAGGGCTCGAAACCCTTGCCCGGCTGAAAGGATAGCTTATTCCTGATTTTCGCCACGCTCGCGGGCAATGGCACGGTAGCCAATGTCCTTGCGATAGAAACAGCCTTCCCAATCAATCTTGGCCGCCAGTTTGTACGCCTGCTGCTGAGCAGCATCGACGCTGGCGCCCATTGCCGTGGCGCAGAGCACGCGACCACCGGCCGTGACGACTTGACCGTCCTTGAGCGCAGTACCGGCGTGGAAAACCTTGCCTTCCAGTGCCGCCGCCGCATCCAGGCCATTGATGGCCACACCTTTGGCGTAGTCACCAGGATAGCCGCCTGCGGCCAGCACGATACCGACGCTCGGGCGTGGATCCCATTGGGCTTCGACCTTGTCCAGCGCCTGCGCCAGAGCGGCCTCGACCAGCAGTACCAGGCTCGACTGCAAGCGCAGCATGACCGGTTGGGTCTCAGGGTCGCCGAAACGGCAATTGAATTCGATGACTTTTGGGTTACCAGCCTTGTCGATCATCAGACCGGCATAGAGGAAACCGGTGTAGACGTTACCTTCCTCGGCCATGCCGCGAACGGTCGGCCAGATCACCAGGTCCATGACGCGCTGATGCACTTGGGCAGTGACCACTGGAGCCGGAGAGTAAGCGCCCATGCCGCCGGTGTTTGGACCGGTGTCGCCGTCGCCGACGCGCTTGTGGTCCTGGCTGGTGGCCATTGGCAGGACGTTCTTGCCATCGACCATGACGATGAAGCTGGCTTCTTCGCCGTCCAGGAACTCTTCGATCACTACACGCGAGCCGGCATCGCCAAAGGCATTGCCTGCCAGCATGTCGCGCACGGCATCTTCGGCTTCGGCCAGGGTCATGGCGACAATCACGCCTTTACCGGCGGCCAGGCCATCGGCCTTGATCACGATCGGTGCGCCTTTTTCACGCAGGTAAGCCAGCGCTGGCTCGATCTCGGTGAAGTTCTGGTAGTCGGCGGTCGGGATCTTGTGGCGAGCCAGGAAGTCCTTGGTGAAGGCTTTAGAACCTTCCAGCTGAGCTGCGCCAGCGGTTGGACCAAAGCAGTCCAGGCCGCGGGAGCGGAACAGGTCGACGACGCCAGCGACCAGCGGCACTTCAGGGCCGACGATGGTCAGGGAAACGTTTTTCTCGGCCAAGTCTGCAAGCTGCTCAAGGGCCAGTACGTCGATGGCGACGTTCTCGCACTTGGCTTCGATAGCTGTGCCAGCGTTGCCCGGGGCCACGAAAACCTTCTGTACACGCGGATCTTGAGCCACTTTCCAGGCCAGGGCGTGTTCACGGCCACCGCTGCCAATGATCAAAACATTCATTTCAAAAACCTCGGATGACGCTAATTCTGGGACTGTATGTTGATCATTCCCACGCTCTGCGTGGGAATGCCTCTGCGTCCGTGGGACGCGGAGCGTCCCGGGCTGCATGCCCACGCAGAGCATGGGCACGATCAAATCGGGTGGATCAGTGACGGAAGTGGCGCATGCCGGTGAACACCATCGCGATGCCGGCTTCGTCGGCTGCAGCAATCACTTCGTTGTCACGCATCGAGCCGCCTGGCTGGATTACCGCGGTGATGCCGACCTTCGCTGCGTTGTCCAAACCGTCGCGGAACGGGAAGAATGCATCGGAGGCCATGACCGAACC
The DNA here is from genome assembly GCF_050739655.1 of Pseudomonas sp. GTDB lineage: Bacteria > Pseudomonadota > Gammaproteobacteria > Pseudomonadales > Pseudomonadaceae > Aquipseudomonas. The sequence goes on along the minus strand of NZ_JBOIBY010000501.1, from coordinate 1,705 downwards.
CGCTACCTGCAAACCAGCGTGTTCAGCCTTGATCGCTGCAATACGCGCCGAGTTCACGCGGCTCATCTGGCCGGCGCCGACACCGATGGTCTGGCGGTTCTTGGCGTAGACGATGGCGTTGGATTTAACGTACTTGGCCACTTTCCAGGCGAAGATCAGGTCGTGGATTTCCTGCTCGGTCGGAGCGCGTTTGGTCACGACTTTCAGGTCATCGGCGCCGATCATGCCGATATCGCGGCTCTGCACCAGCAGGCCACCGTTGACGCGCTTGTAATCCCAGGCAGCGGCACGATCCGCCGACCACTCGCCGCAGGCCAGCAAACGGACGTTGGCTTTTGCCGCCACGATGGCGCGGGCTTCTTCGCTGACGCTTGGGGCGATGATCACTTCGACGAACTGGCGCTCGACGATGGCCTTGGCGGTCTCGGCGTCCAGTTCACGGTTGAAGGCGATAATGCCGCCGAAGGCCGACTCGGTGTCGGTGGCGTAGGCCAGGTCGTAGGCCTTGCGGATTCCGCCTTCGGCATCCGGGCTGACCGCCACGCCGCATGGGTTGGCGTGCTTGACGATCACACAGGCCGGCTTGACGAAGCTCTTCACGCATTCCAGCGCGGCGTCGGTGTCGGCCACGTTGTTGTACGACAGTTCCTTGCCTTGCAGTTGGGTCGCGGTGGCAATACCGACTTCGGCAGGCTTGGCTTCCACGTAGAACGCCGCGCTCTGGTGCGGGTTCTCGCCGTAGCGCATTTCCTGGGTCTTGATGAACTGGCTGTTGAAGGTGCGAGGGAATTCGCTGCGACCTTCGGTGCTCAGTGTCTCGGCAGCCTGATTAACGGTGCCCATGTAGTTGGCGATCATGCCGTCGTAGGCCGCGGTGTGTTCGAATGCCTTGAGCATCAGGTCGAAACGCTGAGCGTAGGTCAGGCCGCCAGCCTTGAGGTTTTCCAGCACGTTGGCGTAGTCGCTGGCATTGACCACGATGGCCACGTCTTTATGGTTCTTCGCTGCCGAACGAACCATGGTCGGGCCGCCGATGTCGATGTTCTCGATAGCAGTCGGCAGGTCGCAGCCTGGCTTGTTGATGGTGGCTTCGAACGGGTACAGGTTGACCGCGACCAGATCGATCGGCTTGATGCCGTGCTCGTTCATGATGGCGTCGTCGATACCGCGACGACCGAGGATCCCGCCGTGAATTTTCGGGTGCAGGGTTTTTACCCGGCCGTCCATCATTTCGGCAAAGCCGGTGTAATCAGCGACTTCCACAGCGGCAACGCCGTTGTCCTGCAGCAGCTTGAACGTTCCGCCGGTGGAGAGGATCTCGACGCCCAGGGCTTCAAGCTCTTTGGCGAATTCGAGGATCCCGGTCTTGTCGGAAACGCTGATCAAGGCGCGGCGGATCGGCAGGCGGGTAGTCTGGTCGGTCATCTCAATTTCCATCAAAAGCAAAGGAAGTCAGCAAAAAAGGCGACCGGTTTTACGCGGGCGCCTTTCTGGTTTGATTGAATGCTTACAGCAAATCGTACTGCTTGAGTTTCTTGCGCAGCGTGCCCCGGTTCAGCCCGAGCAGCTCGCTGGCCTTGGTCTGGTTGCCCTTGACGTAGTTCATCACGCACTCGAGCAGGGGAGCCTCGACTTCGGAGAGCACCAGGTTGTACACATCCGTGACGGCAGCGCCCTCAAGGTGGGCGAAATAATTGTGCAGCGC
>NZ_JBOIBY010000500.1:0-7053 GCF_050739655.1 Pseudomonas sp. | reverse complement strand
TCCAGTTTTTACTAAACCAGGAACTCCGTAGCGAGCACGCCCTGGACCCGAACCTGACCGTGCTCAATTATCTGCGCGACCATGTGGGCAAACCCGGCACCAAAGAAGGCTGCGCCAGCGGTGACTGTGGCGCGTGCACCGTGGTGGTCGGCGAATTGCAGACTGATGACGATGGCCGCGAACACATTCGCTATCGCAGCCTCAACTCGTGCCTGACGTTCGTTTCGTCCTTGCACGGCAAACAACTGATCAGCGTCGAAGACCTCAAGCACAAGGGTGAGTTGCACAGCGTGCAGAAGGCCATGGTCGAATGCCACGGTTCGCAGTGCGGCTTCTGTACACCTGGCTTCGTCATGTCGCTGTTCGCCCTGCAAAAGAACAGCGATCAGCCCGACTCCCACAAAGCCCACGAGGCGCTGGCCGGCAATCTGTGCCGCTGCACCGGCTACCGGCCGATCCTGGAAGCGGCCCAGCAATCCTGCGGTGGCAAGCAACCGGACCAGTTCGATGCCCGTGAAGCCGAGACCATTGCGCGACTGAAAGCCATCGCACCCACCGACATTGCTGAACTCAACAGCGGCGATAAACGCTGCCTGGTGCCGCTGACCGTGGCCGATCTGGCCGACCTGTACGACGCTTATCCACAGGCTCGCCTGCTGGCCGGTGGTACGGATCTGGCGCTGGAAGTCACCCAGTTCCACCGCACCCTGCCGGTCATGATCTATGTCGGCAACGTCGCCGAAATGAAACGCATCGAGCGTTTCGATGATCGTCTGGAAATCGGTGCTGCTACCGCCCTCTCAGACTGCTACGACGCCCTGGAGGCCGAATACCCGGACTTCGGCGAACTGCTGCAACGTTTCGCATCCTTGCAGATCCGCAACCAGGGCACCTTGGGCGGCAACATCGGCAACGCATCGCCGATCGGTGACTCGCCACCGCTGCTGATCGCCCTCGGCGCACAAATCGTGCTGTGCAAGGGCGAAACCCGCCGCACCATGGCTTTGGAAGACTACTTCATCGATTACCGCGTGACCGCGCGTCAGGAAAGCGAGTTCATCGAGAAGATCATCGTGCCGCGCGCCAGTGCCGAGCAGTTGTTCCGCGCCTATAAGGTCTCCAAGCGTCTGGACGATGACATCTCTGCTGTGTGCGCAGCGTTCAATATCCGCCTCGACAATGGCGTGATCGCCGACGCCCGCGTGGCATTCGGTGGCATGGCGGCCATTCCAAAACGCGCCAACAGCTGCGAAACCGCGTTGATCGGCTCGCCTTTCAACAGTGCCACCGTTGAACGTGCCTGCGCCGCTCTGGCCGAAGACTTCACGCCGCTCTCGGACTTCCGTGCCAGCAAGGAATATCGTCTGCTCAGCGCGCAGAACCTGTTGCGTAAGTACTTCATCGAACTGCAAACACCGCACATCGAGACTCGGGTGACCGCTTATGTCTAATCATCACGCCGTAGAGAAGACCCAGGCCGAACTGGCTGAACTGTTCGCCAAGGACCTGACCACCGGTGTCGGCCGTAGCGTCAAGCACGACAGCGCCGCCAAGCATGTGTCCGGTGAAGCGCAGTACATCGACGATCGCCTGGAATTTCCTAATCAGCTGCACGTATACGCCCGCCTGTCGGACCGTGCCCACGCAAAAATCATCAGCATCGACACCAAGCCCTGCTACGCCTTTGAAGGCGTGCGCATCGCCATTACCCACGAAGACGTACCGGGCCTGAAAGACATCGGTCCATTGCTGCCAGGCGATCCGCTACTGGCGATCGATGATGTCCAGTTCGTTGGCCAACCGGTGCTCGCCGTCGCGGCGAAGGACCTGGAAACCGCACGCAAGGCGGCAATGGCCGCGATCATCGAATACGAAGACCTCGAACCGGTTCTGGACGTGGTCGAAGCCCTGCGTAAACGTCATTTTGTGCTCGATAGCCACACCCATCAGCGCGGCGATTCGGCGGGCGCCTTGGCCACCGCCGAGCACCGCATCCAGGGCACGCTGCACATCGGCGGCCAGGAACACTTTTATCTGGAAACCCAGATCTCTTCGGTGATGCCAACCGAAGATGGCGGCATGATCGTTTACTGCTCCACGCAAAACCCCACCGAAGTGCAAAAACTGGTGGCCGAAGTGTTGGACGTGTCGATGAACAAAATCGTCGTCGACATGCGCCGTATGGGTGGCGGTTTCGGTGGCAAGGAAACTCAGGCTGCGAGCCCGGCGTGCCTGTGCGCGGTGATTGCGCACCTGACGGGCCAACCGACCAAGATGCGCCTGCCTCGCGTCGAAGACATGTTGATGACCGGCAAGCGTCACCCGTTCTATGTCGAATATGACGTCGGTTTCGACAGCACCGGCCGCCTGCACGGGATTGCGCTGGAACTGGCGGGCAACTGTGGCTGTTCGCCGGACTTGTCGGCCTCGATTGTCGACCGTGCAATGTTCCACTCCGACAACTCGTATTACCTGGGCGATGCGACCATCAACGGTCACCGCTGCAAGACCAACACCGCGTCGAACACCGCTTATCGTGGATTCGGTGGACCGCAAGGCATGGTCGCCATCGAAGAAGTGATGGACGCCATCGCCCGTAATCTGGCCCTCGACCCGCTGGCGGTGCGCAAGGCCAACTACTACGGCAAGACTGAGCGTAACGTCACCCACTACTACCAGACCGTCGAGCACAACATGCTCGAAGAGATGACCGCGGAACTTGAAGAAAGCAGCCAGTACTTTGAGCGCCGCGAAGCGATCCGTCGCTACAACGCCAACAGCCCGATCCTGAAAAAAGGCCTGGCGCTGACGCCGGTGAAATTCGGTATTTCATTCACCGCCAGCTTCCTCAACCAGGCCGGCGCGCTGGTGCACGTCTACACCGACGGCAGCATCCACCTGAACCATGGCGGCACCGAAATGGGCCAGGGCCTCAATACCAAGGTCGCGCAGGTCGTGGCCGAAGTGTTCCAGGTGGAAATGGACCGCGTGCAGATCACCGCGACCAACACCGACAAAGTACCGAACACCTCGCCAACCGCCGCCTCCAGCGGTGCCGACCTCAATGGTAAAGCCGCGCAGAACGCCGCTGAAATCATCAAGCAACGCCTGGTGGAATTTGCCGCACGGCAATACAAGGTCAGCGAAGAAGACGTGGTTTTCCACAATGGCCATGTGCGGGTTCGCGATCACATCCTTACCTTCGAAGCGCTGATCCAGCAGGCGTATTTCGCCCAGGTGTCGCTGTCGAGCACCGGCTTCTACAAGACTCCGAAAATTTACTACGACCGCAGCCAGGCCCGTGGCCGTCCGTTCTACTACTTCGCCTTCGGTGCGGCGTGCTGCGAGGTGCTGGTCGACACTTTGACCGGCGAATACAAAATGCTGCGCACCGACATCCTCCACGACGTTGGCGCCTCGCTGAACCCGGCGATCGACATCGGTCAGGTCGAGGGCGGTTTCATCCAGGGCATGGGTTGGCTGACCATGGAAGAGCTGGTGTGGAACAACAAAGGCAAGCTGATGACCAACGGCCCGGCCAGCTACAAGATCCCGGCCGTGGCGGACATGCCGCTGGACCTGCGGGTGAAGCTGGTGGAAAACCGCAAGAACCCGGAAGACACGGTGTTCCACTCCAAGGCTGTGGGTGAGCCGCCGTTCATGCTCGGCATTGCTGCGTGGTGTGCGATCAAAGATGCGGTGGCCAGCCTCGGCGACTACAAACATCAACCGAAGATCGATGCACCGGCGACTCCGGAGCGGGTGTTGTGGGGTTGTGAGCAGATGCGGCAGTTGAAGGCGGTGAAGGCCGTTGAGACTGAAACCGAGTTGGCTCCTCTCTAGACCGAGGCGTCCCCATCGCTGGCAAGCCAGCTCCCACAGTGTTTTGTGGTGTCCACAAAATTTGGATTACACGTAAATCCTGTGGGAGCTGGCTTGCCAGCGATGAGGCCCGAACAGACAACACAGATGTCGAGGTGAACATGTACAACTGGATCGACGCCCTCGCCGACCTGCAAAACCGGGGTGAGCCCTGCGTGTTGGTGACCATCATCGAGGAGCTCGGCTCGACCCCGCGCAATGCCGGCTCGAAGATGGTCATCAGTGCAAAACAGACTTTCGACACCATCGGTGGCGGGCATCTGGAATACAAGGCCATGCAGATCGCTCGCGACATGCTCGCCAGCGGCAAGCAGGACACCCATCTGGAGCGCTTCAGCCTCGGCGCCAGCCTTGGCCAGTGCTGTGGCGGTGCGACCGTCTTGCTGTTCGAACCGATGGGCCAGGTCCAGGCGCAGATCGCCGTATTCGGCGCCGGTCACGTTGGCCGCGCGCTGGTGCCACTGCTGGCCAGCCTGCCTTGCCGGGTGCGCTGGATCGATTCGCGGGAAGACGAGTTTCCCGAGCAAATCCCCCATGGCGTACGCAAAATCGTGTCCGAAGAACCTGTGGATGAAATCGATGACCTGCCCGCCGGCAGCTACTGCATCGTCATGACCCACAACCACCAACTCGACCTCGAACTCACCGCCGCGATTCTCAAGCGCAACGACTTCGCCTACTTCGGCCTGATCGGCTCGAAGACCAAGCGGGTGAAGTTCGAACATCGCCTGCGCGACCGCGGTTTCGACAGCGGCGTGGTGCAACGCATGCGTTGCCCGATGGGCATCGGCGAAGTTAAAGGCAAATTGCCTGTGGAAATCGCCATCTCCATCGCCGGCGAAATCATCGCCACCTATAACGCGAATTTCGGCCAGCAAACGTCCAGCGCCGAACCGATTGCCAAGCTGCTGCCCGTTTCACGCCGCAGCCAGGCCACGAATTTGAAAGCTTCGAACTGACAAATTTAAAAATAGAGAACGATCATGCCTTTGACTCGCAAAGCCTACCGCGCCGCCATTTTGCACAGCATCGCCGACCCCGCCGAAGTGGGCATCGAAGCCTCGTACGAGTATTTCGAAGACGGCTTGCTGGTGGTCGATAACGGCAAAATCAGCGCCCTCGGCCACGCCAGCGAATTGCTGCCGAGCCTGCCGGCGGACATCGAAATCACCCACTATCAGGATTCGCTGATCACCCCCGGCTTCATCGACACCCACATTCACCTGCCGCAAACCGGCATGGTCGGCGCCTACGGCGAGCAACTGCTGGACTGGCTCAACACCTACACCTTCCCCTGCGAAAGCCAGTTTGCCGACAAGGCCCATGCCGATGATGTCGCGGATATTTTCATCAAGGAACTGCTGCGCAACGGCACCACCACCGCACTGGTGTTCGGTAGCGTGCATCCGCAATCGGTGAACTCGTTCTTCGAGGCCGCCGAACAGCTGGACCTGCGGATGATCGCCGGCAAGGTGATGATGGACCGCAACGCCCCGGACTACCTGACCGACACCGCCGAATCCAGCTACCTCGAAAGCAAGACGCTGATCGAACGCTGGCACGGCAAGGGCCGTCTGCACTACGCAGTCACCCCGCGCTTCGCCCCGACCAGCACCCCGGAGCAACTGACCCTCGCCGGCCAGTTGCTCACTGAATACCCTGATCTGTACATGCAGACCCACATCAGCGAAAACCTCAAGGAAATCGAGTGGGTCAAGGAGCTGTTCCCGGAACGCAAGGGCTACCTCGACGTTTACGATCACTACCAGTTGCTGGGCGAGCGCTCGGTGTTCGCCCATGGCGTGCATCTGTGCGATGCCGAGTGCGCGCGACTGGCCGAAACCGGCTCGGCGATTTCCTTCTGCCCTACTTCGAACTTCTTCCTCGGCAGCGGCCTGTTCAACCTGCCAATGGCCGAGAAGCACAAACTGAACGTCGGCATCGGCACCGACGTGGGTGGCGGCACCAGCTTCTCGCTGCTGCAAACTCTTAATGAGGCGTACAAGGTCATGCAGCTGCAAGGCGCCCGCCTGAGCCCGTTCAAGTCGCTGTACCTGGCCACCCTCGGCGGCGCCCGGGCACTGCGCCTGGAAGACAAGATCGGCAACCTGCAACCGGGCACCGATGCCGACTTCCTGGTGCTGGACTACAACGCCACGCCGCTGTTGAGCTATCGCTTGAAGCAGGCCAATAACATTGCCGAGACATTGTTTGTGTTGATGACTTTGGGCGATGACCGGACGGTGTTGCAGACCTATGCGGCAGGGAACCTGGTGCATCAGCGATAAGGTTTCGCAGGCATAAAAAAATCCCCCGGTACTTTTCAGTCCGGGGGATTTTTTGTGCCTGTCAGACCGTCATCGCGGGCAAGCCCGCTCCCACAGGATTTGCGGTGGAGCGCAAATCCTGTGAACCCCACAAATCACTGTGGGAGCGGGCTTGCCCGCGATTGGCGCGACGCGGTTTCGGATCAGATCTTGGCCGGCGAACGCCCTGGCTTCTTGGTATGCAACAAATGCGAGAACACCGCATGCAAATCATCCGACGCGCTTTCTTCGTCGAGGTTGAGTTTGCTGTCGATGTGATCCATGTGATGCATCATCAGGTTCACCGCCAGCTCAGCGTCGCGCTTTTCGATGGCGTCGATCAACTGGGTGTGCTCGTCGTAGGAGCAGTGGGAACGGTTGCCGCTTTCATATTGGGCGATGATCAACGAAGTCTGGGACACCAGGCTGCGTTGAAAACTGATCAACGGAGCATTTTTTGCCGCTTCGGCCAGTTTCAGGTGAAACTCGCCCGACAAACGGATGCCGGCACCACGATCGCCACGGGAGAAGCTGTCGCGCTCGTCGTTGACCATCTGCCGCAGTTCGGCGATTTGCTCGGCAGTCGCATGCTGAACGGCCAGCTCGGTGATCGCTCGCTCCACCAGACGCCGGGCCATGAACACCTGGCGCGCTTCTTCGACACTTGGGCTTGCAACCACGGCGCCACGGTTGGGCCGCAGCAGCACCACGCTTTCATGGGCCAGGCGCGACAGCGCACGGCGAATGATGGTGCGGCTGACCCCGAAAATTTCCCCCAGCGCTTCTTCGCTCAACTTGGTGCCGGGCGCCAGACGCTGTTCGAGGATGGCCTCGAAGATATGCGCGTAGACAATATCGTCCTGGG
>NZ_JBOIBY010000499.1:0-7827 GCF_050739655.1 Pseudomonas sp. | reverse complement strand
GCCAAAAATCAACATCAAGCTGCTCGTTAGCGGGAGGCGAATACTACAGCATTAAAATAGGCCGTCAACCCCAACCTAGAAATTCTTTTTCCTTACCAAAGAGCCTCGGTTGCCACTATAAAAACTTCCAAGGTCCGAACAAAGCATCAGGGCAGCAGAGAGCCCAGACCACGTCGTCACTGAATCGCCCTCATTTCGAGGACGCTGTCTGACCGCTTTTTGGCCGTTTTCTGGCTGTCACGACGGCGACTGACCGGCTTGGGTCGACAGTTGCCTATAGCAGTAGACCAGACTCCGCCAAACCTGATTGCTTTGTTCCCACAATGACCCACACAACATGCATCTCGTCGGAAACTCAAAAGGCGGGGGAATCATAAATTTCCCCCCGCCCGCCTGCTCGCGTCAAAATACACACCAAGTATAAATTCATGTACATAAAAAGATGTACATCCAATTTAATCTATACTAATCAAGTAATTAATGTTAGTTTCGAGTCTCCCTCGGGCACCAAAATTAAGAAAGGTCTTGCTTTGCAAGGCCTTTTTTTTCGCCTGCAGAAAAGCACCTGACACCCCACCGCCCTGTGTAGGAGCTGGCTTGCCAGCGATTTCTTTGATCTTCCCCCCTCGGTCAGTAAGACACTCATCAAGGATTCCCCCCATGGAATTGCACCTGGAAACCGTTGCCCTGTTCTCTCTCAAACTGGCTTATGAGTCGGAAGGTCAGAGTCCGATTTTGCGGGATGATTTGGTGATGGGGGATTACCAACGGGATGTGTTTGAGTTGCTGGTGCGGCGGGGGGATGTTGAGGGGATTCAGGGGAAGGTGGGTGAGTGTGTGGGGTTGGCGTTGGAGGCTGTTGGGGGTGTGGATAAGCCGTTGGGGCGGGAGTTGCGGAGGTTGGCGGGTGAGCTTGCCAGTATTCAGACAATGGAGGAGCTTGATCCGCCGCTCATCGCGCTTAAGGATTATTTGAAAGATATTCAATGAAGAAAGCGGGGGGGGGCGTTAAAGCGGTAGTGCCCAACAGCCGAACCGACACTGGCCGGCGCGTCTTAACCGATAAATAATCTATCCCCTTTATCCTTTTCCGCCCCTTTCCCCAATTTTTTTGCCGTCTAAGCCCACCGCTCGCTGACGAGGCTACGGGACGAACACCCCCGCTTTCTCGACATCGGAACTCAGCGGCCATTAAAGCTGACCGCTGGATTCAAGACTCTCCGCTTAACAGTGCTGCTAACGGGGGCGTTGCTGTAAAACTGGTGCGCGGACTAGTTCGTTCCACACCTCTGCAAATGCAGAAGGCTGAGAATCAGTGACTTTCTTCCGATTAGTGTCGCCTCCAAAATAGAGAAGAGTGATTCCGAACGCTTCTGAGAGATCAAGTTCTGCGCACACTGCAGCTAGGTCGAGCGTCAGAGTGGGAACAGCTCCCAATGCCCAAAGCCCCCACCCGCCTAGATCGACCTCTAAAGTCAACCTATTCCATTGACTTCGAGGTACATTCCCAGGCGTGACTAGCTCAGAGACATCTGTTTTTCTAACAAGGATTCGTCGCCCCACCACTCCAAGTTGTTCAAAAAAAGCAGTTGACTTCCCATAATGATCGAAGCCGCCGATCGAGTCGCGCAGAAATCCAGTTCTGCTTACTTTAGTGTTGGTTATGCCATCTACCGCAACATAATGTTCGGCCCACTCCGTGAGCGAACGCGATGTAAATGCGCCTCGATTGTTCGATACATTAACTGCATCAATGACGATGCTAGTTACCTTTGCCGCTCGCAGAAGATCCGCATCAGTTGGAATTACCCCAGTCTTTGAAAGTACTATAGGGGAAATCTTGTTACGGAAATCGTTTGTTGACGATAGACCAAGTATTCGAGGATTGACGGAAAGCAATACATTTTCAGATGTGATTCCGGGGGTGAGGCTCTCAAACGTCTGCATCAGTCGCGTGACTAGATAGTCCGATATATCGAGAGAAAGTTCCCTCTGAAACTCCGTATGATCTGTGGCTATCGCGTCGCGTTGCAAGTTTATCGGAAATCTTCCATCAGCATCAAAAACAACCAAACTCGGCGGTTTTGCGGCAATAGTGCCTAGCTCTTCCGAAATTGCAGGTGTTAGCTTGTAGCTGCTTCGGCAGACCATTACACCATTACAGATAACCAAGTCATCGGGTCGCCCCCATCGCTCAAGCGCCTCGTAGCTCCAAAGTACATCATCGTATCCTTCGGCGGAGACGCGGCGCCACTTGGTTGAGTCGAGTTGGGCGTCACACTCTGGGACTGTATATCTCTGCTTAAGATGAACCTCAGTGCCGGTAGCAATAATTCGTTGCACGCTCGGATTCGTAAGACAATACCAATCCCATAACTCCTCTTTTCTGGTAAGTTTCGCCTTGACTTCATCTGATATTGGAATCTCAATACGCGTTCCAGCGTGAAACCTACAAGGCCTCACCTCAATCGTTTCTGAACCTTGCTTGCACGAAAATGTAATCGCGTCATCTTCGGTATCGTAGATAGATCGTGTAGTGACTCTAATCTCAGGACCAAGGAGAAAGGCTGCGAGCAAACCTATACCAAATCGACCTGTTCGATGGACGGTGGAATGACCAGCTGACTCGTGATTTTTCCGCCATATATCACTGCGCCTAAATGACGCCCCAATATTAAGAAGATATTTATCGACTACATCCGCATTCATGCCAACGCCGAAATCCTCGATAACAAGCTTCGCGTCATTAACATTGGAAGCGCTTAAGGTGACGATTACATCGTCGCTTGATTTTAATGCCGAAGCCACTACCCCCTTCACAATCAAATCATCGCGTTCTCGGCAAGCATCTACAGCATTTTGAACTAGCTCGCGTATGCCAATCTCCGGTTTCTCGCCATAAAGCGGCATAACTAGCAAGTCCATCAGCTCTGCACTAGCGGTCTTGAATCTAAAGTCGCGGGGAAGAAACGGTGGATTCCGTTTTTCCCAAAACAAATGCGGATCGTCTAGGTTGGATCTGATCCGTCTAATTGTAATCCCAAGAGAGTTCAGTGGTGGGAGCCGACCATAGACCTCGCCAAGTACAGCCCAGCTTTTGTCTAACTCTACCTGAATGTCCCGAAGCAAGCTCTGCATTCCTAGGAACGTAGCGGCGCTCTCTGGTTCGCAGTCCACAAAGATAGCTTCTGGGTCGTCATGCGCTTGGTTAATCTCGCGAACGGACATATGCTTACGCCATTCACCGCGTGAAACTGGACTAACTAGTGATTTTAGTCTTAGAAGCTGCCCCGGAGCTCGTGACGAGTGGATTTGGAGGTAGTCTGCTATGCGTAATACCATCATAACAAAGGGCGTTCGACAGTTACGGTGTACACGTCGTTGGTTTGGCTCGAGCACATCCACAGCCGACCGGATTGACAAGTTGTGACTCCTTGCCACAAATCCTGAAAGATCCATTAAATCCTTGAAATCGTCATCTGCAAGAGCTACTGGAGAGTTTGGCCCAGGTATTCCGGAAATAGCGATTTCATGCGCAAGTCTCGCGTGATGCCTCCGAAGAAATTCCCCAATTAACAATCGATGTTTAAATGTAAGATCGAGTTTATTTAATGGAACATCGTGAACTGGATCCGAACTTCCAAATAGCGCATGTAGTTTTCGCTGATCAAACCGACGCGCTTCCGTGAGAAACTGATCCCAAAGGGTTGGCCATGCTATCTCATCTTGAATATAGCGAGATGGTGCAGGCCGATAACTACCATCTATCAGAGAAAAAAAAACCGTCTTCAGAAATATGGAGAGCGCAATCATGCAAGAGTACCGAAAGCACAATAACCGCCCCATCTTCGGCTGTTAGATGCGACCACGACTCGTCAGATATCAGCCCTTCCGCAGTAAGTAAAACTTCTGCTAAATGTTTAAGACTGTGATCTGTATACTCGTGAAAGAAAACCGTTCTATTGTCGAGAGTCCATGGCCCAACAATTGCGAGCGCCTTCAGCACTACAGCGTTAAGGGCATGATCTTGACTTATAAGATTTTCGATTCGAGGTGGCAAATGCATTTGAGTATTCTCTGCTAAAGCGCGGGACTTGCTAAGGTAACGAAAGGCATATATCCGTTATCGGCCACCCTGCATATCCCTTTGCATATTGGTTTTGTTAAATGGTGGAGACTAGCGCGTGTTAGGCGTGAAATACAACTGTGAAGCAAGACGTGAAGACATTCATTGCCGTGAAAAAAGCTCATTCTTGCGAACGATAGCTCCTGGCCGATAGTGGACTTTGAGCATAGTGGCTGCCCATGCCAAACAGAGGCCCAGCTCAGGCAGGTACATCAGTTCGAATCAACCCCGATGAGATGTAATACCAATTGGCTCAATAATGCTCCTACTTGGACATTCAACAAATGCATACCTCCAATAAAACCCATGAATATCAATATCATGCGTGAGCCTGCAACGCACGAAACGAACAAAACTGGGATAGAACACATTTTTCGTCAGGGGTGGTTTGGGATCGAGACCCTCAAAGGTTGCAGGAAAAGGATCTGGACGATACCCTTCCATCGTCGCTGCCAATTCAGCGACCGGGCTTGGTAACCCGAGGTAAATCACTGCGCAACAGTGCCATGCGTCCGCAGGCGCTTTTTTTTCGCCTGCGATCTGCGTTATGGCGGCTGTGCGTGGGACGTCTTCGGACGTGCCGGTTTCCTTGATTTCCCGGTTTACCAACCTGCGCACAGCTGCCACCCATTCGCTTGGTAACGAATTGTGGCAGTTCTTCAAATTAAGGAGCTTTGCAATGCGCAGTATGGATCCGTACAAAATTTGGCTTTCCCCTCTAAGCAATTCCCAATCACGTCCCCCCCTCCCCCATGGCCTCTCCATCCTCGGAGGTGGCCAATGACCGAACAACCCGAACTCAAAACCATCGGTTTAACCCCCGCCATCTACTGCTCCGATCAACCACTGTTCCACGTCACTCGCGGCGTTCCGCTCGGTGATGCGTTATCGATGGCTTCTGATTTTCTGTTCCTAGCCAAGTCGCTGACCGAAGATGCTGCCTGCGCCACAGACCCCGACCGTCACGCCTGGGCTGCGCATTATTTGACGTCGATGAGTAAGGCGTTGGTGGATGATGCGGTGAAGGTGCTGACGCGGGGTCGGGCTGTTGCGCCGATATCCAAGCGAGCGACGGAATCTGAAGGGTAGCTTCCGGGTTTTAGTCGTCAGGCATAACGCTTGTAGAGAAGGGCTTGGTCGCGGTGGGCTTGGGTATTCAGCGGGAGTGGTGGTTGCCTTGGGTTTTTCGCGAGCAGGCTCGCTCCTACAGGGGGTAGTTGGAATGGTTTTGGAGGAGTTGGCTTGGGCAACTTCCATGTTCCATAAACAGGAAGGCCCGAACGTTATGCTGGACTATGCCAGCACCGGGGGACCGGGCGCGATTGGGATGGATGCTGGTGTAGCCTGATGACCATGTAAACGTCGGTGTCACAGAAAACGCGATAAAGGCCAGGGTTTATGCGGGATTTGGCACTTTGTTACTGGGAATAGCTGCCTTTTACAGTGGTCTGGGCAGAATAGTGTGAATGTTGTCTGGGCATGTATTCAGCGGAACTCGTGGATACCTTGGGTTTTTCGCGAGCGAGCTCGCTCCTACAGGGGGGCTGCGGAGTAGATCAGCGCATCTGCCCCCTGGATTTACCCACCGATCTGATGCTGTTTCTCACCGGCAACGCTTGCTATACACCACCCATCGGTAGGCCAGTGCGTGAACGGCCCCTGCCTCGCTCATCTAGACTTAATGGATAGTCGTAGACAGAACCAAACACGTCGCTCTGGTGCGGATAAATCAAAGGCGGCGTGGCAATCTGGCTTTTATGCCCTTACCGATGTGCGGCGAAGACCGCGCCGGGCACAACAAGATGCCCGCCCAGGGTGCCCTGGCCAACGGCCTGAAAATGCCACGATACCGTGACGTGGCATGAGTGCCGCCGCCGACACTTTCGGACAACCGACGACCCTCTGGTTTGTCCGTGACCGTGAGGAATGCTGTATGCCTGATGAGAGTTTGCACCTGCCTGTGGTCAACAGTCTGCTGGAGCGCCACAAGGGCTCTGCGGGTGCGCTGTTGCCCATTCTTCATGATATTCAGGAACGCATCGGTTACATCCCCGATATCGCCGTCCCCGAGATTGCTCATGCCCTCAATCTGAGTCAGGCGGAGGTTCGCGGGGTGATCAGTTTTTACCATGACTTCCGTACCGCGCCTCCGGCCAAGCATATCCTGCGTTTGTGCCGGGCCGAGTCGTGCCAGAGTCGTGGCGCCGAGCAGTTGGCCGCGCAGTTGCGCGATCGTCTGCAACTGGACGACCACGGCAGCAGCGCCGACGGCAGCATCAGTTTGCGTCCGGTGTATTGCCTCGGTGCCTGCGCCTGTTCGCCTGCTCTGGAGCTAGATGGCCGGGTACATGCGCGCTTGAGCGCTGAGCGTCTGGATGCCTTGCTCGACGCTTGCCGGGAGGATGCGTGATGCCGACTCTCTATCTGCCCTGTGATTCTCTTGCCCGTGCCGTGGGTGCCGATGAGGTATCCGTGGCCCTGATCACTCAGGCCAAGGCACTTAATCTGCCGCTGGAGCTACAGCGCACCAGTTCGCGCGGCCTGTACTGGCTGGAACCGCTGCTGGAAGTGGACAGCCCGCAAGGCCGTATCGGCTTCGGCCCGTTGACCGCTGCCGATGTGCCGTCCGTGCTCGATGCGTTGCAAGGCGAGCCGTCCAGCCATCCACTGGCCTTGGGCCTGGTGGAAGAACTGCCTTATCTCAAGACTCAACAACGCCTGCTGTTTGCCCGCGCCGGCATTACCCGGCCGCTGTCGCTGGACGATTACCGCGCCCACGGCGGTTTCGAGGGTTTGACCCGGGCCATCGCGGTGGGTGGTGAGCAGACCGCGACGGACGTGTTCGATTCGGGCCTGCGTGGCCGTGGCGGCGCGGCTTTCCCGGCCGGGATCAAATGGCGCACGGTGCGCGGCACTCAAGCTGCGCAGAAGTACATTGTCTGCAACGCCGACGAAGGCGACTCCGGCACCTTCGCCGACCGCATGTTGATGGAAGGCGACCCCTTCCTGCTGATTGAAGGCATGGCCATTGCCGGCATTACCGTCGGTGCCACCTTCGGCTACATCTATGTACGTTCGGAATACCCCGACTCTGTGGCCACCCTGCGCCAGGCGCTGAACATCGCCCGTGAAGCAGGTTATCTGGGCGCCAATGTCGGCGGCAGCGGCCAGGCCTTCGATATGGAAGTGCGAGTCGGTGCCGGCGCGTACATCTGCGGTGAAGAAACCGCGCTGCTGGACTCGCTGGAAGGCAAGCGCGGGATCGTCCGCGCCAAGCCGCCGATCCCTGCTCTACAAGGCCTGTTCGGCCAACCGACGCTGGTGCACAACGTGCTGACCTTGGCCTCGGTGCCGCTGATTCTGGCCAAGGGTGCGCAGTTCTATCGCGATTACGGCATGGGCCGCTCGCTGGGCACCATGCCCTTCCAGTTGGCGGGCAATATTCGTCACGGCGGTCTGGTGGAACGGGCTTTTGGCCTGACCCTGCGGGAGCTGGTGGAAGACTACGGCGGCGGTACCGGCAGTGGCCGGCCGCTGAAGGCCGCACAGGTTGGCGGCCCCCTCGGCGCCTGGGTGCCACCTTCGCAATTCGATACGCCGCTGGATTACGAGGCCTTCGCCGCCATCGGCGCGATGCTCGGTCACGGTGGCGTGGTGGTGGCTGACGACAGCCTGGACATGGCCCACATGGCGCGCTTCGC
>NZ_JBOIBY010000498.1:0-4401 GCF_050739655.1 Pseudomonas sp. | reverse complement strand
TGACCCAGGCTACTGAAGTCGGCAGCGTCTACACCCCGGACGAAATCCGCGCCATCAGCGCCACCTGTAAAGAACTGGGCCTGAACCTGCACATGGACGGCGCGCGGTTCTCCAACGCCTGTGCATTCCTGGGTTGCACACCCGCGGACTTGACCTGGAAGGCCGGCGTTGACGTGTTGTGCTTTGGCGGTACGAAAAACGGCATGGCCGTGGGTGAGGCGATCCTGTTCTTCAACCACGACCTGGCTGAAGACTTCGACTACCGCTGCAAACAGGCCGGGCAACTGGCGTCGAAAATGCGCTTCCTGTCGGCGCCATGGGTCGGGATCCTGGAAAACGACGCCTGGCTCAAATACGCCCGCCACGCCAACCACTGCGCGCAGCTGCTGGCCGAATTGGTCAGTGACATTCCAGGCGTGGAACTGATGTTTCCGGTGCAGGCCAACGGTGTGTTCCTGCAACTCTCGGAACCGGCCATCGCCGCGCTGACGGCCAAGGGCTGGCGCTTCTACACCTTCATCGGCAAGGGCGGCGCACGGTTCATGTGCTCGTGGGATACGGAAGAAGAACGCGTGCGTGAGCTCGCGCGCGACATCCGCGAAGTCATGGCCTGACGGTCCGACACTGATCGTTCCCACGCTCTGCGTGGGAACGATCATCAATACCCCAACCCCGCTCGTTCCCATGCTCCGCGTGGGAATGCCTCAAGGGACGCTCCGCGTTCCAGCTTCACCACCGATACAACGCCGAACACCGCTGTGACGCAGAGCGTCACGGGCTGTATTCCCACGCAGAGCATTGGAACGATCATCAATACCCCCAACCCCGCTCGTTCCCTCGCTCTGCATGGGAACAATCATGGGAGAACACCGTCGCGCTCGGTTCGAGCGGCACCGTCGCGTTGATATTTCCCACCGCCGTGACTGAATCGACCTCTAGCGCACACGAATCCGCACCTGCAACCTGATCGTTCCCATGCTCTGCGTGGGAATGCCTCAAGGGACGCTCCGCGTTCCAATTCGCCAAACAGCACGATTCAAGGACGAATCCATGGGCCGAAGCCGCTACACCATCACCGAAGCCGACAAACCACACTTCCTAACCTGCACAGTCGTGGAATGGCTACCGCTGTTCATCCGCCCTTACATCGTCGACCACCTGCTCAATTGCTGGCGCTACCAGCAAACTCACGAGGGCCTGAAACTCTATGGCTACGTCGTTCTGGAGAACCATCTGCACTTTGTCGCCCAGGCGCCGGATCTCGGTAAATGCCTCAGCCAGTTCAAATCATTCACCGCCAGGCAAATCATCAACGACCTGCAACGAAGGGGCGCCGAACGCGCATTACAGCGTTTACGCTTCAACAAACGGGCGCACAAGAAAGATCGCGAGTTTCAGCTATGGCAGGAGGGCTCACACGGGGAGATGGTGTACAGCGAATCCGTGATGCGTCAGAAGCTCGACTACATTCACGACAACCCTGTGAAACGCGGATATGTGGACTTTCCGGAGCAATGGCGCTATTCGAGTGCCAGAAATTATGCGGGAATGGAGGGGTTGATTGAGACCCAGCGCTGGTGCTGAGGTAGCGGCGCGACTGGAACGCAGAGCGTCCCCGGCTGCGTTCCCACGCGGAGCATGGGAACGAGCGAGCAGGCTGGCAAGTTCGCGGATTAGTACTCGATCCGCACATCCCCCTTCGGAATGCTGCAGCACGACAGGATGAATCCTTCCGCTTCGTCGTCTTCGGTGATCCCGCCGTTGTGGTCCATTTCCACTTCCCCGCCCAGTTTCAACACCTTGCAGGTACCGCAAATGCCCATGCCGCAGGCTTTGGGAATCATCAGGCCGACCTTGGCGGCGGCGGCGTGTACGGTTTCGCCTGGGGCCACGCGGATGCTCTTGCCGGAGGTGATGAATTCAACTTGGTGCAAATCAGCGGCGTCGACTTCCGGGGCGTCTGCAGCCTGCTCGGCGTGTTCCACGGCATCGGCGCGCGCTTCTGGTGGGGTCGCTCCGAAGGATTCTTCGTGGTAACGCTTCATGTCGAAGCCAGCAGCTTCCAGCAAGCGTTTGACCGCATTCATATACGGCGTCGGGCCGCAGCAGAACACTTCGCGCTCAAGGAAGTCCGGCGCCATCAATTCGAGCATTCTGTGGTTCAAGTAACCGCGATAGCCGGCCCAGGGCTCACCCATGCCATGCTTTTCGCAAATCAGGTGCAAATTGAAGTTTTCGATCCGCGACGCCATGTGTTCCAGCTCGCGGTGGTAAATGATGTCTTTGGGCGAACGGGCACTGTGGATAAACACCATATCAACGTTGCCGTTGGTGTCGTAGAACCAGCGCGCCATGGACATGACCGGTGTGATACCGACGCCACCGCTGAGGTACAGCACTTTCGGCGCGGTGAAGTCCATGGCATTGAACAGACCGACCGGGCCATGCACTGCCAACTCCTGGCCTTCGTGCAGGGTGTCGTGCAGCCAGTTGGAGACCTTGCCGCCCGGTACGCGCTTGATGGTCACCGAGAAGCTGTACGGCACCGACGGCGAGCTGGAAATGGTGTACGAACGCATGATCGGCTGGCCTTCGATCTCCAGCTCCAGGGTGACGAACTGCCCTGGTTTAAAGAAGAACATGATCGGCTGGTCGGCCATGAAGCAGAAGGTGCGCACATCCCAGGTTTCCTGGATGACTTTGACGCAACGGACAATATGTCGGCCATTGGCCCAGGTCTGGGTGGTTACCGGGTTCAGGAAGGTGTTGGACATGCTGATCTCCACGGCCGACTGTCGGCCTTATGATGGCGATTCTGCGTATAGCGCGAACCATCCATTTACCTATCTGCGACATTCACATGCTTATCGCGACCAGCCCCTAACGACCGGGCCTTGCGCGTCGGGAACAGATTGCACCATGTCGCCCATGGATAAGGTTCTGGCGTGCGCCGGCCCCACACTCGCCTCCAACAGGACAACAGTTTTTCGATACCTTGCGTTGCAAACCTGATCAGCCACTTTTCGCGGCCACGCAGATGGCCTTGAGGACTTACACGATGGACGTCACTACTACCTTGAGCCTGGGCGATCCGCTGGAACCCGCACGCAAGGCCACCGCCCAGATGCTGCAAGAGCGCGAGCGCACCTTCTCGCTGCCGCAACCGTTTTACTCTGACGAGCGCCTGTTTGAAATCGACATGCAGGAGATCTTCCAGAAAGAATGGTTGATCGCCGGCATGACCTGCGAGATCCCGACCAAGGGCAATTACATCACCCTGCAGGTCGGCAAGAACCCGATCATTGTGATCCGCGGCGCCGATGGCGTGGTGCATGCTTTCCACAACGTCTGCCGTCACCGTGGCTCGCGCCTGTGCACCAGCGACAAGGGCAAGGTTGCCAAACTGGTCTGCCACTACCATCAGTGGACCTACGAACTTGACGGTCGCCTGCTGTTCGCCGGCACCGAAATGGGCGCCGACTTCGACATGAAGCAATACGGCCTCAAGCCGGTGAACGTGAAGACCGCCGGCGGCTACATCTTCATCAGCCTGTCGGAGAACCCGCCAGCCATTGATGAGTTCCTGTCGACGCTGACCCATTACATGGAACCGTACGACATGGAAAACACCAAGGTGGCGATCACCACCACCTTGATGGAAAAGGCCAACTGGAAACTGGTGCTGGAAAACAACCGCGAGTGCTACCACTGCAACGCGTCGCACCCGGAACTGTTGAAAACCCTGCTGGAATGGGACGACGTCACCGACCCACGCGCCGACCAGGCGTTCAAGGATCACGTCGCCGCCTCCGCTGCTGCCTGGGAAGCCGAAAAGATCCCTTACGCCCACGCCAGCTTCGGCCTGCGTAACCGCATCGTGCGCATGCCGCTGCTCAAGGGCACCGTGTCGATGACCCTGGACGGCAAGCAGGGCTGCGCCAAACTCATGGGCCGCATCAAGAACCCGGATCTGGGCTCGATGCGCATCCTGCACCTGCCGCACTCCTGGAACCACTGCATGGGCGACCACATCATCGTGTTCACCGTGTGGCCGATCAGCGCCCAGGAAACCATGGTCACCACCAAGTGGATCGTCCACAAGGACGCCGTCGAAGGCGTGGACTACGACGTGGAGCGCATGCGCCAGGTCTGGGACGCCACCAACGACCAGGACCGTCGCCTGGCCGAAGAAAACCAGCGCGGCATCAACTCCACCGCCTACCAACCGGGTCCGTACTCCAAGACCTATGAGTTCGGTGTGGTGAACTTCATCGACTGGTACAGCGGTCGGATGTTGAACAACCTGGGGGCTGAGCCTGCGCCATACCTCAAAGGGGTTGCGGTTAGCGGTTGATCAACAACAAAGTCAAAAGCTTCGCGAGCAAGCCCGCTCCCACATTG
>NZ_JBOIBY010000497.1:0-1872 GCF_050739655.1 Pseudomonas sp. | reverse complement strand
GTGCCGGCTTATCAAACTGCCAGACGCGCACGACCTTTGGCGCGACGACGCGACAGGACTGCGCGGCCGTTCTTGGTAGCCATGCGAGCACGGAAACCGTGGGTACGAGCGCGTTTGATAGTGCTTGGTTGGAAAGTACGTTTCATTGTCGTGTTACCTGGTTCGTCCACAACGGGCCGGAATGGCCCCCGTTTTAAGAGACCGGGGATTCTAGAGAAAGCAAGCCTTCAGGTCAATTTCCAACCAGCGTTTCCTCATAAATAGATCTCCAGAGGTTTTACGCTGAACGAACCGTCGGCAAATATAAAAATAAGAAAGGAAAGTATTTAAAGCTTTTCTGTAAAGCTTATAAAAGCTAGGCACGTACCCATCTGTGGATAAGTCGATTCATCCCTTGTTTTACCTGCTGTACAGAGAATGACAACTACAGTGGAAAACGGTGTTCAGCCTGTGCTGCGCTGTCGGATAACCTGTGTGTGGAAGGTCGGCTTATCCACAGGGCGGTTATCCACCGAGTTTCGCCCCCAGTTGTGCAATGACCTCAACCCCGGTTATCCACAGAGCTTATGCACAGACCACTGGTCGTCTTTTTTGCGTATGAATGGGCGATTCTTCTTGGTCGATGAACCACCTTCGTGTGGATAAGTCGGCGTCTGGTCGCTACAATGGCCGCTTGTTTTTGCCTCACCGGCTTTCAACTTAGGGGATATCCGTGTCAGTGGAACTTTGGCAGCAGTGCGTGGAGCTTCTGCGCGATGAGCTGCCTGCCCAACAATTCAACACTTGGATCCGTCCACTACAGGTCGAAGCCGAAGGCGACGAGTTGCGTGTGTATGCACCCAATCGTTTTGTTCTGGACTGGGTCAACGAAAAGTACCTGGGGCGTGTTCTCGAATTGCTCGATGAGCACGGCAATGGCATGGCGCCTGCGCTATCCTTATTAATAGGCAGCAAACGCAGTTCGGCACCCCGAGCCGCGCCAAACGCTCCGCTGGCTGCCGCGGCTTCCCAGGCCCAGGCTGCTCAAGCGCCCGCCAGCCCGCCGCCGCCAGCACCTGCCGCGGCTTCGACCAAGCGTGCCACACAAAAAGTGGTTGAGGTCTCCGAGGAAGAACCTTCCCGTGACAGCTTCGACCCGATGGCCGGCGCCAGTTCGCAACAGGCTCCGGTTCGTGCCGAGCAACGTACCGTGCAGGTCGAAGGTGCGCTCAAGCACACCAGTTACCTGAACCGTACCTTTACCTTCGAGAATTTCGTTGAAGGTAAATCCAACCAGTTGGCGCGCGCCGCCGCGTGGCAGGTGGCAGACAACCCCAAGCACGGTTACAACCCGCTCTTCCTTTATGGAGGCGTCGGCCTGGGTAAAACCCACTTGATGCACGCTGTGGGTAACCACCTGTTAAAGAAGAACCCGAATGCCAAGGTCGTGTACCTGCATTCCGAGCGTTTCGTGGCGGACATGGTCAAGGCCCTGCAATTGAACGCGATCAACGAGTTCAAGCGCTTCTACCGTTCGGTGGATGCCTTGCTGATCGATGACATTCAGTTCTTCGCCCGCAAGGAGCGTTCCCAGGAAGAGTTTTTCCACACCTTCAACGCCCTGCTCGAAGGTGGCCAGCAGGTCATTCTCACCAGTGACCGCTACCCGAAGGAAATCGAAGGCCTTGAAGAACGCCTCAAATCCCGTTTTGGCTGGGGCCTGACCGTAGCGGTCGAGCCGCCAGAGCTGGAAACCCGCGTGGCGATCCTGATGAAGAAGGCCGATCAGGCCAAAGTCGAGCTGCCTCACGACGCCGCGTTCTTCATTGCCCAACGCATTCGCTCCAACGTCCGTGAGCTGGAAGGCGCGCTCAAACGCGTGATCGCCCACTC
>NZ_JBOIBY010000496.1:0-15390 GCF_050739655.1 Pseudomonas sp. | reverse complement strand
GAGTAACTTGTGATGCTGATAATCTTGTTGACTATCAGTCTGACTCCACAAGCACCCACACGAATTGCTTGATTCAGTTGTTAAAGAGCGGTTGGTTAAGATCTTTCGTCTCAACCGAGGCACAGATTCGACATCGACCTCTTTAATACCCTTAAAAGCTCGTGATTTTATCAATAAAATCAATTGCTTAAGCCGCGATCAACATCGAGTTGCTCGTCAGCGGGAGGCAAATAGTACAGCATTAAAATACGCGGTCAACCCCCACCTAGAAATTCTTTTTCCTTATCAAATACTCCACGATTGCCACTACGAAAACTGCCAAGGGCCGCACAAGACATCAGGGCTGTAGAGCCCCTTGGACACCCCATAGCTGAATCGCTCCATATTTCGAGGGTGCGGACCACTTTTGACTGCTCTCTGCCGGATTCGACAGACAGGACTCGGCCCAGAGTGTGTAAAAACGCTTTGGATGCAGAGGATTGGGTAATTGGTGGTTTTTCGCTGCGCTGGAGGCTGCCTTGGCCTCGATGTTCACCTTGGATAAAGCGCTTCATGGGCGATCCCTGCGATGAAATCCTCAGAAATCATAGCAAGGGTTCGCAGAGGCGTTTTTACACACTCTCTTGATGGACGGTTTTTTGTGTCCGGATTTCGAGCATCTCCGCTCCCGGTAAAACCCCGCGATACACAAACCTGATCAATTCAGGCCTACCCTCCACCCTGTCAGCATCACCCTCCTAGACTCGATTCCAGTCACTTAACCAACCAAACCAAAAGCGCTTTGGTGGGTATAGTGTTGATTAAGAACAATCAGTAGGTATAGTAACCACCAGCACACCACATGGAGGTGATGTGAATAGCCGATTTTTGATATGCCAACTCGTTGCAGACGGCTGGTATCTGGTACGTATCAGAGGTAGCCATCATCACTTCAAGCATCCGACCAAGCCGGGCTTGGTGACAGTTCCTCATCCAAAGAAAGACCTGCTCAAGAAAACGGCCATCAGTATTTTGCAACAGGCGCTGCTCTAACTAGCCCGTTGCGCTCAGTCCTCGGAGGACAACCAACATGCTTTACCCAATTGCGATTTCAATGGGCGACGACGAGCACGCCTGGGGAGTGGAAATCCCCGACATTCCGGGATGCTTTTCTGCGGGGGAGGATCTGGATGATGCGATGGCCATGGCTCGGGAAGCCATTGAAGGTCACTTCGAGATTCTGGCCGAGGACGGCTCACCCATTCCGCCCGCCAACAAAGTGACCCTGCATGCAGCCAACCCAAAATACACGGGGTGTACGTGGGCGCTGGTGGACATAGACGTGACCAAGTACCTGGGCAAGGCACAGAAACTAAACATCACCCTGCCCGGCTACCTGCTCAATCGCATTGATGAGTACGTGTTGCACCATCCGGAAGAGAAAAGCCGTTCCGGCTTTCTGGCTTCGGCAGCGCTCAAGGTGTTACAGCAAAGCTGATGTCGCGTCTTCCCTGATGTATTAACCGGCCCAAGTGGCTAATGCCAGTCAGTTAAGGAACTGTAGGAGCAGCCGGTCGACGCTCGATTGCTCGCGAAAAACGTTAACGATGACGCGAGCATCCGGAATGGTCGAGGCGTCTACAGGTTTTTCGCGAGCAAGCTCGCTCCTACAGAGACCTTCTTCGCTTAACTGACTGGCATTAGCCCAAGTGGCCGGTTTTTTTATGGGCGGGATTTAGTAGCGCAGTCGTGAAAGTCCGTGTAATTGTCGGCGAGCATCAAAAAAGGCAACGTCCTACACGACGCTGGGAAATGTCCGTACACTTGCGCGTTGCTGTGCCTTTGTCATGAGACCTATAGTCCGAGCGCGCCAAAATGGCGTATCGGGTTTGGCGACTCGATGTTCAATGGTATAGAACCCTCCGAGCTTTACTCGGAGGGTTTCTAATTGCACTTGGCTGCCTCTTTTTCGGTAGCTGTGCGTGGGAGACCTTCGGGTCTGCCGGTTTTACCATTGTCCGGTTCGCCAACCCGCGTACAGCTACCACCCTATTGTTTGGCGACAATTGAGTGGTAGGTCTTACACCTACAATTGGTAATCACTCATGAATGAATACATGGCTTTAACCAGCAACGCCGACGATTTACCCTCCTTGTACGTCAATACCACCCAACCCCTGCACTCACTACTCAGCACAGCTCGCTACAGAATTGGCGCAGTGACGCAGATCCTCGAAAACCTCGCGATGCGGGGAGATATAACCACCGACTCGGTCATCCTCAGCGACTTCGCATTGCTCTGCTGCATACCATTACGCGACGGATGCGATGTGCTGGACGTGATCGCTCGACGTATGGATGCCGAGTCGTAAAGACGTCAGATGCCCGAACGATTTCTTCCAGGGCTCCAGAGCGCTGATAAAAAGGGACGGATAGAAAGTCCCTTTTTCGTGTCAGCGAGTAGCAACGATAAACAACCGCGGAAACGGCAACAAAACCGAACCGTCGGCCAACGCCGGGTAGGCCTTTTCGATAGCGGCCAGATACTGCTTCAAAAACTGCGCACGCTCCGTCTCATCCAGCGGCTCGAGGAACGGCCGCAACCCGCTGCCCTTGAACCACTCGACCACGCCCGATGCGCCGTCGGCCAGAGGATGATGGTAAGTCGTGCGCCACACATCGACGCGGGTGCAAGAGGTTTTCAGCATCGAGTAGTAACCCTCGGCACCTTCCATTTCAGTGCGCTGCCCGGCGACACCCGCCAGTTTGCTTGCCCATGGACCGTCAGCCGCCACTTCACGCATCAAACGGTGCGAGGGCTGGTTGAGGTTGTCCGGCATCTGGATCGCCAGGCTGCCACCCGGTGAGAGCTTGCTCACCAGCGCGGGCAGCAACGTGGCGTGGTCCGGTAACCACTGCAACACTGCGTTGGCGAAAATCACATCGAATGGGCCGCTGTCACTCCAGGTGTCGATGCCGGCAACATCGAACTGGATCTGCGGCAAGCGCTTGCGGGCCGCCTCGATCATGTCGGTCGAACTGTCCAACCCGCGCACCGTGGCATTGGCAAAACGCTCAACCAGCAATTCGGTGGAGTTACCGGGGCCGCAACCGATATCGATGGCCAGGCGCACATCGGCGGCAGGAAGGGCGGCCAGCAAATCACGGGCGGGACGGGTGCGTTCATCTTCAAAAGCGACGTACTGTTTGGCGGACCAGCTCATTGCGTTCTCCTGTCGGTGTGTTGTCCTCGGCTCGCTACGATACCCCGTTGAACATCGCCAAAGGTTTCTGAAAACGGCTTCAAAGTCAGGTCGAATTTTTGCCCCGCCGCCACTGTCTGAAATTCAGGCGCACTCTTATAAGGAACACGGCCATGAAGTTTGCGAAAATCGCGCAAAAACTCGCCCTCTGGGCCGGTAGCCCCAAGACGTTCGTGGCTGCGATCATTCTGATTTTGCTGTGGGGATTGAGCGGGCCGCTTTTCAATTACAACGATACCTGGCAACTGGTCATCAACACCTCGACCACCATCATCACCTTCCTGATGGTGTTCCTGATCCAGAACACGCAAAACCGCGATACCGACATTTTGCATTTGAAGGTCGATGAGTTGCTGCGTGTAACGAAGGAAGCACAGAACGCGATGCTGGGCCTTGAAGCACTGGACCTCAAGGAACTGGAGGCACTGAGAAAGCACTATCGCAGCCTCGGCGAGGGCCAGACCATTGACCTGGATGGCACCGTCGTCCAGGTCAATGGTCAGGACAACTTGAAGAACTGCTGATGGGGCTCGCGCCCTTGCCTATCAACGACTGGCTTGCAGTGCCCGGGCCATTTGCAGGTGGTTTTGCAGTTTGGGCAGGGTTTCTTCGGCGAACGCCTTGATTTCAGGCACATCGGTGGTTTGTGCCGTTTGTTCCAGTTGCTCGATGGTTTCCTGCGTGGTCTTCACCTGACTGGCCGCATAAGCCTGGTCAAACGTTGTACCGTCCATGACTTGCGGCATCAGGGCCTTGGCCTTTTCCACCACTTCTTCACGGGGAGCTACTGGCAGATCCAGTTGTTTGGCGATTTTCGCCAAGTGCTGGTTGGCGGTGGTGCGGTCGTTGATCACGACGATGGTGTAGTCCTTGACCTCTTTGGATTCGGACTTCTGGTGCGCCAGGCGACTGGCTTCGATCTCCGCCACGCCTTTGGCCGAGGCATCGTTGATGAATTCGACGGGCGATTGGGCAAATGCACTGCTGGCACACAGGCCCAGTAACGTGGCAAAAGCGGCGTTGCATATGTGGGTGGCCATCCGTTTCATGGTCGCGCCCTCCTCTGAAAATTCAAACGGGAGCTTTCGCCCCCGTTTCTCATCAAAACTACCAACATCCATTAGCGAGACTTTTGCTCGCCTTGTCCGCCTTTACGGCCCATATCGGGTTTCGAAGGCTCTTTATCGACGGTTGTGGTGGTGGTTTTCCCACCTTTACGATCGGCTTCAGTTGCTTTGGTTCGATCGTTCGCGTGGTTTCCGGAGTTCGAGTTTCTTGAGTTAGGCATGATTCTCTACCTCTTGATGATGATCGCGGCGAGCTGTGGCCCGCATAGAATCTGAATTTTCGCGTATCAAAAGGTTTAGAAAACCTGAAATCCTCACGACGAACGGTGACGATTTTCTCAGACGAGTCGCAGGTGTTGCTGGCGCTTGGCGGTGTACATCGCCTCGTCGGCGTGACGGAACAACTGATTCTCTTCAGTGCCGTGTTCGGGGAATTGCGCCACGCCAATGCTCGGCTGGATGTTCAGGCTGTGCCCGTCAAGCCGCAGTGGCTGGCCCAGGACCTGACGGATTTTGCCGGCCACGCAGTCGGCGTCGCCCGAGGCATGGATGCTGTGCAGCAACACCACAAATTCGTCACCGCCAATGCGCGCCACGGTGTCGGTTTCGCGCACGCAGCCCTTGAGACGATTGGCCACGGTCTGCAGCAACATGTCGCCGACGGCATGGCCGTGGGTGTCGTTAACCTGCTTGAAGCGGTCGAGGTCGACATACAGCAGCGCCATTCGTCCGCACTCTTCGCGTGCGGCTTCTATTGCAGCCTTTAGCCGGTCACGCAGCAGTGCGCGGTTGGGCAACTGAGTCAACAGGTCGTACTGGGCCATGCGTTGCAGGCGCGCGTGCAGTTGCTTGCGCTCGATCGCCGTCGCGACTTGGGCGCAAACATACTGCAACAGCTCTTTATCCTGTTCCGTGTAGCGCTCACCGCCTGGAATGCTTTTGACGATCAATGCGCCAATGGTGCCGTTCTGCGAATTCAGCGGCACACCCAGCCAGCATGGCGAGTTCTGGCCGTCCACCAGCACCTCGAATCCCGCGGGGGGATTTTCCTGGCCCGGGGTCAGCAGGATTGGCAGACCGCTGCGGATAACCTCGGCACACAGGCGCGCGGTGATCGTACCGGGCTGCTCGAGTTGCGGCTCATGGTCATCGACGTGATAGGGAAAATGGAGCTCCGTACAGTTTTCGTCATACAACGCTACGGAAAAATTCAGTGCTGGCAGCCATTCGCCGATGATCAGATGGACACGCTTGAACAGCGCCAGCAAATCCTCCGCCGCATGTGCAGCTTCGGAAATCGCATACAGCGCCGCTTGTCGGGACTCGGCCTGTTTGCGCTCGGTGATATCGCGGGCCACGGCAATGCGTAGTTGGTCAACCTCCGACCAACGCGCCGACCAGAGGATGTGCACCACCCGGCCATCCTTGCGCAGGTAACGGTTTTCGAAATTGAGCTTGGGCTCGCCGCCCATGATCTCGCGTGCGGCATCGAGGGTGCGCTGGCGATCGGCCGGGTGGACCATATCGATCATCTGTTGGCCGACCATCTCGTCGGGGCTATAGCCGAAAACGCGCTCGCAGGCTGCGCTGACAAAAACGAAGCGACCTTGTTTGTCGACCGCGCAAACGGCATCCAGCAACAGATCGATGTAGCTCGCCAACGGAGCGGAATTTCTGGAGGTCATGTGCCGAGAGCATGTCCGAACAAAGCAGCCAAAAAAAACCATCCCTGACCGGTACTGCGCAACTGATGCATCCCTGCGATCAGCGTCAAGCCTTGTTCGTCACCAGCCCCGGCAAGGCATGGGCCAGGGCGTTGATGGCGAAACCGATGAACATCACACCGCACAAACGGGTAATCGCCAGTTCATGGCGCTGATACAAGGTGCGAACCCGCCGCGCCCCTACTATGCCAATGAGGATAGCGTAGGCGAAAAGGCCGCCGACAAAGCTCAGGAAGATCAACCACGGCAACATCGACCAGGTCAGAAGCTCCGCACGACTCGACAATAACGCGGTGAACGTGGCCACGGCCACCGGGTAAGCCTTCGGATTGGTCAGGCCGAACACGATGCCATGCCAGAACGGCTGACGAGCAGCCCCCTGTGGCGAGTCACCCGTGTTGCGACGCGCCCGCACCGCACGCCAACCGAGCCAGAACAGATAGAGGCCGCTGAGCAAGCCCAATACATCAAATGCCGTGCTGCCGATTTCCCGCGCACCGACGATTGCCACCAGGGCAGTGCTGCACCAGATCACATCCCCCAGCAAATGCCCGCAAAGAAACCCCGCCCCTGCCCGTCGCCCATGCGCCGCGCCGATGCCAAACACAGCCAAAACACCGGGACCCGGGGTAATGCCGTATATGAATCCCGAGGCGAGCACGGCCATTAGCAGCGAGTGGGTCATGGGAAGCCCTTTGAACGGTTTGGTGAATGGTGGCCAGTCTATATCAGGTGCTTGGTTGTCGGCTGAAAGATCTCGATAGACAAACGGGCTGGCACCGCCCCACAGATGACGGTGTAGTATGTTGTATTACAAATCACTACATCGAGACCATCATGTCAGTTATGTCTTTGCGCGTACCAGACGACATTGCCGATACCCTCGCTAATCTTTCTAAAGCTACGGGTCGCAGCAAATCATTTTTGGCTGTTGATGCCCTACGTCAATATCTGGCTCGAGAAGCTTGGCAAATTGAGGAAATTCAGAAAGCGTTGAAAGAAGCCGATGATGGCGACTTCGCAACCCAAGAGGAAGTGAACGCAATCGCTGACAAGTGGACGGCCAATGCGCATTGAGTGGTTGCGTACAGCGTTAAAGAATCTGGATGACGAAGCCGCGTACATTGCAATCGAAAATCCAAAAGCTGCTGCGGATTTTGTCCAGGCAATTTTCGCCAGTGTTGATCATCTTGCCCAATTTCCAGCCACGGGCCGTGAGGGACGCTTACCTGGGACACGAGAATGGGTCATGCCTGATCGCCCCTATTTGATTCCCTATCGGGTTCGCCAAGGTCGACTTCAGATACTACGAGTGTTTCACACGCGCCGACTTCCACCTTCGAGGTGGTGAAGGTTTAGTCTTGGAATAAGTCGCAGCCTCCGGCAACTCCTACAAGGATGCGTGGTCCCTGTAGGCGCTGCCGAAGGCTGCGATCTTTTACGCTTTATCGAGTGTTCGCAGCTTCTGCGGCAGCCCCCACATCAACAACGCCACGGCAATCAATGCACAGACACCGATGACATACAGCGCCGGTGTCGTACTGCCGGTCAGGTCCTTGATCCGGCCGACCATGACCGGGCTGACGATGCCGCCGAACTGGCCAAGGGTGTTGATGACCGCGATCCCGCCCGCCGCACCAGCACCCGCTCCGGCC
Organism: Pseudomonas sp.; assembly: GCF_050739655.1. Lineage (GTDB taxonomy): Bacteria > Pseudomonadota > Gammaproteobacteria > Pseudomonadales > Pseudomonadaceae > Aquipseudomonas. The sequence continues at coordinate 7,702 of NZ_JBOIBY010000496.1, read as the reverse complement.
AGCAGTTTTGGCGGCAGGGTCCAGAAGCTCGGGATGGAGGCGATGATCCCGGCGCCAAGCAAGCCCAGTGCAACGATCAGGAAGGTTGTGTGGTTGGCGAAGATACCTGCGCAGAAGAAACCGATGGCGCCGACGGCGACCAAGCCGGCGACAAACTTGCGACGCTCCCCAGTGGCATCAGACAAGCGTCCGATCACCACCATGCTGATTGCCCCGCAAATATACGGAATGGCGGTCAGCAGACCGATCATCACCGGGCTCTCAGTACCCGCGCTGCGAATCAGTTGCGGCGCCCAGAAGTTCAAGCCATAGGACGCCACTTGAATCAGGAAGTAGATCAGGCCGAGGGTCAAAAAACCCGGAATTCGCAACGCGGCCATTAACGAACCACCACTTTTGTGCGGTTCATGTTTGGCGATGCGGCTGGCCAGCAGCGTCTTTTCCGATGAGGTCAGCCAATGGGCGTCTTCGATGCGGTCCTTGAGTAAGGTCAGTACCAACAAACCAAGACCGATGCACGGCACACCACCGAGCAGGAACAGCCAGTGCCAGCCGCGCATCTGCAGCACGCCATCGAGGTGTTGCAACACCAGACCGGAGAACGGCGCGCCGAACAGGCCGGCGAAGGCCGACGCCAGGAACAGCATCGACGTGATGCGACCGCGGTAGTGCTGCGGGAACCACAGCGTCAGGTAATACAGCACCCCCGGCGCAAAACCGGCTTCCATCGCACCGATCAGGAACCGCAGCACGTAGAACTGCCATTCGCTGTTGACGAAGACCATCAAGGCCGTGGCCACGCCCCAGGACATCATGATCCGGGCGATCCAGCGACGGGCGCCGACCTTGTACAGCATCATGTTGCTCGGCACTTCGAAAATCACGTAACCGACCACGAACAACCCGGCGCCGAGGCCGTAGGCGGTATCGCTCAGGCTCAGGTCGGCCTGCAGCTGGAACTTGGCAAAGCTGATATTGATGCGGTCGAAAAAGGCAAACAGGTAGCAGACCATGATCAGCGGCATCAGGCGCCAGGCGACTTTGCTGACCAGGGCTTTTTCTTCATCGTGGCTAACGGCCGGGTTCGCCCCGGCCTCCATTGCATTGAGGCTCATAGCGTTTCTCCAGATGGACTTCCCGAGGGTGTCCGATTGTTTTTGTTGTCTGGTTAGGTGGCTCAGTGAAGGAGCTTTCATGTGGGAGCGGGCTTGCTCGCGAAGACGGCATCTCAGTCGACAACATTGCTGAATGTCAGACCGTATTCGCGAGCAAGCCCGCTCCCACAGAGGATGGGGTTGTCAGGTGGGGATCGGGTGCAGATCACAATTGCGCCCGGCCTTGGCCAGTTGACCGGGCACTTCATGCCCCAGCAGCGCTGGCAATTCTCGGGACAGCTTCAACAGCAGCGGAAGATCGATGCCCGTATCGATGCCGATTTCATCGCACAGGTTCACCAGGTCCTCCGTACAAATGTTGCCCGACGCACCCGGCGCGAACGGGCAACCGCCCAGGCCGCCGAGTGCCGCGTCGAAACGTCGAGCGCCGGCCTCGTAGGCGGCCAGCACATTGCACAAGCCAAGACCACGGGTGTTGTGAAAATGCAAAGTCAGATCCGCTGGCGAAACCCGCTGCAAAACCCGCCGCACCAAGCGGTCGATCTGGCGCGGGTTGGCCATGCCGGTGGTGTCGGCCAGGGTAATGCCCTGGATACCGAGTTCCTGGTAGGCCTCGACGATCTGTAACACCCGGTCTTCATCGATCTTGCCTTCGAACGGGCAGCCAAAGGTGGTGGCGATGCTGGCGTTGAGTCGCACTGTAGAGCCGTGCACGAACTGCACGATCTCGCCGAATGCGGCCAGTGAGTCTTCGCAGCGCATGCGCATGTTCGCCAGATTGTGGGTCTGGCTGGCAGACATCACCAGGTTCAACTCATCGGCGCTGCAAGCCAGCGCCCGTTGCGCGCCCTTGAGATTGGGGATCAACGCGACGTAGATCACCCCCGGCTTGCGGGTGATGCCCTTGAACACCCCTTCACCATCGCGCAGTGCAGGAATGGCTTTGGGCGAGACGAAGGAACCGGCTTCGATGCGGCTGAACCCGGCCAGTGACAGTTGATTGATCAGCGCGATTTTGTCGTCGGTTTCAACCCAGGTCGGCTCAATCTGCAAACCGTCGCGCGGGGAAACTTCCTGCACGATCAGGCGCTCGGAATAGTCAGTGATCATTGCACCACACCTTCAGTTTTCAGGCGCTCGATGTCTGCCGAGGTCAAACCCAGTTGCCCAAGAACACTGTCGGTGTGCTGGCCCAAACCAGGCCCCGACCAGTTCACGCCACCGGGGGTTTCGGAGAGCTTGGGCACGATTCCAGGCATCTTCACCGTGGCGCCGCCGGGCAATTGAGCGTTAAGCAGCATGTCACGCGCCTGGTAATGCGGGTCGGCAACGATGTCGGCCACCGAATAGATGCGCCCGGCCGGGACTTCGGCGGCTTCCAGCGCCACCAGTACGTCGTCGATGGGCAGGCTGCTGGTCCAATGGGTAATGGCTGCATCGAGCAAACCGCTCTTGGCCGCACGCCCGTCGTTGTGGGCGAACTCCTCTGCCTCGGCCAGATCCGCGCGGCCGATGGTATTCATCAAGCGACGATAGATCGGGTCACTGTTGCCAGCGATGACGACATAGGCGCCGTCCGCCGTGAGGTACGTGTTGGAAGGCGCGATACCCGGCAGCGCACCGCCGCTGCGCTCACGCACATGGCCGAGCATGTCGTATTCCGGCACCAGGCTTTCCATGACGTTGAACACGCTTTCGGCCAACGACACATCGACGATTTGCCCACCGCCCTGCCCGGTCTTGACCCGCAGCAGCGACATCAGCGCACCGATCACCGCGTGCAGCGACGCCAGGGAGTCACCGAGGCTCACGCCAACCCGCGCCGGCGGCGAACCGGGGGTGCCGGTGGTGTAGCGAATCCCGCCCATGGCCTCGCCGATGGCACCGAAACCCGGACGATCGCGGTACGGGCCGGTCTGTCCGTAACCGGAAATGCGCACCAGTGTCAGATTGGGGTTGAGGGCGTGCAGCACGTCCCAGCCCAGGCCAAGCTTTTCCAGGGCACCTGGGCGCAGGTTTTCGATCAGCACGTCGGCGCTGGTCGCCAGCTGCTTGACCAGTTCGATGCCTTCAGGGGATTTGAGGTTCAGCGCCAGCGACTTCTTGTTGCGCGATTGCAGGTACCACCACAGCGAAGTGCCTTCGTGCAGTTTGCGCCATTTGCGCAGGGGATCGCCCTGGCCCATGGCTTCGATCTTGATCACCTCGGCGCCGAACTCGGCAAGCATGCGCGCAGCGAACGGCGCGGCGATCAGCGTGCCGATCTCGATCACTTTGATTGCGCTCAGGGGGGCAGTCATCGCGGGGGACCTCTTGTTCTTGGAATATGGGCCAAGGCTAGAGGACAGCGGGCAAAGGAATCCAACCTTCAGTTGGCAACGACCGTTCGCGAAATGCGAACGCCGTAGGAATTCGTTGCGATTTTCAGTACGCCATCGCGGGCAAGCCCGCTCCCACAGGGACTTTCGATGTTTGCACAATTTGTGCTTCACATCGCCCACTGTGGGAGCGGGCTTGCCCGCGATGAGGCCGGTGCAATCGACCGGGATCGTTCACGCACAACTCCGCAAATGCTCAAACAACATCCGGCTCACCGGCGACAGCAGCGCCTCATCGCGCACCACCAGAATCAACGCCCGGTCCGACCATTCGTCCGTCAACGGCACCGCATGCAACCCCAACGCCCGACCAAACAATTCATAGGCCCGTTGCGGAAGCACACCAATGCCCATGTTGGCCTGGACCATGCGGCACATGGCGTCGAACCCCGGCACATGGATACGCACCCGCAAGACTTTGCCAGCCTCCCGCGCCGCCGCGTGGGTGCGCATGTTGATGGAACTGGCGGCGTGCAGGCCGACGTAATCGCTGTCCAGCGTGTCGGCGAAGGCCAGGCTCGATTGCTTGGCCAAAGGGTGATTCGGCGGCATCAACACCACCAGTTTGTCCTGGCGGTACAACACGCTGTGCAAGCCTTTGATGTCGCTATCGATGGAGCAAATTCCGAGGTCAGCCACGCCATCCAGAACACCCTGAATCACCCCGGCGCTCGGTCGTTCTTCGAGGTCGGTCTTGACCTGCGGGTGCCGCTCGGAAAAGTCCCGCAAGTCTTCGGGCAGGAACTGAATGATCGCCGACAGGTTGGCGAGCATCCGCACATAGCCACGCACACCGTGGCTATGCTCGCCCAGTTCCAGGCCCATTTTCTCGACATTGAACAGCATCTGCCGCGCGTGGTGCAGCAAGGTTTCCCCCGCAGGCGTCAGTGTCATGCCCTTGGCCTGACGTACGAACAGGCTGATGCCCAGCACTTGCTCCAACTCCATCAAGCGCTTGCTCGCTGCCGACACCGCAATCGCTTCACGGGCGGCGGCACGGGTCAGAGTGCCCTCTTCGTGGACAGCGACAAACAGTTGCAGGGTGATCAGGTCGAGGCGGCGGATCAGGCTTTTCTGCAGCATGAGTGGGCTCGATGTATTGGGCTCAGCGGGCTTGGCAGGATATCCCTCTTTTTCAACTTTTCGACAAGACAAATGCCTCACAACCCCATAAGCATCGTCCTACACATTTATTTCTCGTAACACTCAACCATCCCGGAATCACCTGCTTCAACGCTTTCACTGCTTCCCGTAGAGTCTGGATTGGCACAGGGTGCATTTCGAAAATGGGTCATTTAACTGAGCACCCCGAAACCCTAAAACCCTGAAGCCCCGAAAATTGAAACCCAAAGAAGGCGCCATGAAGAGCTCCACCACTCTCCTCATCACCTGCAGCACGGTTTTTCTCGCACAGTTGGGTATGAGTATTTACCTGCCCGCACTGCCGGAAATGGCTCGAAGCCTATCTACTGATGCCTCCCACGTCGCATGGGGATTGGCGATGTATTTGATTGGCATGGCGATGCCAATGCTGCTCTGGGGCAGTATCAGTCAACGCATTGGCCGAAAACCCATATTGCTCGCCGCGCTCGTTATCTATGGTTTAAGCAATATTGCGCTGCCATTGGGTCAGGGACTTGAGATGTTCCTGTTATTGCGACTGGTTCAGGGCATTGGCGCCAGCGGGATTTCAGTCATGGCGCGGGTGCTGATTCGCGACAGTTTCCAGGGTGAGTTGCTTGCCAAGGCGCTGTCCTGGCTTTCCATTTCCTTTGTGGTCGCGCTGGGGATCGGTCAATACCTGGGGTCGATCGTACAAACCGCACTTGGCTGGCCAGCCATTTTCCAGCTGCTGGGTGGTGCGAGTCTGTTGATGGCCGGGCTCGTAGCATGGGTCAGGTTTCCGATGCTTTCCGAGCACAACGTTTCGTCGTCCGCTCTCTCGTACTACTGTCGAATAATGCTTGATCGTGCCTTTCTTTTTCCGGCCCTCACCGGTGGCCTGGGTTACGGCGTAATCATCGCGTTCAATACCGCCGCGCCACTGATCCTGCAAGGATCGTTCAACTGGTCGGCCCTGGAGTATGGATTATTGGGCTGGCCGATCAGCGCGGCGTATTTTCTGGGGGCGCTGGGGGTCAACAGGTTCGTTCTGCGCACGGGTCGACACCGGCTGATGACGATAGGAGTGGGGCTGGTGCTGGTGGGAAGCACTGTAATGTTGTTTGGAAGCATTGCCGGCACTTCCATCGCTTGGTTGTTCTGGCTGCCTTACTGCTTTGCAGTGTTTGGCCAGTCTTTGAATTACCCGATCAGCCTGTCTCTGGCCAACGATGGCTCTCCAGTCAGCGGTGCCTATGCGATGGCCTTGAGTGGCTTTATCCATCAGCTGATGGCCGCAGCCATTGGAGGGATCGCCGGCCTGATTGCCAGCCAGGAGGCATGGCCCCTGTCTTTGTTGTGCACCCTGCTGGCCTTGGGCGCGATGTTTTGTGTGATGGCCCCATCAAATCGGAGAACGGCTTAGATCGCACTACGGAAAATCTGATTGCATGGTCGTGATAAAGTCGCCGCCCATCAGCCCCTTTTGCCGTGAGACGAACAACGCAATGACCGATTTCCTGGATGTCGACGCCCAACTTGAAGACTGGAACGTCCTGCGCACGAGCGCTGCGTTCGGCGGCCTGCTGGTGGGCAACGGCGCCAGCCGCGCGGTGTGGGACGATTTCGGTTACGAGTCGCTGTTCGAGAACGCTCGCACCGTCGAAGAAAAACCGCTGAGCCCTTCCGAGTTGAGTGTGTTCGACGCGATGCAAACCCGCAGTTTCGAACAGGTGCTGGGCGCACTGAAAACCACCAGCCGGGTCAACAAGGCGTTGGCCGTCAGCTCTGCGGCACCGCGCAATCGGTACTACGCCATCAAGGAAGCGCTGATCAACACGGTGCACGCTGTGCACATCCCGTGGCGCCTGGTGCAACCGTCAACCTTGACGACCATCAATCAGGAATTGAGCACCTATCGGACGGTGTTCACCACCAACTACGATTTGCTCAACTACTGGGCGTTGCAGCATCAGCCCGAGGCAATCACCGACTTGTTCCAGGGCGCCGAACCCGGTTTCGACTTGAGCGCCACGGCCACCGATGAAACCCGCCTGCTGTATCTGCACGGTGGCCTGCATTTGGTGCGAAACCAGGATGGCACCGCACGCAAACTGATGTCGACCGAGGGAGCGTTGCTGGGCAATTTCGCCATCAACAACACGATCAAGACCCTCGACGACGTGCCGCTGTTCGTCAACGAAGGCCCAAGCGCGGACAAGCTCAAGACCATTCGCAGCTCGGACTACCTGTCGTTCTGCTACGAGCAGCTACTGACTCACGGTGATGGATTGTGCATTTTCGGTCATGCGCTGGGCGAACAGGACAGCCATATCGTGCATGCCTTGCGCCTGGCCAAACCCAAGGTGTTGGCGATCTCGATTTATCCGCGCAGCCAGGCGTTTATCCAGCATCAGAAGCGCTATTACGCGAAGTTGTTTGAAGGCATGGGTATTGAATTGCGGTTTTTCGATTCGAAGACCCATGGGTTGGGGAGTCCGAAGTTGATGGTTCCAGTCGAAGTTTAGCGGTGATGCGGCTGACGCCATCGCGAGCAGGCTCGCTCCCACATTGGAAAGCATTACCCCTGTAAATCGAGCGCCTACAGGGGATGTGTACCGGGTTCAGAGCACCGGCAAGGTTTTGTCCTTGATCACTTTGCTCGGGCCATTGGCCTTCACACTGGCGATGCCTTTCTCCATGGCCGCAGCGGAGGAATAGGATTCGCTGCTGCCGATAATCTCGTGGTTTCCGGCCTTTAGATTGAAATAAGGATGGCCATCCTTGGTGGTTTTTTTCTCGTAGCGCTCATCCAGCGGGCTGTTGGCCTGCACCGATGCGATACCTTTGTCGGCCGCGGCGTGGGTGGTGTACAGCTCGCTGGTCAGAATGGTTTCGGCGTTTGCCGCCTTCAGCACAAACCTGAACTGACCGCTGCTGCTTTTACTCACTTCATACCATCCGGACATGCTGTTGCTCCTTGGCGATTGAGACGTTGCGCGCTTCAGAGTAAAGACCAGCCTGGTATTTCTGTCGCCTGTACCGGCCCCATCGCGGGCAAGCCCGCTCCCACAAGGATCGCGCTGAACCTGTGGGAGCGGGCTTGCC
>NZ_JBOIBY010000495.1:0-2024 GCF_050739655.1 Pseudomonas sp. | reverse complement strand
CTCCCACAGTGTCCGTGTCGTACACAAAATCTATGCAGTCCGCCGAACCTGTGGGAGCTGGCTTGCCAGCGATGGGGCCCGTTCGACCAACCCATCATTCAGTCTGGCGCAACCGCTTGTACAGGGTATTGCGACTAACCCCAAGCCGCCGCGCCAGATGGGAGATATTCCCCCCGACCGCCTGCAACTGCCGATTCAAGTCCTCGGCATCATCCAGATCCATCGCCAGAGGCTCCTGCGCCTCAACCGGCTCCATCTCCAGATCGACAAAAAAATCATCCGGCAAATGCTCCGGCCGCACTGGTTGTTCCTCAGCCATGGCCAGCGCCACCTGCATCACGCTGCTGACCTGCCTTAAATTCCCCGGCCACGGATGGCGGCTGAACAATTCCAGCACTTCTCGGCTCAACCCAGCCCACTGGCTCGGTTCGCGATGCTGTTCCCACAGGCGTTTGAACAGCGCTTCTTTATCACTGCGTTCCCTTAACGGCGGCAATTCCAGAGTCAAGCCGCCGATGCGGTAATAGAGATCTTCACGAAAACGCCCCAACTGCACTTGTTCGCGCAGCGAGCGATTGGTCGCCGAGATGATCCGGATGTCCACCGGGAACAGCTCGCTGCTGCCCACCGGTTGCACGCAACGCTCCTGCAAAACACGCAGCAAGCGGGCTTGGGTCGGCAATGGCATGTCGCCAATTTCGTCGAGGAACAGCGTGCCTTTGTCGGCCTTGCGGATCAGGCCAATGCTGCCTTTCTGGTTGGCGCCGGTGAACGCACCTTTCTCGTAGCCGAACAGTTCTGACTCCACCAGTTCGGCGGGGATCGCTGCACAGTTGACGGCAATGAATGCCTGTTTGCTGCGAGAACTGGCCTGATGCAGGGCCTTGACGAAGACTTCCTTGCCGACTCCGGTTTCACCGTGGATCAGCAGCGGAATGTCCTTCTCCAGGAGGCGCTCGGCCTGGCGCACGGCTTTTTCCACGCGGCTGTCGCCGAAGTGCAGGGACTTCAGGCTGATGGCGGCTGGCGTTGTAGTGACTGGCTCTGCGCTCTTTGTTTCAACAAACAGTCGCGGTTGGATTGGCACCTGCTTCGGCCGTTTTAGCACGCACTGGAAGCGATTGCGCCCGGAGGCCTGGAGCGAGAAGGGCAGACCTTCGGGCTGATTGAGCAATTCCAGCAGCGAGACCTTGAACAGGCTCTCGACACTGACCCGCGACAAACGCACGCCCAGCAGATTGTCAGCGCGGCGATTGGCGGACAACACCTGGCCGCTCTCGTCGAAGATCAGCAACCCGGCCCATTGGCTGTCGAGGTTGTTCAGGCCGGTGTTGAAAGTCAGCTGGAAGTGCTGGCCGTGGAACAGGTTGAGGATCAGCCGGTTTTCCACGGTCTGGCTCATCATCTTGACCATGCCCAGGGTATGCGACGGCGGCAGATAGCTGTCACTGGACACGTCGAGTACCGCAATCACCTTGCGCTCGGCATCGAAAATCGGCGCGGCGGAACCGGTCATGAAGCGGTTGGCTTTGAGAAAGTGTTCGTCGTGTTCGATATGCACCGCCTGCTGGCAGGCCAGTGCCGTGCCAATGGCGTTGGTCCCGCTGCAGCGCTCCATCCAGCTGGCACCGGCGCTGAAACCACGGGCCAGGCGCGGCTCGATAAAGCGTTGGGTGCCCCACGACGTCAGCACCTGGCCCTGATTGTCGGCGAGCATGATCAGGCAATTGGAGTTGCTGAGGATGTTTTCGTAATACGGCAGCACTTCCTGATGGGTGGTCTGCACCAGTGAATGCTGGCTCTCCAGCAAATGGGCGATGCCTTCAGCGGGAAGCTGATCGAATGCCGGTGCGCTCTGATGTTCAAGACCGAACGCGCGGCAACGGGTCCAGGAGTCCCGGATGATGGTGTCGTGGGAGAGCGGCGAGGTGGGTGCGGCCATGGCAGTGGATAGCTCTTATTGTTTTTATGAATCGCCACTGAACCCAATGTAGGAGCTGCCGAAGGCTGCGATCTTTTGATTC
>NZ_JBOIBY010000494.1:0-5983 GCF_050739655.1 Pseudomonas sp. | reverse complement strand
GGCTGCGATCTTTTGATCCTGATTTTGTATTGGTCAGAAATTGCTGAAGATCAAAAGATCGCAGCCTGCGGCAGCTCCTACTGAGGTCGACGCTTTAGTGCCTGCTCACAGATGACCCGGCGCCGCTCATCATCGGCCGAGCGCCACTCGCGGATGTCTTCCACATGGCGAAAACATCCGCGGCAGACTTTCTGTTCATCCAGCCGACACACATTGCAACACGGCGACGGCACCGCCGGGCTGACATTGCTGTAGAGCGGCTTCGGCGGACGAACGAGAGCAGGTTCAGTCACGATCTCACAGGCCTTCGAAATCGAATTCGGAACCAGCCTGCTGCTGGACGATGCGCTCAAGCATTTCGCCCAACTGCTCTTCGCTCTTGTCGCACATCCAGCGTTCGCTTTCTTCGTCGTAGTCGAAGTGGAAACCACCGGAGACGGCCGCCAGCCACAACTGGCGCAGCGGTTCCTGACGACTGAAGATCAACTGAGTGCCGTTTTCGAACTTCACGGTCAACACACCGGCCGAGCTCTCCAGATCGATATCCAGGTCGCTGTCCTCGAAGATGTCTTCCAGGGTTTGCTGGGTGGCATCGACCAGATCATGGAAACGCGCTTCGGACAAACTCATTACGGCAACCTCAAAAAGTGTCTGATCAGGCTCAAGCGCCGCAAGATACGGCCGAGCCTCGTCGATTGCAAAGGATAAAGCCCAGGCACCCTTTTGTGGGAGCGGGCTTGCTCGCGAATACGATGGATCAGTCGACATCTGCATGGACAGATGCACCGCATTCGCGAGCGAGCCCGCTCCCACAGGGAATGCATGGTAGCGACCTGCATGCGCCAAGCCCCGCCGGACGGGAGCCCCATCGCATAGGCAAGCTGCCGGGTGGCCGGTATACTCCGGCCCAATTAATGCATTTTCAAGGATTTCGCCATGAAGCGCCTGATCTCTTCCCTTGCTGCGCTCCTCGCGATCGCCTGCCTCGTCTCGGCCTGCGGTCAAAAAGGCCCGCTGTACCTGCCCGACGAAGACCAGGACCCTGCACAGCAGGCCCAGTCCTCGCAAAAGCAATCGTCCAAGCACAAGCACGACGTCTACCAATAAGGGAACATCATGGACGCTTTTAACTACCGTGACGGTGAACTGTTCGCGGAAGGTGTTGCCCTGTCTGCTATCGCTGATCGCTTTGGTACACCGACCTACGTTTACTCGCGCGCGCACATCGAAGCCCAATACCTGGCTTACGCCGATGCACTGGCTGGCATGTCGCACCTGGTGTGCTTTGCGGTCAAGGCCAACTCCAACCTGGGTGTTCTGAATGTCCTGGCACGCCTGGGTGCCGGTTTCGACATCGTCTCCCGTGGCGAACTCGAACGCGTACTGGCCGCCGGCGGCAGCGCTGACAAGATCGTGTTCTCCGGCGTCGGCAAGACCCGTGACGACATGCGTCGCGCCCTGGAAGTCGGCGTGCACTGCTTCAACGTCGAGTCCACCGACGAGCTGGAACGTCTGCAAGTGGTTGCCGCCGAACTGGGTGTTCGCGCGCCGATCTCTTTGCGCGTGAACCCGGACGTCGACGCCGGTACCCACCCGTACATTTCCACCGGCCTGAAAGAGAACAAATTCGGTATCGCCATCGCCGACGCCGAGGATGTGTACGTGCGCGCCGCGCAGTTGCCTAACCTGGAAGTGGTTGGCGTCGATTGCCACATCGGTTCACAACTGACCACCTTGCCCCCGTTCATCGACGCCCTCGATCGCCTGCTGGGCCTGGTCGACCGTCTGAGCGACTGCGGCATCTACCTGCGCCACATCGACCTTGGTGGTGGCTTGGGCGTGCGTTATCGCGATGAAGAGCCGCCATTGGCTGGTGACTACATCAAGGCCGTGCGCGAGCGCCTTGACGGTCGCGACCTGGCACTGGTGTTCGAGCCGGGCCGCTTCATCGTCGCCAATGCCGGCGTGTTGCTGACTCAGGTTGAGTACCTCAAGCACACCGAACACAAAGACTTTGCAATCGTCGACGCCGCCATGAACGACCTGATCCGCCCGGCGCTGTACCAGGCCTGGATGGACGTCACTGCCGTGCGCCCGCGTACCAGCGCTGCCCGTGCCTACGACATCGTCGGGCCGATCTGCGAGACCGGCGACTTCCTGGCCAAGGACCGTCAACTGGCCCTGGAAGAAGGCGATCTGCTGGCTGTGCATTCGGCCGGCGCCTACGGGTTTGTCATGAGTTCCAACTACAACACCCGCGGCCGTGCCGCTGAAGTGTTGGTGGACGGTGATCAGGCATTTGAAGTGCGTCGCCGTGAGACGGTAGCCGAGTTGTTTGCTGGCGAAAGCCTGCTGCCGGAGTAAGCCATGCTGCTGCGTTTTACCAAAATGCACGGCCTGGGCAATGATTTCATGGTCCTCGACCTGGTCAGCCAGCACGCGCACATTCTGCCCAAACATGCCAAGCAATGGGGCGATCGGCATACCGGCATCGGTTTCGATCAGTTGCTGATCGTCGAGGCACCGTGTAACCCGGATGTGGATTTCCGTTATCGGATCTTCAACTCCGACGGTTCCGAAGTGGAACAGTGCGGCAACGGTGCCCGCTGTTTCGCCCGCTTCGTCCTCGACAAGCGCCTGACCGCAAAACGGCAGATCCGCGTCGAGACCAAAAGCGGCATCATCGAGCTGGACGTTCGTAGCGACGGCCAGATCGGGGTGAACATGGGTGCCCCGCGCCTGGTGCCGGCGGACATTCCGTTTCAGGCACCCGAGCAGGCCACGAGCTATCAGGTCGAAGTCGACGGCACGTCGGTCGATCTCGCCGCCGTGTCCATGGGCAACCCCCATGCCGTGCTGCGGGTCAGTGACATTAACAATGCACCGGTGCATGAACTGGGGCCGAAAATCGAACATCACCCGCGCTTCCCGGCGCGGGTCAATGTCGGTTTTCTCCAGGTCATCGACCGCAACCGTGCACAGCTGCGCGTTTGGGAGCGTGGAGCCGGGGAAACCCAGGCCTGCGGTACTGGCGCCTGTGCCGCCGCAGTAGCCGCGATCAGCCAGGGGTGGATGGATTCGCCTCTATTGATCGATCTGCCTGGCGGGCGCCTGTCCATTGAATGGGCAGGCCCTGGCCAACCGGTCATGATGACCGGCCCGGCAGTGCGCGTATACGAAGGACAAGTGCGTCTTTGAGTGAGCCCAAGCCATGACCGACAAGCCTCAGGTACCTGCCCTACAGCCCAACGAATCAGCGTCCGAAAGCCTGGAGGCGGCGGCGATTGCCGCGTATCTGGAGGCTCATCCGGACTTCTTCGTCGAGCACGAAGAACTGCTGCCGGCTTTGCGCATACCCCATCAGCGCGGTGACACCGTGTCCCTGGTAGAGCGCCAGATGACCATCCTGCGTGATCGCAACATCGAACTGCGCCATCGCCTCTCGCACTTGATGGATGTGGCCCGCGACAACGATCGCCTCTTCGACAAGACCCGCCGCCTGATCCTCGCGCTGATGGACGCCACCTGCCTGGAAGACGTGGTGATCAGTGTCGAAGACAGCCTGCGACAAGACTTCCAGGTACCTTTTGTCAGCCTCATCCTGCTCGGTGACAACGCCATGTCGGTGGGCCGTTGGGCCACTCACGCCGAGGCACAAGTCGCCATTGGCGGCCTGTTGCTGGAAGACAAAAGCGTTAGCGGCAACCTGCGTGAGCACGAGCTGGACTTTTTGTTCGGCGAAGAACAGCGCAAGCAGATTGGCTCCACTGCCGTTGTCGCCATCAGCCATCAAGGCATCCATGGCATCCTGGCCATCGCCAGCCGCGACCCGCAGCACTACAAAAGCTCGGTGGGCACGCTGTTCCTGAGCTACATCGCCGAAGTCATGGGCCGCGTGCTGCCTCGGGTTAACAGCTCCCTGCGCTCGGTACGCTGATCATGGAACGACAACTGGACGCTTACTGCGAACACCTGCGCAGTGAGCGGCAGGTGTCGCCCCATACGTTATCGGCCTATCGCCGCGACCTCGACAAAGTACTGGGCTGGTGCATCAAGCAGAACATCGGCAGTTGGGCCGCACTGGATATCCAGCGCCTGCGCAGCCTGATCGCTCGTCTGCATGCCCAAGGCCAATCCTCGCGCAGCCTGGCCCGACTGCTGTCGGCAGTGCGCGGCCTTTATCACTATCTGAACCGCGAAGGCCTTTGCGATCACGACCCGGCCAATGGCCTGGCTCCGCCCAAGGGCGAACGCCGCCTGCCGAAAACCCTCGACACCGACCGCGCGCTGCAACTGCTTGAAGGTGGTGTGGAGGATGATTTTCTGGCTCGCAGGGATCAGGCGATTCTGGAGTTGTTCTATTCCTCTGGATTGCGACTGTCGGAGCTGACCGGCCTCAATCTCGATCATCTGGACCTGGCCGACGGCATGGTTCAGGTGCTCGGCAAGGGCAGTAAAACCCGTTTGCTGCCGGTGGGCAAAAAGGCTCGCGAGGCCTTGGAACAATGGCTTGCGCTGCGAGCCATGGCCAATCCTGCAGACGATGCGGTGTTTATCAGCCAACAAGGCCGACGGCTCGGACCGCGGGCGATCCAGGTGCGAGTCAAGGCCGCCGGTGAACGTGAACTTGGGCAAAACCTGCACCCGCACATGCTTCGACATTCCTTTGCCAGCCACTTGCTGGAGTCCTCTCAAGACCTGCGGGCGGTGCAGGAACTGCTGGGCCATTCGGACATCAAGACCACGCAGATCTACACCCACCTGGACTTCCAGCATCTGGCCACGGTCTACGACAGCGCCCATCCACGGGCCAAACGCATTAAAGGCGATGATTCATGACGATCCAACTGATCACCTTCGACCTCGATGACACGCTGTGGGACACCGCCCCGGTGATCGTCAGCGCCGAAGCCATATTGCGCGAATGGCTGGTGGAACACGCTCCGAATCTGGGCGCGGTGCCGGTGGAGCATTTGTGGGCTATTCGCGAGCGAATCTTGAGCAGTGAGCCAAACCTCAAGCACCGCATCAGCGCCCTGCGCCGTCGTGTGTTGTTCCAGGCTTTGGAAGAATCTGGTTATACCCACGCAGAAGCATCGGACCTGGCTGATCGCAGTTTCGAAGTGTTCCTGCATGCGCGGCATCAGCTGGAGATCTTCCCGGAGGTGCAACCGACCCTGGAAGTGCTGGCCAACCATTACGCCCTCGGCGTGGTCACCAACGGCAACGCCGACGTGCGCCGTCTGGGGCTGGCGGACTTTTTCAAATTTGCGCTGTGCGCCGAAGACATCGGCATCGCAAAACCCGATTCGCGCCTGTTCCATGAAGCTTTGCAACGCGGAGGTGCAACCGCTGAGACGGCGGTGCATATCGGCGATCACCCTGGCGACGATATCGCCGGGGCACAGCAAGCGGGGCTTAGGGCGATCTGGTTCAACCCGGCGGGCAAAGTCTGGGAAGCAGAGCGTCTACCGGATGCCGAGATTCGCAGCCTGACCGAGCTGCCAGCGTTGTTGGCGTTGTGGAATTCAGCCAGGATTTGAAGGCGTACACCTGTAGGAGCTGCCGCAGGCTGCGATCTTTTGCTTTTGCTCCAGATATGAAAAAGCCCGCAGCGACGGCGGGCTTTTTCAGCAAGCGCGAAGCAGGCTCAGATAGGCCGGCTGCCGTACTTGTTGTCAGGCTTCTTGGGAGGATCGGCGACCACGTTGGCCTCCACTTCCTGAACCTTGCCGCCTTTGGACAAGAACTCTTCCATGGCCCGCGCGAGAGCATCGCGTTCCTTGTTCTTGGCTTCGACACTCGGCAGTTCATCAACCGATACCGCTGCCTTGGCCTTGCCTTTGGCGGTCGGAGCGGGGGCATCACCGCCGTCGTCTTCAGCGACGTCTTCCGCCGCTGCTTCCAGACCTTCTTCGGTTTCGTCGTCGTCGCCTACTTCGAGGTCGTCGTTTTCCAGATCATCGTCGCTCATGTTCTACCT
>NZ_JBOIBY010000493.1:0-1190 GCF_050739655.1 Pseudomonas sp. | reverse complement strand
GGTGCATGCATGGGCGTTAGGAAGATTTTGCACATCGCTAGGACTATTTTGCGGGGCAGCCAAATACGGGGCATTGGCCTTTGCAGAAGTAACGGGTGGGGGTAAACAAGGCACTGAATCGCAAAGGCAATTGTCATTGATTCACAAGCGACAAGCGGTTAAACACGGTTTGTCGAAAACACACCAACAAACACTCGACTGGGGCAGCCTTCCAGGCACCTATATAGCTAAAGGAACTAAAAATCGTCTTTTCTATCAGGATTAAATCTGCAAAGTGATAGCACCTTGGCAATACTAGCGAAGTGAGTCACCAAGAACCCCAGAGTAGAGACATGACGTCCAATTTGACCAAAAGGCCATCGCTCCTGTGGTTCGATCTGACTCATGATCGGTCCACAAAAGAACTCATCGCGCAGTTCGAGGGCACCTGCGACTGCAGACTGGCAAAAAACTCCGTGCTGCCCATCGGGGAACCGGCAGACATGATCTGCATCCATTTCGATCGCCCCGACACGCCAGGCTTGCGGCTGTTGCTGGAGATCAAACGCACCACCCCCAGCATCCCGATCACCATGTTCACCGTGCAGCACTCGGAGGAACTGGCTGTATGGGCCATGCGCTCCAGCGTCTGGGAATACATGGTGCTCCCGCTCTCGACCACCGAGAAGAATCGTTACCTGACGGCGGTGGTACAGCTCTGCGAGTTGCGCCGAAATGCCAACGGCCAGGGCAAGTCATCGCAGATCGACCACTCCCCGACTCTGCCGGACAGCATCCGGCGGACCTCAGGACACCAAAAACACCAGGCGCTGAGCAATATCATGCTGTACATCGAGCAGCACTTTCGAGACAGCATCGATCAGAGGGAACTGGCACAGCGCTGCGGCATGACGACATTTCGCTTCAGCCGCCTGTTCAAGGAAGCCAATGGACTTGGCTTTACCGATTACATCCTGGACAAGCGCATGAACTTCGCCAAAGAACTGCTCGACAACAGCCAGATGCCGATTACCAGCATCGGCTATGAGGCCGGTTTCAAGGACCCTTCCTACTTCGCTCGAGCCTTCAAGCAGTTCGCAATTTGCACGACCAGCGAATACCGCCTTGCACTCCAAATCAATGGGGGTGCCTCTAATCAACCGGTGCAGTTTGAATAAACAGTTGAATAGCTCGATATAGTGGTTCAAAGC
>NZ_JBOIBY010000492.1:0-1667 GCF_050739655.1 Pseudomonas sp. | reverse complement strand
ATCGTGGGACGTTGAGCTTGATGAACCCGTCGGTCCACCTGCGGCCGCGGGCTCCCTTGCTGTGGTCATGGTGAGCGGTGATCTCGTAGCCGAGGAACCGCGCCGCGTGTGAGCGGGCGTGCCGGGTGGCCCGGGGCGTTTCAGCCCCGGGCTCCCACAGATCCCCGCATGAAAGTCTCCCTTCACGGGGCTCGTGCCGTCCGGTTGTCAGGGTGTGCTGGCCACCTGCCAGTGCGCGAACAGATCGGGTGCCCGTTGCCGGACCCCGTGGAGCCATGTTCGTGCCTGGTCGTTGGTTGTGCATCGTTTGTATTTCCGTCGGACCCAGCGCACCAGATGGCGGTCGATGCGCTGTCGTAGCGGGTCCACCGTGGTCGGGTAGAAGGCGGTGAAGTAGCTGAACCACCCGGCTAGTACCGGGTTGATGCCCGGTGACAGCGGGGTGCCGTCCTCATTTTTGCGGCCATTCGCCAGTTCGGCGATGGTGAGGTCGGTGCGCCGGTGTAGCCGCCAGGCATGCACCCGGCGGCTGAACTCCGTCTGCTTGTCCCTGCTTGCCCCCGGGAGGAAACTGGTGAACCTTACGTTCCTCTTGTTGTTGAAGGCTCTGCGGGGTCGGAACGTGTAGCTGAGGAACGTGAATGAGGTGTTCTCATATGTTCCCCGGCGGTTACTGTCTTGACAGTATACGATCCGCGTTTTGTCGGGATGAAGTTCCAGCCCGACGTCAGCAAGCCGACGGGCGACCGCTGCCTGCACGAGGCGGGCTTGGCGTTCGCTTGCGCAATGGATCACCGCATCGTCTGCGAAGCGTTCGAACCGGATTCCCGGGAATTCCCGTGTCATCCAGGTGTCGAAGCCGTAGTGCAGAAAAAGATTGGCGAGGACGGGTGAGATCGGTCCGCCTTGCGGCGTTCCTTGGACCCGTTGGGACAGGTTACCATCGGCCATCAGCATCGGCGCTTTCAGCCAGCGTTCCACATACAGCAGGACCCATTTCTGGTCCGTGTGGCACGCGACCGCCTTCAGCATCAGATCCCATGGCACGGAATCAAAGAAGGCTTTCACATCAAGGTCTATGACCCAGTCCTTCTCCCAGCATCGCTGCCGGCATACCGTGAGCGCGTCCACCGGGGAGCGCCCCGGGCGGTAGCCATAGGAGTCGCCATGGAAGACCTTCTCCACGTCCGGCTCCAAGGCCATGACCGCCACCGTCTGCGCCACCCTGTCGATCACATTCGGGATGCCGAGAACCCGTGTTCCGCCTTTCTTGGGTATCTCTACCGCCCGGACCGGCCCGGGGAAATACGAACCCGACGACATCCGATTCCACAGCTTGAAGAGGTTGTCCCTCAGGTCACCCTCGAACTGCCCGATCGTCACCCCGTCGACCCCGGCCGCCCCTCCATTCTTCTTCACCTTCAGCCACGCATCCCACACGAGGCGTTTCGGAATAGCATGCGACTTACCCTGCAACGTTGACTCATGCATACGGTTCCTCCCTTCCGGTTGATCGCATCCACTCATCGGGACAGCCCATCCCCTTCGCCGGGTAGGCGGCGGCATCTCAGCCGCCGCCCCCCACAGATCCGGACGTGAAGATCTCTCTTCATCCGGCTCGTGCCGCTCAGTTGTCAGGTCGTGGCGCAATACTTCCAGTGCGCGAA
>NZ_JBOIBY010000491.1:0-2781 GCF_050739655.1 Pseudomonas sp. | reverse complement strand
TGGATATCCAGGGTGAGCCGCATTGCCGGACGTTCTTCGTCGAATGCGAAATCATCTTACTGAATGAAAAAAGCCGAGGTCAGGGTGTGAGTCGTCGTATTGCCGAACAGGTAGCGGCCGCCGCAGCTCTGATTGCCCTGGGTGTGGAGAATGGCAATGACTGATACAAATGCAACTCGCTGTGGCTACGTTGCCATCGTCGGCCGTCCAAACGTGGGCAAGTCCACGCTGCTGAACCACATTCTGGGTCAGAAACTGGCGATCACCTCGCGCAAGCCGCAAACCACCCGCCACAACATGCTCGGCATCAAGACCGAGGGTGATGTGCAGGCCATCTACGTCGACACCCCCGGCATGCACAAGGGCGGCGAAAAGGCCCTGAACCGCTATATGAACAAGACCGCTTCGGCGGCGTTGAAAGACGTCGACGTGGTGATCTTCGTGGTTGACCGTACCAAGTGGACCGAAGAAGACCAGATGGTCCTCGAGCGCGTGCAATACGTGACCGGTCCGCTGATCGTCGCGCTGAACAAGACCGATCGCATCGAAGACAAGGCCGAGTTGATGCCGCATCTGAGCTGGTTGCAGGAGCAGCTGCCGAACGCACAGATCATCCCTATTTCGGCGCAGCACGGGCACAACCTCGATGCACTGGAGCGGGTGATTGCCGATCACTTGCCGGAAAACGATCACTTCTTCCCGGAAGACCAGATCACCGACCGCAGCAGCCGCTTCCTCGCTGCTGAGCTTGTGCGTGAAAAAATCATGCGCCAGTTGGGCGCCGAGCTGCCGTACCAGATCACGGTCGAAATCGAAGAGTTCAAGCAGCAGGGCAAAACCCTGCACATCCATGCCTTGATTCTCGTCGAGCGTGATGGCCAGAAGAAAATCATCATTGGCGACAAGGGCGAGCGCATCAAGCGTATCGGCACCGAGGCGCGCAAGGACATGGAGCTGCTGTTCGACTCCAAGATCATGCTTAACCTTTGGGTCAAGGTTAAGGGTGGCTGGTCCGATGATGAGCGCGCCTTGCGTTCGTTGGGTTACGGCGACTTGTAAACCCGCTCGAAATCGCACCGTAGAAACCTGTGGGAGCGGGCTTGCCCGCGATGAGGATGTAACATTCGACAGAGATGTTGAATGTGGGTCCGCCATCGCGGGCAAGCCCGCTCCCACAATGGTTTCTGTTGTTTGTAAAATTGCATTCCTCCAGTGAGACTTCTGACTTACATGTCGCAAACCCCGCCCATCGGCCAACCCGCCTACGTCCTCCACTCCCGCGCGTACCGCGAAAATAGCGCGCTGGTGGACTTCCTCACGCCGCAAGGTCGGCTTCGGGCGGTGTTGCGTAGCGCGCGGGGCAAGGCCGGGACGCTGGCGCGGCCGTTCGTGCCGCTGGAAGTGGAGTTTCGTGGGCGTGGTGAGCTGAAGAATGTTGGGCGCATGGAAAGCGCCGGTGTTTCCACCTGGCTTCACGGCGAAGCACTGTTCAGTGGGCTCTATCTCAATGAACTGCTGATTCGTCTGCTGCCCGCCGAAGACCCTCATCCCGGTGTGTTCGATCACTACGCAGCCACGTTGCTGGCCCTGGCCGAAGGTCGACCGTTGGAGCCGTTGTTGCGGTCGTTCGAATGGCGGCTGCTGGATGACTTGGGTTATGGCTTTGCCTTGACCACGGACATTCATGGCGAACCGATCGTTGCGGACGGTCTCTACCGGTTGCAAGTGGATGCGGGACTTGAACGGGTCTATCTGCTGCAGCCCGGACTGTTCAATGGTGTCGAGCTGCTGGCCATGGCTGAAGCCGATTGGTCCGCACCTGGCGCGTTGTCGGCTGCCAAGCGTTTGATGCGTCAGGCGCTGGCGGTTCATCTGGGCGGTCGGCCTCTTGTCAGTCGCGAGCTGTTTCGCAAGCCCTGATCACCCCGTATGCTGTGCACCGAACTTTCTCTTCTTCTGGAGCGCTTCCGTGACCACCAGCACCCGCATTCTTCTTGGCGTGAACATCGACCACGTTGCCACCCTGCGTCAGGCCCGGGGCACTCGTTACCCGGACCCGGTCAAGGCTGCACTGGATGCGGAAGAGGCGGGCGCTGACGGCATCACCGTGCACCTGCGCGAAGACCGCCGGCACATCCAGGAGCGTGACGTGCTGTTGCTCAAAGATGTGCTGCAAACCCGCATGAACTTCGAAATGGGTGTCACCGAAGAAATGATGGCGTTCGCCGAGCGTATCCGTCCGGCACACATTTGCCTGGTGCCGGAAACCCGTCAGGAATTGACCACCGAAGGCGGCCTGGACGTGGCGGGGCAGGAGGCGCGGATCAAGGCTGCGGTGCAGCGCTTGTCAAAGATCGGCTCGGAAGTGTCGCTGTTCATTGATGCCGATGAGCGCCAGATCGAAGCGTCCCGCCGTGTGGGGGCGCCGGCCATCGAATTGCACACCGGTCGTTATGCTGATGCCGAGACACCGACCGAGGTGGCTGAGGAGCTCAAGCGCGTTGCTGATGGTGTGGCGTTTGGCCTTGCTCAAGGTCTGATCGTCAACGCGGGCCATGGTCTGCATTACCACAACGTTGAGGCGGTGGCAGCGATCAAGGGCATCAATGAACTGAACATCGGCCACGCGTTGGTGGCTCATGCGCTGTTTGTGGGCTTCAAGTCGGCGGTGTCGGAGATGAAGGCGCTGATTCTGGCGGCTGCGCTGAAGGGCTAAAATCAAAAGATCGCAGCCTTCGGCAGCTCCTACAGGTGTACACAAAACCCTGTAGGAGCTGCCGA
>NZ_JBOIBY010000490.1:0-4585 GCF_050739655.1 Pseudomonas sp. | reverse complement strand
GGGTACGGACGAACGGCACCATGATTTCGACGTTGGTCAGGCCCATCTCGTTGCGCACACGCTTCAGAGCACGGCACTCGAGCTCGAAGCAGTCGCGGAACGATTCGCTGATGTAACGCGACGCACCGCGGAAGCCCAGCATCGGGTTCTCTTCTTCCGGCTCGTACAGCTTGCCGCCGATCAGGTTGGCGTATTCGTTGGACTTGAAGTCCGACAGGCGCACGATGACTTTCTTCGGCCAGAACGCAGCCGCCAGGGTGCTGATGCCTTCGACCAGTTTCTCGACGTAGAAACCCACCGGATCGTTGTAGCCGGCGATGCGCTTGTCGACGCTTTCCTTGATGTCCAGCGGCAGACCGTCGTAGTTCAGCAGTGCCTTGGGGTGCACGCCGATCATGCGGTTGATGATGAACTCCAGGCGAGCCAGGCCCACACCGGCGTTCGGCAGCTGTGCGAAGTCGAAGGCGCGGTCCGGGTTACCGACGTTCATCATGATCTTAAACGGCAGCTCAGGCATGGCGTCAACGGAGTTCTTCTTGATGTCGAAGCCCAGTTCGCCTTCGAAGATGAAACCGGTGTCGCCTTCAGCGCAGGAAACGGTCACGCCCTGGCCGTCTTTCAACAGCTGGGTGGCGTTGCCGCAACCTACTACTGCCGGGATACCCAGCTCACGGGCGATGATCGCCGCGTGGCAAGTACGGCCACCACGGTTGGTGACGATCGCGCTGGCGCGCTTCATGACCGGTTCCCAATCCGGGTCGGTCATGTCGGAAACCAGTACGTCGCCTGGCTGGACCTTGTCCATCTCGGACACGTCCTTGATGATGCGCACCTTGCCGGCGCCGATGCGCTGGCCGATGGCGCGACCTTCCACCAGCACGGTGCCGGTTTCTTTCAGCAGGTAACGTTCCATGACGTTGGCCTGGGTGCGGCTCTTCACGGTTTCCGGACGGGCCTGCACGATGTACAGCTTGCCGTCGTCACCGTCCTTGGCCCACTCGATGTCCATCGGGCACTTGTAGTGCTTCTCGATGATCATCGCCTGCTTGGCCAGCTCGCTGACTTCGGCGTCGGTCAGGCAGAAACGTGCGCGCTCGGCCTTGTCCACGTCGACGGTCTTGACCGAACGACCGGCCTTGGCCTCGTCGCCGTAGATCATCTTGATGGCCTTGCTGCCCAGGTTGCGGCGCAGGATCGCCGGACGACCGGCGGCCAGCGTGCCTTTGTGGACGTAGAATTCATCCGGGTTCACTGCGCCCTGCACGACGGTTTCACCCAGGCCGTAGGCGCCGGTGATGAACACCACGTCACGGAAACCCGATTCGGTATCGAGGGTGAACATCACGCCGGCGGTGCCGGTTTCGGAGCGGACCATGCGCTGTACGCCGGCCGACAGGGCTACCAACTTGTGGTCGAAGCCCTGGTGCACGCGATAGGAAATCGCGCGATCGTTGAAAAGGGAGGCGAACACCTCTTTGGCAGCGCGAATGACGTTTTCGACACCGCGGATGTTCAGGAAGGTTTCCTGCTGACCGGCGAAGGATGCGTCTGGCAGGTCTTCGGCGGTAGCGGAAGAACGCACGGCTACGGCCACGTCAGGGTTGCCGGCGGACAGCGCGGCGAACGCAGTGCGGATTTCGGTATTCAGTTTTTCAGGGAACTCGGCTTCCATGATCCATTGACGGATCTGGGCACCGGTCTTGGCCAGGGCATTCACGTCGTCGACGTCCAGGGCATCGAGGGCATCGTGAATCTGCTGATTCAAGCCGCTCAGTTCCAGGAAATCACGATAAGCCTGAGCGGTTGTGGCGAAGCCACCGGGCACCGATACACCGGCACCTGCCAGGTTGCTGATCATCTCGCCCAGGGATGCGTTCTTGCCCCCCACATGCTCAACATCGTGTTTGCCGAGCTTATCGAGGGAAACTACGTACTCTACCAAGGTGATCTCTCCACTAACTGTGTTGGAAAAGCTCAAAAACCGGCTGCTAAAAGGAGCGTTTGCCGGCTATATGGCCTGGACCTGGAAAATAAGTGAGAATGCGGGCCATTGGCGGCCAGCAAATCCCGCCTATCATATCCAAGATTTCTCACTAGCTTAAGGCCCAAGGTGCAAATGAAACGATCTGCTTTCTTTATCTCCGATGGCACCGGCATTACCGCCGAAACCCTCGGCCAAAGCCTTTTGGCGCAGTTCGAAAACATTACCTTCAGCAAAGTCACGCGGCCGTACATCGACAACGTGGACAAAGCGCGGGCCATGGTACAACAAATCAACAAAGCCGCCGAAACCGACGGCTTTCGTCCGATTATCTTCGACACCATCGTCAATCAGGACATTCGTGAGATCCTCGCGACTTCCAATGGTTTCATGATCGACATTTTCTCGACCTTCCTGGCGCCTCTTGAACAGGAACTGACCGAGCACTCTTCCTATACCGTCGGCAAATCCCACTCCATCGGCTCCAATACCAATTACATGGAGCGTATCGAGGCCGTTAACTTCGCCCTCGACAACGACGACGGCGCCCGCACGCATTACTACGACAAGGCCGACCTTATCCTGGTAGGCGTATCGCGTTGCGGCAAGACACCAACCTGTCTGTACATGGCCATGCAATTCGGCATCCGTGCCGCCAACTACCCGCTGACCGAAGACGACATGGAACGCCTGCAACTGCCGTCCGCCCTGCGCGCCCACCAACACAAGCTGTTCGGCCTGACCATCGACCCGGACCGCCTCACCGCGATCCGCAACGAGCGCAAGCCCAACAGCCGTTATTCCAGCTACGCCCAGTGCGAGTTCGAAGTGCGCGAGGTGGAAAACCTGTTCCGCCGCGAGAACATTCCGAACATCAATTCCACGCATTTCTCCGTTGAAGAAATCTCCGCGAAGATTCTTGTGGAGAAAGGTGTGGAGCGGCGGCTCAAATAGTTCTGTAGCGCCAGTTCCGCCGCCATCGCGGGCAAGCCCGCTCCCACAGGGATTTTGGGTGTTTGCAAGTTTTGCACTCCGACACAAAACCCTGTGGGAGCGGGCTTGCCCGCGATGAACGATAACGCGGTCCCTTAAATAACAAACAAATCCACAAACCGATTCACCGGCGTCGCCTCAAGCCGCGCCTGGTCCTTGCACAACTCAAAAATCTCCTCGCTCCGCTGCCCGGTGAAACGTGTCAGCAAGTTCGCCCTGAACTTGTCCTCCAGCAACGCAATGCCCTCGGCACGCCTGCGACGATGCCCAATCGGGTACTCCACCACCACGTTCTCAGTGCTGGACCCATCCTTGAAAAACACCTGCACCGCATTGGCAATGGAACGTTTGTCAGCCTCCAGGTATTCACGGGTGAAACGCGGCTCTTCAACGATGACCATTTTTTCACGCAGCACATCGATGATCGGATGCGCCCTGTGGAAATCATCCTCGTAGTGTTCGGCCACCAGGTTACCGAACGCCAGCGGCACGGCGGTCATGTATTGAATGCAGTGATCGCGATCGGCGGCGTTGGCCAACGGGCCGACCTTGGAAATGATGCGGATCGCCGATTCTTGGGTGGTGATGACGATCCGGTCGATTTCGTGCAGGCGATTGCGCACCCGTGGATGCAATATCACCGCTGCTTCACAGGCCGTCTGCGCATGGAACTCCGCCGGAAAACTGATCTTGAACAGCACGTTTTCCATCACATAACTGCCGTACGGCCGCGAAAAACTGAACGCCCGCTTGTCTTCAGGCTTGAGCGCCAAATCATTGTTCGTATGGCTGAACAGTACGTCGTAGAACCCCCACTGTTTGGCACTCAATACGCCAGGAATACCCATCTCGCCGCGCATCGCGATATCCGCCAAACGCACGCCCCGACTGGACGCATCGCCCGCCGCCCACGACTTGCGTGACCCGGCATTCGGCGCGTGCCGATAGGTGCGCAATGCCTGACCATCAGCGAACGCATGGGACAACGCCGACAACATCTGCTCGCGATTGGCGCCCATCAGTTTCGCGCAGACTGAGGTCGAGGCGACCTTCACCAGAATGACGTGATCGAGGCCCACACGGTTGAACGAGTTTTCCAGGGCAATCACACCTTGAATCTCGTGGGCCATGACCATCGCCTCAAGCACGGTGCGCACCGTCAGAGGCGCATCACCATTGGCCAGGCGCTTTTGCGACAAATGGTCGGCCACCGCGAGAATGCCGCCTAGATTATCCGACGGATGCCCCCATTCGGCTGCAAGCCAGGTGTCGTTGAAGTCGAGCCAGCGCACGATGCAGCCGATATCCCATGCCGCTTTGACCGGATCGAGCCGATAAGCAGTGCCGGGAACGCGGGCACCGAAGGGTACGACCGTGCCTTCGACGACAGGCCCCAGGTGCTTGGTGCATTCGGGAAATCGCAAGGCGAGCAGGCCGCAACCCAAGGTATCGATCAGGCAATTACGGGCAGTATCGAGGGCTTCTTTGGACTCGACTTTGTAACCGAGGACGTAATCGGCAATGTCCTGCAGGACCTGGTCATAGTCCGGGCGATTGTTCAGGTCAACGTTGGCGCTCATGTTCGATTCACCTGTAGGAGCTGCCGAAGGC
>NZ_JBOIBY010000489.1:0-7740 GCF_050739655.1 Pseudomonas sp. | reverse complement strand
GTACATCGATGAAGATACATGGACAATCCTCACCAGCGATCTTTGGGACGCGAAAGGGCAGCTCTGGAAAAGCATGCAGATCCCGCCGCTTACCTATCCAGAAATTTCTCTCACCCTTTCCGTTCCTCTCGTTATCTACAACTACCAATCCCGCGATTACGCTGTGATGAACGCAATGAACGGTGATAAGGAAGGTATGAGCTTCGCCCAACTCCCAGCAACCATGTACACCCCGCAATATCTGGAACGCACAGGTGTAAGATAAGAAACTTAATCTTTCCTATACGCGCCTATCAGTGCTTGCCGCACCAATAGGCGCGTTTCAATCATATTGGGCGTAAGTCTGGCGGCTAGCGATAGCGCACCGTTGCCAACTAACTTCTATCCACAGGAATGAGCTGTGATTACGCCGAGAACGTCCCGGTGTGAGTACAGCTCAGCTTACGCGCCTAAACCGTCAGATCCAGAATCGACCAGCCGGCTGACTCCAGAGCTTCCCTACGTTTCACTCCAACAGATCCCTCTCCCTAGCTGCTTTGTCGCATCGCGAGGCACAGCATATGGGTCGGGCGATTCATTCCGACGTACATCAACATCATGTCCTTCCTAGCCGTCTCTTGGGGTCGTTTGGCAGCCGTAGTTTTCCTTCAAGCCAAGGCATAAGCTTTTGAATGAAATACGTCCCCCTGAATGTTTCAAGAATCAGTTTGCCGCGTGCGTCTTGCCTTTCTCCGAGCGGATGGATGACAAGCGAACATCAACACCGTTCTGACCTTCCGCGAATCTGGTATTAATCAACGACCCATCACTCTCACCAGGATCCGCAGCTGCTGGAGCAGGCCCCAAGCCAAATACTCGCGACCTTGCATGGCGGCTGATCTGATGTCAGAGCCCTGAAGAGCTGCCGCTACGTGCAAAAGCTTAGGCGTGGGCACGAACAGGAGTTGCTGGAGACACTCCCGGTAGAGAGCAACTGCCTTTGGCTTCGTGGCCAGGCCTTGCTCAATCATCTGCTGGCGTCTGGCTGTTACAGGCAGGGCGACAGCTGGGAAGGCAAGCCCCTGCAAGGTTGAACAGACAGGAAGCGGGCAGCGCCGGCTCCTGGCAATCACGGTAAGCAGGTATCCACTTTCGAACCAGGTTGGCGTTGATGCCGTGGCGCAGCGCGACGCTGGCCATCGATACGCCTGGTTGCAGGCATTCCTGGACGACTTGGGCTTTGAAGGGTTTGGGATAGGAGGTTCTTTGGCGCATGCTAATCCTGACGAAAAGGGCGATGGTGTCCACGTATTTTTAAGTGGAGAACATCGCCCTTATTGCTGGGATCGGGTAGGTGACTTTGCCGGCTTACCTCTAGAAGCGCGCCCTGACCGAAAAGCGAAAACAATCCTACGAAACCAAGCTTACGCTTATTTTCTGCACAAATTAGCGTTCAGCCAATCAAGGGAATTGTGGCCAACCTCGGAATCCGGGTGGTAATGCACAGGGGTAGTTGCCGTACTGGCATCCCTGCGGATACGAGGCATAGGCAACGCTTGCTGCTCGTGGCGGCTGGCTCACGATAGCCAGCGCGAAAAGCGCAAATATAGACAGACCTGCAACAGTAAATAGCATTTTTTTTATTGTCATGGCAGCGCTCTCGGCAGTGCTTGGAGACTCAATTACACCGCTGCTGGAGGCTACGAAAACCTATCTTTAGTAAGCAGATAGGCACCGTTTATCGCTTTCGAATCGCTGTAGCCGAACCAGCTCTGCATCAGATGGACACGTAGCATCGCAATCAGCGGATAGGCCGGATGTCCACCATCACCCTTCGGGTAGTGCCGCTCGATCAGAGCAATCAAACCCCGCCACGGCACCACCCGATCCATCTCGATCAGGAACAACTCTTTAGGGGTCTGCTTGCGTTTGCCGGCGTACTCGGCATCGGCTAAATGTCATTTGCTTCATCGGGAGACTTGGCGGGTGGAGTCTGGGTATTTTGCTAAAATCAGGAAGTCTTCTTCAGAGCTTCCTTAGTCGAGATGGGTACGGATGGTACCTAGAAACGAAAGCGCCCCCAAAAGCGGGGGCGCACGTTGACTCGCAGTTATGCAATGCGCGGGTGTGTCAATGCGGAAAACCGTGGAGCAAGCGCTGCATGGCAGGATCCTCCTCAGCCTTCTTCTCAACCTTCTTCTCAGAAATCTCTTGGGCCTCACTTGCTAGTGAACGAGCAGCCGGTTTGAGTAGGAAGCTCGCTAAAGCCGGGAGCAAGATGAGTGCCCCCAACATGTTCCACAGGAACATGAATGCTAGAAGGACGCCCATGTCGGCTTGGAACTTGATCGGAGAAAGCGACCAGGTAGCAACGCCAATCGCCAATGTCGCACCAGTGAGCAATACGACCCGGCCGGTAAATAGCAGCGAACGGTAATAGGCCATCGACAGAGACTCTCCACTGCGAAGATGTGCAAGTAAGATACTCAGGACGTAGAGCGCATAGTCGATGCCAATACCTACCCCCAATGCGATCACCGGCAACGTAGCTACCTTCACACCGATGTCCAGCCACACCATCAGCGCCTCAGCGAGGATCGATGTGAGGATTAACGGCAAAATCGCACAGGTAACTGCCCGCCAGGAGCGGAACACAATGAAGCAGAGCAGTATTACCGCGCCATAGACCCAGAACAGCATATCGCGATTGGCTTTTTCCACCACAATGTTAGTTGCCGCCTCAATGCCCGCAGTCCCTGCTGCCATTTTGAACTGTTGATCGGCGGTGTTGTTCCGAGCGGCAAAAGCTTCAACAACACTCACAACACCATTCAGCGTCTCGGCTTTGTGATCCGTCAGGAATATCCGGAGCATTGACATGTCGCAAGCTTGACTGACGATGGTTGAGGGAGCGTATTTAACCAAACTGTTGATAACGGCCTGGTTGGGAATGAGGCCGATCCACTTGGAATTACCCTCGGTCAGCTGGCCAGTCATGATGCCAATGAAGGAAGCAAAAGAATCAGTCGCAGCTACTCCTGGCTGCTGACGTAGCTTCCACTCTAGACGGTCAATTTTCTCCAGCAGGTCATAATTCATACACTGCCCAGTTGGAGAAGTGACCATGACAATGAACACGTCACTAGCGTTCCCAAAGTGCGAAGTGATGTAGCCATTGTCCTTGTTGTAGCGAGAGTCAACTCGCAGTTCAGGCGCACCGGGATCCAAATCACCGACCTTGAGTTTGTGACTCACCACAAACCCAAAGATGCCTAGTGCAAAAGCAATGAATAGGGTTGGCGCGGCCACTTTCCGACGGGTGAACAGATCCAGGAATCGCCACAAAGGATGCCGAATTCCACCGCTTAGGTCTGACTCCTCGTTGCGCAGGCTCCGCACGGCAGCCCGCTTTCCTACCCCGACGTAACTGAGAACAACAGGTAGCAGGATCAAGTTGGTGAAAATCAGGAATGCCACGCCAATGCTGGCAGTGGTAGCAAGCTGGCGGATCACCTCAATATTGATCAGCAACAGCACGGCGAAACCTACGGCATCACACGCGAGTGCCACCAATCCCGCCATGAAGAGACGGCGGAAGGTATAGCGCGCAGCGATCAGGCGATGAGTACCTCGACCGATATCCTGCATGATGCCGTTCATCTTCTGAGCGCCGTGACTCATGCCAATTGCGAAGACGAGGAATGGAACTAAGATGGTGTAGGGATCTAAGTCGTAGCCGAGGATGGGGAGCAGCCCCAGGAGCCAGACAACTGCGATTACGGAGCACATCAACACTACGAGCGTGCTTCGCACACAGCGGGTGTAATTGAACACCAGAGCGCCAGCAATGAGAATCGCGATGGCAAAGAACACCAATACTTGACCAAGCCCTTCGATAAGGTCTCCAACCACCTTGGCGAAGCCAACCATGTGGATGCTGATTTGATCACTCTGGTACTTCGCCCGCACCTGCTCAAGCTTGCGACTGAAGTCACCGTAGTCGAGCGGTTTCCCTGTCTCCGTGTCGATATCGAGTAGCGGTACCAGTAGCATGGTCGATTTGAAATCTGGTGCGACAATACTACCGATCTCCCCCGATCGTTCGATGTTCAGTCGCATACGTGCCAAGGCCGCAGCCGACCCGTCGTAATTCGAGTCGATCACGGGCCCCTCCTCAATCCCGACCTCAGTGATACCTCGCCAGCGCATGGTCGGCGTCCAAAGTGACTTCATGAAGGGGCGGTTTACCCCAGCAATGAGATAGACCTCGTCACTGATCTTTTGCAGGGTGGCCAGATACGAAGCATCCAGAATGCTGCCCTTTTTGTTCTCCACCACAATACGCATGACGTTTCCCTGCCCTGCCAGATCATCCTGGCGAGCAGTGAAGTTCTGTACGTACGGGTGGTCATTTGGAATCATCCGGAGGAAATTTGCATTCAGCTTGAGCCCCGGGAATTGGAAAATGAAAAACACCGTCAGCAGCAAACAGAACAGCAACACATATATTCTGTGATTGAACAGCAAGCGCTCCAGCCATGAGCCTGAAGCTCGGTCAAAGTCCTTCAAATTAGCGATGACAGGCGCTTCTTCGTGAGTAGATTGCATGGTATTACTCCTTGGAAGCAGTCTCGGCCAAAGTAGCCATTGGGATTGTTACAACACCTGCGAGACTCGTCAGGAGAATGTCCCCGCTTGAGGTCTCGGCGGCACCGGTCAACGGAGCTCCCCATTCAAAGTTAATAGTTTTGAATACTCGGCCTTTGTCAATGCTAATGTGTACACGCCCGGATTGATCCAGAAGGAGTACATCACCGTTACTACGCGCGAGAGCGAAGTTGAGTGTTGCGTTGTTGCTTCCTGGCACCTCTGCCTTATGCCAGTTAAGGCCTGCATCGTCGGAGACAAACGCATTCCCTCGCAGGCCGTAAACCAGAACCCTCTGCTGACCGAGTGGCAACATGCCGAAGTAGCTACCGTCATAAGGAGAGGCAAGAGATTTCAATGTCCCGCCAACATGTTCAGCCGAAAAAAGCGATCCCTGCTCCCCCGCTGCCATAAGCTCACCAGAAATGCGCTTTAGCGCATATACATGCATGCCATTAGGATTGTCGATTTGCTGGGAATAAGCGGCCCAGGTCACCCCTCCATCGTTGCTACGTAGAGCGAGATTGAACGCGCCAACCACTGTGACGGTATTGCGATCCTCGACAAGCAAATCCAAAAAGGGCTTGTCTGGGCCGTCATCAACCAGACTTTGTGCACGGAACAACAAGTCTTCTTTAGCGTCTGGTTCCAGTGATGCTGCCTGTTGTCGCGCCTGATCCAAGATGACACTTGCGGCGGTAAAACCGTCGAGCTGTTTCTGCCAGCTCTCGCCGCCATCAGACGTATGAAGCACGACACCCATTTGGCCGATAGCCCAGCCATTATGCTCATCGGCGAATGACACTCCGGTCAGATTTACACCGACCGGTACCTTGCCATTACGCCAAGTTCGACCCTCATCATCGGAGAGCGCCACGATACCGTGCTCTCCGACTGCGACCAGGCGTCGTCCGCTTCGTGCTACAGCAAATAGCATTGAACGCTCTGGTCTAGCTGCAGGTTCTGCTGGTCGCTCAAGACGTGCTTTCGCGGCAGTGAGTATGAGGTCGGAGTCAGCTGTTTGAGCACCCGCCATGGGCGCTGCAAAAGCAGCACCCATGGCGGCCATCCCAGCCATCAACCAGTGAAGCTTAAGGCGCTTCATGTATTTCACCTGCTTTAGGCTGAGTGAGGGTATTGAGGATGACGCCCTTTACAAAGCCGGACGGGTGCCAGTTCTTATTGTTCATGTAACGTCTCTCATCAGAACGAGTAAGCTAAGTTCACCATCACGAAGTCTCGATCGTGGTAGGCGTTGTTCTCTTCATCGCCCAAGAACTTCGTATAGCTAATCCCACCTCTCAAATTCGCCAAGTACTTGAAGTTGAGCGCGGCGGATACGTCTCCGCCGTGGGCGGCCCCGGTGACGTTGAAGGCCGGATCGACTGCAGATTTGCCGGTGAAGTTGTAACCCAGGGTGATGGGGGAACTGAGGTCAATAGACGGCAACGCCTGGTACCAGGTCGGTTCGAAAATTCCACGAAAGCCGGCGGCGGTGCGCACAGTGTCATCCTTGTCACGCAGATCGCCGTTCTTGGTCACTTTGTATAGGTGATTAGCGCCAAGCTCAGCTGTCAACGAGGACGTGTCCCAAAGCGGCATACGAGGCAGCACCCAGATAGTGGATACTTGGGCATGAATGGTCTGTCCTACGGCGTACTCTTGGTTGTGGCGGCCATCGACGCGTTGATCGTCGAGGATCACAAGCTTGGTCGGATCGCTGACGAGAGGCATGTTGTCCCGGAAGGAGATTTCACCCGCAACGTTGGCATCACCAACCTTCGTAGAAGCACTCAGACCGAAGAGCTTGATGTCCTCTGGATAGATGAATCGGTATTCATCCGGCACTGCGACACCAGGCGCAACTGACGACAAATGGAGAAAAACCTGCGGCGTCTTGGCATGGAAGCGCAGGAAATATGCGCCGTAATCCCAGTCGTTTTCCAGGTCACGGTACTTCAGAGCGATGCCCCACTGCCCGCTGTCACTACGCGGCTTGACGGAATCCCCTCGAGGAACACCAAAGCCTGGAGCCAAAAGCAACGACTCGCCCCCTTTGAACACCATGTCGCCAGTACTCCAGAAAGTACCGGGCGCTGGAACACGAGTTTGCTTGTATTCAAACTGGTAGTAGCCCTCGACCGAAAGGTTGTCCGTCAACGTGAACGCCGATGACAGTTGCTCTACAGGCAGGAATACTTCCTTCGCCAAGGTGCTTGGAACGGAGAGTGCTTTATAAGCGTCATTGGGTGCCTGACCGTTGGCGATCCCGTTCGTTGCCATGAAGAGGCTTTCACCCCAAAGCAAAGTATGCTGCCCAAGCCGCCAGGAGAGGTAATGATCCCCAAAGGCCATTCCGCTATGAATGAATGCATCAAGAATCTCTAGATCCTTGCCCGCCATGTCTTTTGCTTTATCTGTGAACTCATCAGTACCCACAGACGTCATGTTATAAGTGGCAGCTGGAATCGTACGATGGTTTCGCTCGTAAACATTGTCGTACCAACCAGCGACACTGATACGAAACCCGCTTTTAGCCTCATCTTTCAGGTTGAAATCAAACTCCGAAAGAATGTCAACACGGTTACTGATTAAGTCATGTTTATTGAACGCAGCATCACCATCGTTCGTATTAATATTGCTAGTAGCAAAATTAGAAGGGGATTCAGTCCGCTGGCCGATTTGATACTTTAAAGTATTATCCCAGCGAACTTGATAAGTCTCAGTATCAGCCAGCGCAGCAGCCTGAGAAACTCCAGCCCCACTTGCTGCCATCGCGGAAATAATTGATGCAAGAGTGGTGCGGCAGATTCGTTTTTCTTGTTTTTTCATTTCTATCTACACCCATTGTAGCGATGATAACGAGGTTTATTTATTTATAGCAAAGCTTTTCCGAGCTAGCCAAAAAATCGACTCTCCGAAATACAGAGCAATAGATCTTTTTAAAAAAACTTCAGAAAATCAACGAAACTCATTCTCACCCTGAGATTACCAAAGGTGAGTTGCTAAGGCTGACAAAACTAGAACAGCGCAAGATCGACAGTACGACGGCACTAGACGTGGCGACGCGAAAATATGGCAGGCACGGCGGAAAAGCATTCATGTCCTATTTTC